>NZ_JARESV010000014.1:0-193671 GCF_046026985.1 Paraburkholderia sp. RL18-101-BIB-B
CCCCCGCCATCCCCCCCCCCCCCACCCCCCGCGCGGGGCCGGCCGCGCTGCCGGTGAACAATCGGGGGATCCGCCAGGATGGGCGCAAGCAGCAGCCACTCTTCGTCAGTGATCTCGTTGAAATGCACGCTGTCCTCCACGTCGCCGCTCGCGCTACCAGCCGCTCGTCAGCCACGTTGGCAGGGACGACAGGATCAGCAGATCCTCGACACAATCCGATAGCTCGCAGACTTCCTGAAAGGCGGCATCGTTGGAGTCGTGCAGATGTTGTCGTCTGAGCTCCCGTAACGCAGTTCCGAGACGCCGAAGGGTCTCGGGGTCGCTGTTCATCATCGGCCAGCCTCTTAACAGATGCGTCAGCGGCACGACGCTTCTGGTTTCGCACCATCGGTCGAAGAGATGCAAGCACATTGCGTTGACGTGCGCGATCGAGTTTTCTCTTTCGGACAGATAGGGAACCATGGCAGCACTCGGATGAAGGACGATCGGCGTGCGTTCATCGTATGCGGCCAGTTTTCGCGGTGCTGTCAGGAGATCAAGAAAATAAGAGTGGCCGATGCTGAACTTTGGGTCAGGGAATCCTTAGGAGGCTCGTTTTTATGTCAGCGACTGGCATTCGCCGTATGGAAAAGCTTGCGTCTTGAGGCGTCAGAAAGCTGGCCGACCTTCAATCGGATATCCGGGATCCGTATAGCCCGGCGTCGATGCGTGACCGGGAGGCACCAAGCTGTCCACAAACTTTTCGTCGTCGGCTCCCAGTTGCACATTCAGCGCCTGAACGTAGCTGTCCCAATGAGCCTCGGTGCGAGGACCGGCGATAGTCGAGCTGACGATTCTGTTCTTAAGCACCCAGGCCAATGCGAAGGCGATCGAATTGGTACCGCGTGCCGCGGCGTGCGCCGCAACCTTCTGCGCGATCGCCAGCGATTCAGGCCGCCATTCGGTCTGCTGGATGCGCTTGTCACGTCGCCCTGCACGCGAATCAGCCGGCGGCGCGCCATCCAACGTGTATTTGCCGGTCAGCACGCCGCGGGCGAGCGGGCTATAAGGCACGACGCCGATGCCATAGTGCGCCGCTGCGGGCAACTGCTCGACTTCGGCAGTGCGGTCCACCATGTTGTAAAGCGGCTCGCTGGCGACTGGGCGCTCGATGCCGAGCTGGTCGGCAAGACGCACAATCTCGGCAATGCGCCAGCCGCGGAAGTTGGACAAGCCGAAGTAGCGAACCTTTCCTTGGCGAATCAGGTCGCCAATCGCACGGACACCTTCTTCGAGCGGTGCATCGAGCAGTGCGCGGTGAAAGTAGAGGATGTCGATATAGTCCGTGCCGAGGCGCTTGAGACTGGCTTCCACCGACTGAATGATCCACTTGCGCGACTGGCCCTGTTCGTTCGGACCCTGCGTCGTCGGGTAGCCGAACTTCGTGGCGATCACCCAGCTGTCGCGGCGCTCGGCAATCGCACGGCCGACGATTTCCTCGGAACGGCCAGCGTGGTAGACATCCGCTGTGTCAATGAAGTTGACGTCCTGATCGAACGCTTTATCGATGATGCGCTTCGACGTGGCTTCATCCGTTTCACCACCGAACATCATCGCGCCCAGACACAAGGGTGAAACCTTGAGAGCGCTACGGCCCAAATACCGATAATCCATTAGCTTTCTCCATGCAGGCTACGCCTGCGGTCTGCGACTCTTCCGGACCACGCTATAAACAGCGGCTAGGTTCAGATGATAGGCATTCGCCGTCTAGAGATTAAGTCCATGAAACCGCAAGAGGTTATGAAATGCATTCATGAATATTCCTATATGCCTGTGCAAACGCGGCTAGTTTTAGTTCAGGTGGCGCGTCGCAACCGACGTGAAATAAAAGCTGGCATTGACCCGACGAATTTAACCAGTGCACACCTGTGTAACTAGTGGTTAAATTCCGCAATCACCCATGAGGCCGGTTCATCAATGCCACGCGAAAATTTCAACGATCTGCTCGCTTTCATCGCCGTCGCGCGCGAACGCAGCTTTACTCGCGCGGCCGCCCAACTCGGTGTATCGCAATCGGCTTTGAGCCACACGATCCGCGCGCTCGAAACCAGGCTCGGCCTGCGGCTGTTGACGCGAACCACGCGCAGCGTATCGCCGACCGAGGCAGGTGAGCGCATCCTGCGGACGGTAGCGCCGCGCTTCGAGGAGATCGAAACCGAACTGACGGCCGTCACTGAGCTTCGCGACAAACCCGCCGGCACGATTCGCATCACCGCGACCGATTACGCGACCAACACGGTGCTCTGGCCCAGGTTGTCGAAGGTGCTCCGTAAATATCCGGAGATCAAGGTCGAGATCATCACGGACTACGGCTTAACTGACATCGTGGCGGACCGCTACGACATCGGCATTCGTAACGGAGACCAGGTCGCGAAGGACATGATTGCGGTGCGCGTTGCCGCGGATATGAAGATGTCGATCGTCGGCACGCCGGCCTACCTGGAAAAGCAGCCGTTGCCGAAAAAGCCGCAGGATCTGATGGCGCACAACTGCATCAACCTGCGCTTGCCGACACTCGGAGCGTTTTACGCGTGGGAGCTGAAAAAAGGCAGCCGAGAAGTCCAGGTTCGTGTGGAGGGCCAGTTCTCGTTCAACGGTACCTATCACATGCTCGATGCCGCATTGGCCGGTTACGGCCTTGCGTACATACCGTCCGACCTGGCGCAACCTCACGTTACGGCGGGGCGTCTCATTCGCGTGCTCGACGACTGGTGCCCGACATTTCCGGGCCTGCACGCGTATTACGCCAGCCGATCCGAGTCTTCGCGAGCGATGGCGCTGATTATCGATTCGCTGCGTTATCGTCCGAAGACGAACTAGCGTCAGCGAATCCCCCTCTCGTACGAGACAAATCCGCGCGTTGCAGCAGAGCATTTTGTATTCCTGCCGCCGGCATACTATGCTGAAACTCTCCCATGGCGATCGGCGGGAATTCCCATGCGCATGCAATTCCTGGCTGTTCTGGCGTTGATCGCCTCAAGTTCGTTCGTCGCCGGTTGCGGCAGTGAACTCTCGCAAGATCCCATTACGCAGATCATGGACAAGCCGCGCTATACGAGTGCGAAGTCGCAATGGTCGATGATCGTCATGGACGCGGGCACCGGCGAAGTGCTGTACTCGCTGCAGCCTGACGTGCTGTCATTGACCGGCTCGGTGCGCAAGCTCTTCTCGGTGGGGACGGCACTCAACGCCATCGGTCCGGATTATCGTTTTGAAACGCCGGTCTATCGTAATGGCACCATCGACGCATCCGGCAAACTGACTGGTGATCTCATCGTCAAGGCATCCGGCGATCTGACTTTCGGCGGCCGGATGAAGGCCGACGGCACGATCGATTTCACCGACTTCGATCATAACGAGGCGCGTGCCTTCAATGGTGCGATCCTGACACCCGAAGATCCATTGACGGCCGTGAACCAGTTGGCCGCGCAGGTCAGGGCGGCGGGCATCACGTCGATCAGCGGCGACGTGATCATCGACGACAGGCTCTTTGACGCGTTCCGCGTGCCGAATGGCAACGTGCTCATTTCGCCGATTCTCATCAACGAGAACGTGATCGATGTGACGCTCGCACCGGGTGCGAACGCGGGGCAACCTGGCCAGCTCGACTGGCGGCCGCGCACGAGCGCGATGACCATGCAGGGAACGTCGATTACGACTGCGGCCAACAGCGCACCGGACATCGTGACATCCGGCGACGCGCTCGACGAAGGGCCGCTAAGTTGTCTTGCCACGCCCGGCTGCAAAGGAACCATCTCCGGCGAAGCCAGCCTCAACACGCCGGCGTCGATCCCTGCCGGCTATCGGGCAGCGTTGATCGGCAACGGCCTGTACGTCAGCAACCTGCGTGTCGAGGATCCGCCGTCCTTTGCGCGGACCGCCTTCATCGACGCATTGGCACGCGCCGGCGTGACGGTGTCGGCGCCCGCTGTCCAGCCAAATGCTTCAGACAAATTGCCCACGCCGCAAACGTATACGAGCGCGACGCAGGTCGCGAGTTTTACTTCGTTGCCGTATTCGGAGTTCGCGAAGCTGATCCTCAAGGTCAGCCTGAATACGGGCGCTAATCTGAGCCTGATGTACCAGGGTTTGACGAAAGGCGCGCGGACCGTCGGCGACGCGCTGGCCACCGAGCGTCAATCCTTGACCGGCGATCTGGGCCTCGATGGAGCGGGCTTCAATTTTCCGACCAATGGCAGCGGCACGCCCGACAGCCGCGCGACGGCACGCACCACCGCGACGCTGCTCAGCGTAATGAGCCGCCGGCCGAACTACACGGTGTATCGGAACGCACTCTCGATTCTCGGTGTCGATGGCTCGCTTGCCGCAATCGGTAAAAACGTGGCGGGCAAGGAGCATATCGCCGTGAAGAGTGGCGCGACCGTCACGGGCGGCCAGATGATCGCCATGAACATGGCCGGCTATATCGACGCAAAGAGCGGACGGCGGCTCGCCTACGCGCTGTTCGTCAACAACGCCGGTCCGGTGGCCGCGCTCACCGATACGCTCGATGTATTCGACGACGAGGCAGAAATACTCGGCATCGTCTACGCACGGTATTGACGAAACGCAGGCAGGCTGCGCCGCCGCGTTACTGCAGTTTCCAGAGCATCGCCGAAATCGTGCCTTCGTCCTGGAAGACCGATAGCACGTCGATGATGCCCGAAATAGGAACGTTGTTCACCGTCAGCACGAAGGCGATCCGGTGGCCGCTTTTCGCATCGATATAGCCGGCGAGGGATTGTCCTCTCAGGAACGGTGACGTCGGCGCGTTTGGGTTCTCCGTGACGTAAGTGCCGGTCTTCGCGTGCACCTGGCCTTTCGCCCCTGCAAGCGTCGCATCGGATTCGAAGGCGGTGATGGTGGCCAGCGATCCGTCTACGCCCAGCACCGGCAACGCGTCGAAGTAGGGCGAAAAAACCGGCGTCGTGCTCATGCCTCTCAGCATGGCAATGACGGCAGTGCCGCTCGCAGTCGAGTCGCCGCCGCCGCTGCCGTCGATGAAGTGATACTGGCTCGACGGGATCTTGAACGTGGTGGTCAGCACGCTCTGTTCCGCCGCCAACGCGTCGGTCAGCGTCTTGGCGTTGTTGTTCGCAAGACCGAACAGCATGAGGCTCGTATCAGCGCCGATGTTATAGCTGACCTTCATGACGTATCTAACGTATTGCTCATACGGTTGCGAAGTGAGTTGCGCAACCTGCGTCGCGCTCGAATACGAGCCTTGCGCGGGCAGTAACTGAACCGGATTGGCGGCGACGGGCGTCGCCGTGACCGTGACACCCGCGCGGGCCAGGGCTTCGATAAAGACCGTGCGGGCGTAATTGGATGGCTCGGTCACGCGAAACGTGCGAATCAGCGGGTAGGCGTTCGTCAGTGGCGGCACGAACCCGGCCGGCACGTTCCCGGTTACGTTGCCGACACAACCCGATGAGCCGATGCACAACGGCGGTTCCGGTGCGAGTTTGATATCCAGACCCGAGGTCGCGCTGCCCGTCGCGAGCGTGGATTGCACGCTAAACGCGGCCGTTTTGGGCCGCCAGTCGAATGGAACGGCCGAGCCTTCGGCGCTCTGGTTCAGGGTGACGTCGACGACGTCGTCGTTGACGAAGATCGGCCGCACATTGAACTCACCGCGGAAGTTGAAAGGCTCGAAAAGCCGGTCGTCGATCACGACATCGCCGTTGATCGTTTTGATGCCCGCAGCCGCGACCTGCGCCGCGAGGGAATTGAAGCCGGCGAGCGGATCGGGCGTGGCGAGTATCGCGTTGCCCAACGAGTCGGCCTCGTTGTGATCGAAGTTCGTGATGGCGATCGTGCCGTCCGGGTTGGCTCGGCCGCCCATTGTCAGATCGCCGCTTGCCAGCAGAATCAGATTGCCGGTGAGGGTGCCGCTAGCATTGACCGTACCCTGCCGGTAGACCGGCGTGACGAATTGATGCTGCGCACCCAGTTGATTCAACGCGGAGCCGACCGAAAAGAGCTTGCGCACCGAACCGATCAGCATTTGTGCGCTCGAGTTCATGTCGTAGATCACATCGCCCGAGTCGAGGTCGACCACTCGCATCGACCAGGTCGCGCTCTTGTAGATCGGCTTTTGCATCACCTGCATGATCGAATCGGGGACGGTCGGATTCGAATTGATCGAATCGCCGCACGACACCAGCAGAATGGCACTCGCGATTGCGGCCCAACGTTTCCACTGTCGATCGATGGTCGGGCTCATGGCATGTCTCCAGCGTTGACTGCACGGTAAGCGGCTCGATTCGCAGCGGATGCATCCCGTCACGGCGAGATTGCAGCATCAGAAGGTCCGGCGCTCAGGCGAACGACAACGCCGCATGAAGTGAAAATCACGCACGGTGCGAAATTCGATCTCCGGCAACAGCAGGTAATGTACTTCTACTTTGTGACCCGGCCGGCAGATAGTGGAATTAAATACCGTCCTGAACGGGTGTCAAGGAGACCGTATGCATTGACGCGCAGGCGGCGAAGCTTTGGCGTTGTTGCATGATGAGTAAAATAGGCCGGCTTATTGCAGCTATCATTTAGCACTCGGGGCAAACCGGGGTAACAGCGTCGTTGTGGCCGCAACGACGCCAACGAAGCGCCGGGATTCACCGGCTTTGCCACACAGTTCGTAAGGAGGCAGCATTGGTCAAAGGCACCAACGGGCAAGAAGTTCTGGACCTGGCATCGACGCGTGAAGATATCGGGCGAGGCAGCGGAGGTGCGCCGGGCGAGGTGACCGCGCTAGGGCTGTTCCTTATTTTTTCCCGCATCGGTCTCACGAGTTTTGGCGGGGGATTGAGTGGCTGGTTTCTGCGCGAGTTCGTGCACGACCGGCGCTGGCTGAGCGAGGACGAGTTCCTCAACGGACTGGCGTTGTCGCAGGCGCTGCCGGGCGTCAACATCAAGAATCTGGCCATCTGGATTGGTTATCGTTTGCTTGGCTGGCGCGGCGCGCTGGCCGGATTTTGCGGAATCATCTTCCCGCCGGCCGTCCTGATCGTGCTGCTCGGCGCATTCTTCTCGGCCATCGCCTATCTGCCACTCACGCATACCGCGCTGGCGGGTGCGGCGGCAGGTGCAATCGGCCTATCCGCGGCGATGGCGATCACCGCCGCGCGCAGGCTGCCGCGGCGGCTCTTTTCGTACCTCATGCTGATCGCGACCTTCGTGGCGGTGGCGTTATTCAGGGCGTCGCTCGTGTGGACAGTGTTGATAGCCGGCGTCCTGAGCGTCGGCTACGAATACGTCCGTTCGCCGCGGCAGCAATAACGACAGTCGGGCAACTTTCAGAAAGCTACCTCACGTGTCCAGAAATCTCATCGCACTGTTTTCGGTTTTTGCACCGCTTTCGATCGTGACGGTCGGCGGCGGGCAAGGGATCATTGCCGAGGTCCAACGGCAAGTCGTCGACGTGCATCATTGGATGACGCACGCCCAATTCCTGAGCGACTTCGCGATTGCGCGGCTCGCGCCGGGTCCGGGGTCGCTGCTCGCGACATTGATCGGCTGGCAGGTGGGCGGCTTTGGCGGAGCGCTCGTGGCGACGCTGGCTTTGTTCGGGCCAACGGCGTTCCTGATGTGCGGTGTCGTGCACGTGTGGAACAGACATGAAGGCGCCCGCTGGCTGAACGCGTTGCAGGCAGGTCTGCGGCCCGTCGCCGCCGGTCTTATTCTGGCCGCCGTCTACGTGTTGATGAAACAACTCGATGGCGGCTGGATAGCGTGGCTTACCGCGGCAATCGCGACCGTGCTGGTGATGACGACCCGAATCAACGCGTTGGTGTTGATAGCGGGCGGCGCCGGGTCGTTCGTCGTGCTGCATCTCGCGGGTTTGCTCTAGTCCGGCAGCGACGCACCCGCAATCTGCCGGTCGATGCGTTGCGCCTGCTTGTAGACCGCATGCATCAGCAACGCCGTGTTGCGGGAAGGCGGAGAGAACTTCGAATAGACAAAGGTGGAGACGAGTTCGAGTTCCTCGATCAGCGGACGGACGATAAAGCCCTGACCTTCGGCGGCGAACTCGTCGACGATAGCGAGCCCGAGTCCGCCTTTCACCAGTGCCAGCGCCTGGTCCGCGCGCGTGACGTCCACCACGGATTGCAGTTCGACATTGGCTTGCTGGCATGCGCGCGCGATCATCGTGCCGAACGGAATGTCGCGCCTGAAGAGAATCATGGGTTCGCCAATCAGCTCGGCCAGCGCAATCGGCTCGGGCGCGGCCAGACGATGAAGCGGCGGCACGACGCAGACCATCCTGCCGCGCATGAACGGCACCACGTCGAGGTGTTCGTGTTCGATCGGCATCGATGTGACCGCCACGTCGACGGCCTTGCTCAAGACTTCGAGCGGCATGTCGGCCATCAGGGTGGTGTGCCAGTCCACGCTGAGCGCCGGCAACTGCCGTTTCAACTCGACGATGGCAGGCGCGACGATCGACGTCGCCAACGACGGACTGCACGACACCCGCAACAGGCTCGCCGGCCCAAGCGCCAGCGCCCGCGCGAATTCATCGACGCTCAGCGCCGCTTGATAGACCTGCTCCACTTCCCTGAATAGCGCCTGCGCTTCCGCTGTCGGTATCAGCCGGCCTTTCGTGCGTTCAAAGAGGCGCAGCCCCAAGGTGGTCTCAGTGTGGGAGATGAGCTTGCTGACAGCCGGTTGGGACACGTAGAGCATCTTCGCCGCTGCGTTGATCGAGCCGGTCAGCATGACCGCACGAAACACTTCCATCTGCCTGAGCTTGAACCGCATGCATCCTCCAGAACGCGTATCCGGGGATATTAACCAAAAGTTATAGGGTAGCTGAAACTCGGCATACGACAAGCTTGCGGCAACTATCTAGTATCTGCTCAACGGGAGCCCGTCTCCCGCGTTGCATAGTGCACTCAAGACAAAGAGCAGACAGGATGGAGACAAGATGAATCAGGCAACTCAGTCTGGAGTCGCGGCAATCGACGTTGCCACGACCGCGCGGCGGACCCGCGCCCGCTTCGGCATACTCGCGCTGCTGGCGGTCGGCACGATGATCAACTATCTGGATCGCAGCGTCGCCGGCATTGCCGCACCGAGCATGAGTCACGAACTCGGCTTGAATCCCGCGCTGATGGGCGTGATCTTCTCAGCGTTTTCGTGGACATACACGGCTTCGCAGATTCCCGGCGGCGTGATGCTGGACCGCGTCGGAACCCGCTGGACGTATTTCTTCGCACTCACGCTGTGGTCTCTTTTCACGGGATTGCAGGGGCTGGCGACAGGTTTCGTCTCGCTGCTGATCATGCGCTTGCTGATCGGCATTGCCGAGGCGCCCTGTTTTCCGACTAACAGCCGCGTAGTCGCGATCTGGTTTCCGCAGAGCGAGCGCGCCCGCGCAACCGGCATCTACACGTTCGCGGAATACGTCGGCCTCGCTTTCCTGAGCCCGTTCCTGTTCTGGCTGGAACAACGCTATGGATGGCGTGCGTTGTTCGGCATCGTCGGTACAGTCGGGGTCGTGTTCGGCGGCATCTGGCTTATGCGCTTTCACGAGCCGCATCAGTCGAAGCACGCGAATCGCGCCGAACTCGATTACATCGCGGATGGCGGCGGCGTGGTCGACGGAAGCCAGCAGGCCACGCACTTTCGCTGGTCCGACATCGGCGCGCTTCTCAAGCGGCGCAGCATGCTCGGCATCTGTCTCGGCCAGTTCGCCTGCAATTCGACCAACGTGTTCTTTCTGACGTGGTTCCCGACTTACCTCGTCACCGAGCGCCATATGCCGTGGCTGAAGGTCGGGCTGATCGCGGTGCTGCCGTTCATCGCCGCGTCGGTGGGTACGCTTGCCGGAGGCTGGATCTCCGACGCCATGCTGCGCCGGGGCATCTCCCTGAACTGGTCGCGCAAGCTGCCGGTGATCGTGGGCCTGCTCGCGGCGTCGAGCATTGTCCTTGCGAACTATGTCGAGTCCACTGCAACCGTCATCGCGATTCTTTGCGTTGCGTACTTTGCTCAAGGGATGTCGGCGCTTGCATGGATGATCGTCTCGGACATCGCACCAAAGGGTCTGCTCGGTTTGAGCGGCGGCATCTTCAATCTGTTCGCCAATGCAGCGGGGATCGTCACGCCGCTGGTGATCGGCCTGATCGTCAACGCGACGGGCTCGTTCGTCTATGCGTTGGCCTTCATCTCGGCGGTCACGCTGGTCGGCGCGCTTTCATACATCTTCGTCGTTGGCGATATCAGGCGCATCGAACTGCAAAACGACATTCTTTAGGCAAAGGAACAAACTAAATATGACTCGCTCTCTCGACGGGAAAGTGGCCATCGTCACGGGCGCCGCGCGTGGCATCGGTCTGGGCATCGCGCAAAAGCTGAAAGCGGACGGCGCACGCGTGGCGGTGTGGGACCTGAACGTGGACGACTGCGGCGCGCAACGTCTGGGCTTCGCGCCCGACCACGTTCAGCAGGTGGACGTCGCTTCCATGAACTCGGTCGAACAGGCCTTCGCGGCCACGCTCGACCATCTCGGTCAAGTGGATATTCTCGTGAACAACGCGGGGATCAATGGACCGGTGGCGCCGTGCTGGGAATATCCGGTGGACGCATGGCAACGTGTGATCGCCGTGGATCTGAACAGCGTGTTTTACTGCTGCCGCGTCGCCATTCCGCATATGCGCGCGCGCGGTGGCGGCCGCATCGTCAACGTGGCGTCAATCGCGGGCAAGGAAGGCGTTCAGTTCATCTCGGGGTACTCGGCGGCGAAGGCGGGTGTCATCGCGTTCACCAAGGCCGCGGCGAAGGAACTGGCGAAGGACAACGTGCTCATCAACTGCGTCGCGCCGGCAATGGTCGAAACCGAACTGTTCAGCGAGATGTCCGACGCGCATATCGAGGCGAGCAAGGCCAAGATTCCGATGGGTCGCTTTCTGCAGATCGAGGAAGTCGGTGCGATGGTTAGCTGGATCGCGAGTCCCGAATGCAGCTTTACGAGCGGCTT
Source organism: Paraburkholderia sp. RL18-101-BIB-B (assembly GCF_046026985.1). Taxonomy (NCBI): domain Bacteria; kingdom Pseudomonadati; phylum Pseudomonadota; class Betaproteobacteria; order Burkholderiales; family Burkholderiaceae; genus Paraburkholderia; species Paraburkholderia sp. RL18-101-BIB-B. The sequence goes on from NZ_JARESV010000014.1 coordinate 11,024, forward strand.
CACGTTCGATCTGACCGGCGGGAGGGCCACCTATTGAGCGCGCCGACAGAAGCGCCGAAGCTTGCGGTCGCGCATCTCACCGCGCTGGAGCTGACACCGCTGGAATGGGTCACGCAAGCGGCGCGCGCGGGGTTCGATGCGGTGGGGCTGAGGCTGAACCCGACCTCCGCGGATGCGATCGCGTACCCGTCCATCGTGGGCAGCGAAGCGCATCGCGTACTGCGGCGCGTGCTTGCCGACGAGGGCATGACGGTGCACGACGTCGAGTTCATTCCGATGCTGCCCGATATCGACGTCGCGTCCTATGCGCCGATGTTCGACGCGGCGGCCGATCTGGGCGCCCGTTGCGTGACAGTCTCGGGCGACGATCCCGACGCCGGGCGGCTTGCCGCCAACCTCGCGGCCGTGTGCGAACTGGCCGCGCAATATGGCTTACGTGTCGATCTGGAGTTCATGCGCTGGCGCCATGTCGGCACGCTGAAGCAGGCCCGGTCGATGGTCGAGCGCGTGGACAGCGCCAACCTCGCGATTCTCGTCGACGCGTTGCATCTCGCGCGCTCGGGCGGTAGTCCGGCCGACGTTCGGGCGTTACCGGTGGGGATGGTGCGCACCGTGCAGCTTTGCGACGCGTCGCAGCACGCGCCGGTCGGTGACGATGCGACGATCCTCGAAGCGCGCACTGGCCGTTTGCCGCCGGGCGAAGGGGTGTTGCCGCTCATCGACTTGCTGGACGCGCTGCCTGCCGGCACGGCCTTGGGCGTGGAGATGCCGGTGCAGTCGCTGCCTGCGAAGGACCGGCTCGAACTTGCGTACCGAAGCACGCGCGCTATGCTTGAAGTGGCACGCCGCCGACACGAATCTCTCGGAGAGTCGCCGCAATGAATATCTTCGATGAAGAGAAGATCGACTGTCACAACCATATTTTCGATCCCGCACGCTTTCCTTATCGCGCGGACACCGCGTACCGGCCATCGATGCAGGAGATCGGCACCGCTGCGCAGTTTGTCCACGTCATGGACGCATGTGGCGTGCGACATGCGTTGCTGGTCGGGCCGACGAGCGGCTATCGCACCGACAATCGCTGCATGCTCGATGCCATTGCATGCTATGGCGATCGCTTCAAAGGCATCGCCGTGGTGGACAACGGGGTGAGCCGGGAAGCGTTGCTGGAGATGAAGCGCGCGGGCGTGGTCGGCGTCGCCTTCAATCCGGCGATGGAGGGTGTCGAAGCGCTCAGCGACGCCGACGCGCTTTTCAATACGCTGGCCGACCTCGATATGTTCGCGCAGATACAGGTTACGGGCGATCAGTTGGTTGCGCTTGAGCCGCTGATCGGGCGGACTGCGACGCGGGTGCTGATCGACCACTGCGGTCGACCCGATGTCGCGGCCGGCTTGAATCAGCCCGGCTTCCAGGCGCTCCTGCGTCTTGCCGACACCGCGCGCACGGTCGTCAAGCTTTCCGGCTTGCAAAAGTTTTCGCAGCTCGAATATCCGTACGAAGACGCGCAGATTTTCGCCCGGCAGATTCTTCGCACGTTCGGGCCGGATCGCTGTGTGTGGGGTTCGGATTGGCCGTTCCTGCGCTCGCCGGTGCGAATGGACTATGCGCCCTTGCTGACGTTGGTCCAGCGTCTGATTCCCGATCCGGACGCACGCCGGCGTGTTTTGTGGACGACGCCTCGCAACTTGTTTGGCTTCGACGCTTGAAGGTGCAGTCGCTGTGCTGCCACTGCGAGTGACCCGAGAGGCAAGACTTGCCGCTGCGTATCAATGCGTCGTTGTCCGCATTGCCCGATATTCGCGCCGCACGATCTCCATGAGCTCCTCGACCGACGTGCTGGCTGCCTCCCGCTGGTAGGTCACCCGTCCGCGTTGCATGAGCATCACGCGATCCGCGATGTCGAGCGTCTGCGCATAGTTGTGCATGATCATGACGATAGACAGGCCCCCTTTCGCCTTCAGCCGAAGGATCAGGTCGATGATCAGTCCAGCCTCGCGGGCGCCCATCGCGGCCAGCGGTTCGTCGAGCAGCAGTATCTTCGCATTCGAATTGACCGCGCGAGCGACCGCGATAGCCTGTCGCTGCCCGCCCGAAAGCTGCTCGACCGGCAGGTCGACCGAGGGCACGTGCACGCCGATTTCTTCGAGACACTCCGCCGCGCGCTCACGCATTGCGCGATTGTTCAGCAGGCGAAACGGCCCTCGACGGATGATCTCCCGATTCAGGAACATGTTGTGATAGATGCTCAGCGAATTGGCGAGCGCGAGATCCTGATAGACACATTCAATGCCGAGCGAACGGGCGTGATCGACCGACCGAAGCATGGTTTCCTCGCCGCCGACAAAAAGCTTGCCGCTTGTCTGCTGATGAAAACCGGTCAGAATCTTGATCAGCGTCGATTTGCCTGCGCCGTTGTCGCCGAGTACGCCGAGAATCTCGCCCTGTCTTAGCGTGAGCGTCACGCCATCGAGTGCGGTGACCGCGCCGAAGCGCTTGACAATGTCTTCACCGCGCAGCGCCTCCAGCACTTCGGACATTACAGCTCCCCTTTGCGTGCGAGACGAACCACGTGGATGTTGAAGATCATGGCCCCGAGAATCGCCGCGCCGAGAATCATGTTGAAGGTGAAGGCGTTGATGCCGATCAGCGTGAAGCCGTCGTTGAGAATGCCAAGCACCGCCGCGCCGATCAGTCCGCCGATGATCGTGCCCGAGCCACCGGCGAGCGGCGTGCCGCCAATCACGGCAGCGGCGACGGCAAGAAACATGATCTGGTTGCCGCCCGCTTGCGGATCGATCGACGTGATGCGGAAACCCTCGAGGATCCCGGTCAGGCCGGCGAGGAACGCGGCAAGAATGAAGTTGCCGAGCTTCAGCCGTCTGACCTGTATCCCCGCCTCGCTCGCACCCAATGGATTCGCTCCCGAGGCGATCGTATGCAAACCCCAACGTGTGTGACGTAGCAGCACATGCATGATGGCGGCGATGACAAGCGTCCAGATGATTTCGCTGTACCCCCATCCGCCCATGAATGCCGCAAACGCTGAGTTTTCCGGCGGCGAAACCGGCGTGCCTCGTGAAATCGTCAACGTGAGGCCGTTCACGAAGAACAACGTGCCGAGCGTCGTCACGAACGAGGGGATGCGCAGGTACACCGTCACGGCGCCGTTGATCAGACCGACGAGGCCCGCGGCAACCACGCCGGTGAGCATTCCGAGCCACGGCGGCAAGCCCGCCTCGATGGCGAAGTGCATGATGAAGGGCGCAAACGCAAAGACCATCCCGGCGGAGAGATCGATCTCCCCGCCGATCATCAGCATGATTTCGCCAAAGGCAATGATCGCGACTGGCGCGATGAACTGCGAGAGATTCTGCAGACTCGCGCTGGTCAGCAGAAAGTCATGGTTGACCGTCTCGAAGTAGATGCAGAGGATGAGCGCCACCGCAAAGATGCGGATCTCGCTGGAACGCCCGAGCGCGCCTGACCGGCGCCTCGGACGTTGGGCGGCTTTCTGGGCGTCCGTCACAGAAGACGTCACCCTTTGATCGCACCGGTGCGTGGCACGATCTGGGCTTTCGTGCTCTTGCCTTCATAGCGCGTCGATGTGTTCAGGTACGGATCCACCGTACCCTTGGTGACGAACTTCAGACCCGTGTTGACATTGGCCGGTCCGACGAGCCCGCCGGAGGCGAGGAAGGTGAACGCCTCGACCACGGTATAGAAACCCTGCACGTACGGCTGCTGGTCGATCGTGAAGTCGAGGAAGCCTTCGTGAATCAGATCGACCGTGCGCGGCAAGAGATCAAAGCCGCCGCCGTGAACGCCTTTGGACGGCAGGTTGGATTCCTTCATGACCACGGCGACGCCCTGGGTGCTGCCCGCGTCGACCGCGAACATGCCTTTGAGATCCTGGTGGCCGAGATAGAACGATTTGATCTTCGAGAGTTCTTCGTTGACGGTCGCGCCGGTTGCGATGGTCTGCACGTCGATCTTCTTGCCCGATTTCTTGATTGCAGCCACCGCGCCATCGAGGCGGGGCTGAATGTTGAGCTGGCCCGGCGTGGCAATAAAGAGCGCGACGAGACCGCTATCGATTAGGCTCACGATCCGCTCGCCCATCTGATAACCGGACAGATAAAGATCCTGGCCGATATACGCAAGGCGCGGATTCGTGGAATCCGAAGGCGCGTCGGCGTTATAGGCGAACACGGGAATGCCGGCGTCGAGCGCGGCCTGGATGGGTTTGTCGAACGCCTTGGGGTCGACGATCGGTACTGCGATCGCGTCGGCTTTCGAGGCGATCGCCGCGTTGACCGCATTCACCATTTCGGCGATGTCGGCATTGGCCGAGCCGGTCCATTGATAGTCCATGCCCAGCAAAGCGGTCGCGTCCTGAATGCCGTATTGCGTCGGCACGAAGAACGGATTCGTCGTGACATGGTTGACGAATACGATTCTCCACCGTTTGTGCGCCGGGAACGAACCCGCTTCCGCCGCCTGGGCCTGCGAGATCGTTCCACCCATTCCACCCATTAGCGCCAGTGCTGCGGAGAGGCCTGCGCCCTGCAGCAATCCCCGACGCATGCCTTGCACTTCGTCCTTGTCTTCCTTTTCTTGCGCCATCTCAGTCTCCCGTCTCTCAGTTGTTGAACACTTCACTGTTTATAACGGCGCAAGCAGGAAAAGCTCCGGCAAGACAGGCACCGGAGCCGGGCACCACTCCTTTCGGAAAGCCCACGTGCACGCGCGTACGCATGACTACCCCTCAGAAAATGCTATATCACGCATTTTTGCCCACTAATCGATGTATACCCTTAACTAGTCTGACTAATTAATTACTGTCGCGCAGCTTTTGCCTTTTTCATTTGCAGCTCGGGGTGCGGCGCAACACGATGACGGACCTGGTCTGATGTCGCCGGAATGATGTGCACGATACACCGATTTAATAGTATTACTATCGAGTTGGCACCTGGAAGGAGAGGGACATGAAGAACGGAAAGCGCCCGCTACGCTCTGCCCAATGGTTCGGGTCGGCCGACAAGAACGGTTTCATGTATCGAAGCTGGATGAAAAACCAGGGCATTCCCGATCACGAATTTCACGGTAAACCAATTATTGGGATCTGCAACACGTGGTCCGAGCTGACCCCATGCAATGCCCATTTTCGAAAGCTTGCTGAACACGTGAAGCGCGGCGTGCTGGAAGCCGGCGGTTTCCCGGTGGAATTCCCGGTGTTTTCCAATGGCGAGTCGAACTTGCGTCCCACGGCGATGCTCACACGCAATCTTGCGAGCATGGATGTCGAGGAGTCGATTCGCGGCAATCCGATCGACGCCGTCGTGCTGCTGGCCGGTTGCGACAAGACGACCCCCGCGCTTCTGATGGGCGCGGCAAGCTGCGATGTGCCGGCGATCCTCGTCACCGGTGGTCCGATGCTCAACGGCAAGCATCAAGGCCGCGATATCGGTTCGGGCACGATCGTCTGGCAACTGAGCGAGCAGGTGAAGGCGGGCAAAATCTCGCTGCACGACTTCATGTCCGCCGAAGCCGGGATGTCACGCTCGGCGGGTACCTGCAATACGATGGGCACCGCCTCGACGATGGCCTGCATGGCGGAAGCGCTCGGCGTCACGCTGCCTCACAATGCGGCGATTCCCGCGGTGGACGCGCGCCGCTACGTGCTGGCCCATATGTCGGGCATGCGCATCGTGCAGATGGCGCTGGAGGATCTACGTCTGTCGGCACTGCTCACGCGTGAAGCATTCGAAAATGCGATTCGCGTCAATGCAGCGATCGGCGGCTCGACGAATGCGGCGATTCATCTGAAGGCTATTGCGGGACGCATCGGCGTGAGCCTTGAACTCGACGACTGGACGCGGATTGGACGCGGTACCCCGACGGTAGTCGACCTGCAGCCGTCGGGCCGCTACCTGATGGAAGAGTTTTATTACGCAGGTGGCCTGCCTGCGGTCTTGCGCCGGCTCGGCGAAGGCGGCCTGCTGCCGCATCCGGGTGCGTTGACTGCGAATGGTCAGTCGCTGTGGGACAACTGCAAGGATGCCCCGCTTTACAACGAGGAAGTCATCCGCACGCTCGATAAGCCGATTTTTCCGGACGGCGGCTTATACGTACTGCGCGGCAACCTTGCGCCCAACGGGGCGGTGCTCAAACCTTCCGCGTCCACACCCGCGCTCCTCAGACATCGTGGACGGGCGGTGGTTTTTGAAAGCTTCGAAGACTACAAGGCACGCATCGGTGCACCCGACCTGGACGTGACCGCGGATTCGGTGCTGGTCTTGAAGAATTGTGGCCCCAAGGGCTATCCGGGCATGGCCGAAGTCGGCAACATGGGCCTGCCCCCAAAACTGCTGGCTCAAGGCGTGACGGACATGGTGCGGATATCCGATGCGCGGATGAGCGGCACCGCGTACGGAACGGTGGTGCTGCACGTAGCGCCCGAGGCTCGCGCGGGCGGCCCGCTTGCGGTGGTCCAGGACGGCGACTGGATCGAAGTGGACTGCGATGCCGGACGCCTGCATCTCGACGTCAGCGATGCCGAACTCGTCACGCGTCTCGCCGCATGGACTCAAGCACGCCAGGACGATCCCGCCGACGCGAGCGGCTACCGGCATCTGTACGTTCAGCACGTGTTGCAGGCCGATCAGGGATGTGACTTCGACTTTCTGGTGGGCTGCCGGGGCGCGGAAGTGCCGCGCCATTCGCATTGAGCGGCGGAGAGCGGGCGATCGACAGCGCAACATGTGCGTCGCTGCGGCTTCCTGTACGCATGTCCAGTCGATGACAAAGACGTTTACTTCGCATGCGAATGTTATATACTTCGCATGCGAACGTTTAGACACGTTCCAATGTGCCCAGGCGTGCATACCCGTAGATAGCCGGAGCAAATCTTTGGAGACGAAGCAATGAATGCGGAAGTGAATGTAGAACTTGCAAATGGCGTGCTGGTCGTAACGATCTCGCGACCAGGAAAAATGAACGCCATTACAAACGTGATGTATGGCGCGCTTGCGGATGCAGTCGAGCGGGCCAATGTCGATGAGGACGTTCGCGCATTATTGATTCAGTCAGATGGGGACATGTTCACAGCCGGTAACGATCTCTCGGAATTCGCCATGCAGGCTGCGGGCAACGGTCCACAGGAACGTCAGGTGGTCCGCTTTCTTCGTGACCTGGCTAACGCGACAGTGCCTATCGTGGCCGCTGTTCAGGGCAAGGCGGTCGGAATCGGTACGACGATGTTGCTCCATTGCGACTACGTGCTTTTGTCCGAAGAGGCGCAATTGATGACCCCCTTCGTGAATCTGGCCTTGGTTCCCGAGGCCGCCTCGAGCTACCTTATGCCGCTACAGATTGGGCACGTCAGGGCATTCGAAATGTTCGCGCTCGGCGACCCGGTTTCGGCTGATTCCGCCGTTGCCTGGGGTATTGCAAATCGGCTCGTCCCGATTGCGGAACTGCGTACAGAAGCACGCCGGATTGCCGAGAAAATTGCCACCAGGCCCTACGGATCTCTGACGGCAACGAAACGGCTCATGCGGGACGCAGAGCGGCTGACAGCCCAGATGGATCGGGAAACCACGATATTCGTGGAGCGGCTCGCAAGTGCCGAGGCGAAAGAAGCATTCCTGGCGTTTGCCGAAAAGCGCCGGCCAGATTTCACGAAGATTCCGCGATGATGTGAGCGGCGACACCGCCGAGCAAGACGGCGGCACGGCTGTGCCGCCGCGTTCAGTGTCACCCTATGCCGCTTCCTCGTCGACGTCGGGAAACTTGTCCTGCAAACTCGTCAGCCAGCGCGCAACCACGTCGATCTCTGACGACGTAAATCCCTCCGTCAATCGTGCATTCAACTCAGCAAGACCCGACTTCGACCGCTTGAGTGCGGCGCGTCCTGCGGCGGTCAGCCAAAGCCGCGACGCGCGTCGATCGAGTTCGTCCGAATGGCGTTCCACAAGACCGGCCCGCTCAACTCTATCGACCAACCCGCTCATTCCCGGCGCCTTGAGATCGAGTGCCGCGGCCGCCTCGCTCGTGAGGGCGCCGTCGTTTTTCCCGAGAAAGAAAAGCAGTCCCGCCTGCGCTGCGGTGACGCCACCTGCGGCTGTGCGAGTCTGCGACCATCGATTCAGGCGCTTTTGGCCCACATTGAGCAGATATACGAGCCGATGATCCATGTTTCAACCTCGCCTGTTGCGCTCCAGAGTTCGGCGCTTTTTTGTTGGAAGTTAGTTCGTGTACGAACTTTTATCTTAGCATAAGTCATATCGGACGACAGACGGCGGGAGTCGGCAAATGAGGCCGAGTGCGGCCACAAACAACTGCTCAACCGGGGTCATACCCGCATGGCTGAAGCTAATAAAAAAGTGAACTTTTTCTTCCCGCCGTGTCAATTTTGATGGTCTTCCTTCGTCGTCTCAATGGCAGCATGCGGCTTACCTCCGCATTCAGCCACCCCTGACAGGAGATTTGCCATGACGATTCAAAAGATCACGCCTTTTCTTTGGTATTCCGCGGAAGCTGAGGAGGCCGCTGCTTTCTATGCGAGTATTTTTCCAGACTCGCGCGTCACTCGGGTCACCGCGGTGCCGAGCGCCGGTTCCACGAAGGTTGTCGAGTTTGTTCTCTTTGGGCAGCCTTTCATCGCCATGAGCGCGGGGCGACTCGACGCGTTCAACCACTCTATATCCCTGATGGTCAACTGTGCCGACCAGGTAGAACTTGACCGCTATTGGAACGCTCTTCTCGAGGGCGGCGGTGCGCCCGAGGAGTGCGGCTGGCTGAAAGACCGCTTCGGCGTCTCGTGGCAGATCGTTCCGACCGATATCCTCGACATGTTGGCTGACCCCGATCCCGCCAAGGCCACGCGTGCTGCCGACGCCATGTTAAAAATGGTGAAGTTCGACATCGCCACGCTGAAAGCCGCCTATGTGGGGACGACGGATTAACAAAAGGCCCCGTATATCATGTGTGCCATAGAGCGTCGGTCGGGTTTGTCCGCTTCCGGCCGACGCTCATCTCATACGTTTCTGGAACCCTAACGCCAGGCGAGATCCCGAGAGCGGGAAACGCGGCGCTGTTTCGCCGGTGATGGCAAGTGCAGTGAGCATCTGACAAAATCTCTAGAAGAATACTAAGAACGGAGGTAGCTTGCGGACGGTCGAATACCGCTTTTCCACCATCTGGCGCATCGATGCGCCAGTGCAGGACGTGTGGGCGGCAATCCAGGATTCGGCGCGCTGGCCCGAGTGGTGGCATAACGTCGAGCGCGTGGACCAGCTGCAGGCGGGTTCCGATCAGGGCGTGGGCGTCGTTCAACGCTATACGTGGAAAGGCTGGTTGCCCTATCGCCTCGTGTTCGATATGCGGGTGACGCGCGTCGACCCGTTGGTCGCGCTGGAGGGGGAAGCCAGTGGCGATGTCGAAGGTGCCGGCCGGTGGAGCTTTTCGACCGATGGACGCGATCTGACTGTAGTCCGCTATGACTGGTGCGTGCATACGAAGCGCCCATGGATGAATGCCTTGGCGCCGCTGTTGCGACCGGTTTTCCAATGGAACCACGATGCGGTGATGCGCGAAGGCGGCGCGGCGCTGGCGCGGCGGCTGGACGCGCGGCTGCTCGGCATCGAGCAGGGATGAAGCTCTATCCCGGCTGCAGCAGGGTTCAATCAGCGCAAGCACGAATTCGCCCCGGCCGTTCGATGAAGTGTGCCGTTCAGGAGCCACCGAACCAGTTGTAGCCCTGGTTTTCCCAGTAACCACCGGGGTATTCGTTCGTCACAGTGATCGCCACGATATGCTTTGGATTCTTGTAGCCGAGCTTGGTCGGCATGCGTAGTTTCATCGGGAAGCCGTATTTCGGTGGCAGCACCTCGCCGTCGTATGTAAGTGTGAGCAGCGTCTGAATATGCAACGCAGTTGGCATGTCGATGCTGGTCCAGTAGTTGTCCGCACAGTGCAGTGACACGTACTTCGCCGTGAGGTCCGCGCCCGAGTGCTTCAGGAAACTGGAGAAGCGCACGCCGCCCCATCGGCCGATCGCACTCCATCCTTCAATGCAGATATGACGCGTAATCTGGCTTTCCTGCGTCATTGCGCGCAGTTCATCGAGCGTCCAGACGCGTTTGCCAGTCGCAAGACCACCCACCTGGAGCAGGTAGGTAGCGGCGTCGACTTCGGGCACATCGTCGATATCGTAGAACGCGTTGAACGGAAACGGCCGTGTGATCATCGATTCCGGATAGGTCGGGGCCATCTCGTTCGGATTGAACAACAGGGCTTGCACCTCGTCGTTGAAGAACGACACTCTGCGCAGCATAGTGTTCACCGACTTGTCATTGGTCAGATCGCAGCCGGACAGCAAAGCTAACCCGCCGAGCGTGAGAACCCGCTTGCCAAGCAGCCGGCGGGCCGGATTTTTCAGCTCGTTGCGCGCATCCTTGATGATGGATTCAGCGTGAGACCGAAGAAACGTATCAGGCTCCACAGCCTTTTTTCGAAAACTCATGGTCAGCGTCCGCGAATCATCAGAAGCAGCGAGCGCGGCACCAGTGCGACCATGACGACGTGCACGACGAAGAACGCAACCAGCACGCTCATGGCAACAAAATGCACGACGCGGGCGTTGTCGTATCCGCCCATCAGCGTGCGCAGCAGCGGGAACTGTACGGACTTCCATATCGCCAGTCCCGACAGAACCACGACCGCGATATCGGCGATGACTACCAGATAGGCGAATTTCTGTACCGCGTTATAGCAGGTGAGGTCCTCATGCCCGAGCGTGCCGCGCAGCGCGGCGACGAGATCGGTTGCAAGTGATCTAAAGCTGATCGGCAGCAGTTTTCGGCGCAGGCGACCAGTGGCGAAATTCAGCCCGATATAGACGAGGAAATTCGCCACCAGCAGCCACATCACCGCGAAATGCCATAGCAAGGCCCCGCCGAGCCAGTTGCCCAATGTGATGGCAGAAGGAAATCGCAAGACCGGAAAGATCGGCGAGGCGTCATAGACTTGCCAGCCGCTCATCACCATCAGGACGACAGCGAGTGCATTGATCCAGTGGGTGATGCGGACCCAGGCGGGTTGAAGCGTTGCGTGGCTCAAAGCGATCTCGTGATTGATGAGGTTGCGCATCGTCGGAAACGTCAAGCCACCGGCTTGCTCGGAATATCAATCGCTACTGGCCGGAATGCTGCGCTGCCTGTTCGATCAGCGCAGCGACTTCCCGCGGATGAGATTCGAACACCGCATGGCTCGCACCGTTGATCTCGACCGTATTGGCGTGAGCGCGCGCTGCGTACATGCGCTCGAGGTCCGGATTGATGATCTTGTCGGCCTTCGCGACCATGTACCAGCTCGGCTTTGTCTTCCATGCCGGATCGGAAATTTGCGCGGAGAACTCGGACGCCGCAAGCGGTATCTGCGCATGCGCTTCGAACTCGGCCTGCGCACGAGGCAGGTCGGGTGCGAACTGCAACGGATAGTCGGCGGGTTTCAGGTAGACAAAATTATCCGGCGTGCCGACGATGGAGATGGGTGAACCCGGGTACTTCTTGCCGTTGGCCGCCATGGTTTCGCCGGCGTCGAGCGCATGCGCGGCGATGTAGACCAGCGAGCTCACGTGATCGTCGTTCCCGGCTTCACTGATAATCGCGCCGGCATAGCTGTGACCGACGAGTACACACGGACCGTCGAGGCTGCTGAGCACGCGTTTCGTGGCAGTCACGTCGTCGTTAAACGATGTCAGCGGTTGTTGCACCAGTGTCACGTGGTAGCCATCCTTCGTCAGAATGTTGTAGACGGGGCGCCAACCCGCGGCATCGGCGAAGGCGCCGTGGACCACCACGATATTCTTAACGGGTGCGGCAAAAGCCGGCGCGACGGCAGTGGTGAGCAGGCAGAGTACGGCGGCGGCTCGTAACGCGGGAAAACGCATGGTGAATCCTTGAATATTAGAAGCGCAACAATGGATTAGGATTGTTGAATGAATGGAAAAGAAAATCGGAATGTCGACGGCATGAGGTGACGCGTAGCCGCTGTCGTGGTCATCTATGATTTCCAACACGATTCAGGCCGCTACCGTGGCCGGCCGCGCTTGCTGCCATCAGGGAAGATCATCGCCACTAGCGGCCACAGCGGAGACCGGCATCATGCGTTAGAACTGCGGCACCACGCCGTCCTTTTCGACGAACAGCACGTGCGCGTCATAAACCCCGTTCGCGCCTGGGGTCACCACGGCGAAAACTTTCTTTCCCGCGATTAGATCGGCTTTGCTGACCGGAACCGGCGTCACGACGGGCACGTTTGTCGGCACGGTCACCGTGCTGGAGCCGCCCTTGTACGACAGATTCAGTTCACGGCCGCTGGTGGCGGTGACAACCGATACTACGTTTGCATTCGTCATTGTGCTGTTAGGACCGAAGTCATAGGCGAAATGCCCTTCGGCCGTACCGCGTGCCGCCTCAGGAAAAACGATCATCGAAGTGGCCGTCAATTTCCCATCGCTGCCCGTGAGCGCCGGCGTCCCGACGTACGAACCGACTTTGGCGTCGGCAAGTTTGGCGGCCTTGAAAGCCGACACGCCGACGTCCGGCTTGACATCGATTGACACCGTATCGCCGCTGTTCCGGTGTACGGTCAGCATTTCGCCTTTGAACGACACGATATCGCCACGAATCCGTTCCGGTTTGACGTCAGGCGTTTGCGCGAAAGACACGCTGGAAAACGCAATGGCAGCGAATACAACGCCTAGTTTGTAATGAATCGACACGAGTTACTCCATCTACATGAATGCGATTGAATCGGGGCGCCGCGGTTGCAGCAACCCATGTTGCATGGGACCAGAGCAGGGCGCCCAAGCGCGAAGTCTGGTCGACAACTAAAGCGCTAACGCCGATCGACAGGAGACAGACCGCCCGCGCGGGTTTGTGCGCTGCCGAGGCGCGAACGGGTCAGGGCAGTTGATTTTTCATGGCCAGAACGTCGATCGGTTCGATGGAAGGAGGGCTTGCCAGCATCTCGTCGGCGCGCGCCATCAGGGCGTTGGCCATGCTACCGAGCAGGTGTGCCTGACGATCCTCTTCACTCGCAAAGGCGTCGAAGACGCCGAACGTCGTCGGCGAGAACTTGAGGGCGAACCAGATCGGCGTGGTCGCCTCGCGATTGGTCATTTCAAGGCCACTGGTAAGGAAGTCTGCGACCGCCTGCTCCTTTCCCGGTTTGGCTTCAAGTCGGACAAAAAAAGCGTGCTTGATCATCTTCGTTTCTCCAGTGTCCGCGTGATGGGTTCATGCGGTGAGTGACACTGTACAAACAGAGTGCGCAGGGGAATACTGTCTCAATCGACAATTTTGGTACCAATTCTGCCATGCGAATTTTTGTCCTCGCGCTCGAGGGCGTGTTCGACACAGGTCTCACCACTGTGCTCGATAGCCTGACGATGGCCAACGGCCTTGCGCAAGCGACAGGGATGACCACGCCGGGCTTCGACATTACCGTGGTGGGGCTGCGGCCCGAGGTGCGTACCGCGCTCGGGATGCAGGTACCCGTTTGCGATATGTCCGACGCTCCTGCGCCGGATTGGGTCGTCTTGCCGGCGCTCAACCGCATAACGGCCGATGCGCTTGTGCCTTTGCTCGGCCGCGATGATGTGATCGATGCGTCGAGTGCCTTGCGTGCGTGGCGCAGCGGCGGCGCCCGCGTTGCAGCCGCCTGTACGGGCACGTTCGTGCTGGCTGAAAGCGGCTTGCTCGACGGTGGCGAAGCCACGACCACCTGGTGGCTCTCACCATTATTCCGGCAGCGTTATCCGCACGTGCATCTGGATGCACATCGGATCGTCGTTTCCAGCGGCGGCGCGCTGACGGCAGGGGCGGCCCTGAGCCACGTCGACCTTGCGCTCTGGTTGATCCGCAACAACAGTCCTGAGCTTGCGGCGCTCGTAGCCCGTTACCTCGTCTTCGATTCGCGGCTGTCGCAGTCGGCGTATGCGATCTCCGATCACCTTTCCCATTCGGACCCGCTCGTCGAGCGTTTCGACCGTTGGGTGCGTGAGCGTCTCGACACGGCAATCTCGCTCGACGCCGTCGCCGATGCATTGGCGACCAGCACGCGGACGTTGACGCGACGTCTGAATGCGGTGCTCGGTAAAACGCCCGTCGAGTACATACAGGATCTGCGGATCGAGCGTGCCGTTCAATTGCTCAAGACGACCAAGCTCACGGTCGATCGCATTGCTGAACAAGTCGGGTATGCGGACGGTCACACTTTGCGAACGTTGCTGCGGCGGCGGTTGGGTAAGGGAGTGCGTGAGTTGCGGGGATCTTGATGAGTCACAATAGCCGTCGTGCGATGCGCCCGCCGTCCGGTCCGGCCGAGTTCGCACAGTAGCGACGCCGGCAGCATCGTGCGCCACGCTCGCCGTCACAGCGCGCCGATCAAACAGCCAGACCAGATCTGCCCGGCGAAACAGGTTCGCCGGCAATGGGAGAGTCTATGTTCGACAAGATGCTGCGTATCGAAGGCGGACCGGACTGGCACCACTTCCACGTCTATACCGACAGCGAATTCGTCGCAGTACTGCTCGTCATAGCGCTGCTGCTCGCGATTCTGCTGGCGAGCGCGCTCTGCTACTACCTGACGCGCTCGATCATGCTGATGATTGTCGGCCGCCTCGCGCGCCAGGAGCGGCACAAGTGGCTGCGAGCCGCCGAGCGTCACAAGGTCTTCCACCGGCTCGCGCCGCTCGTGCCCGCCGCGATCGTCTACGCGGCCGGCCCGCTGCTTTCCGGCATCACGTTCCCGATGATCGCGGCGCTCGGGCATCCGCTGTCGGTGCTGGCGGCCTGCTACATGGTGTACACGTTGCTGCGCGCCGCGCTCGCGTTCCTCGACAGTGTCAGCGAGCGCTACAGCCACTTCCCATCCTCGAGCGAGCGGCCGATCAAAAGTTTCCTGCAGATCGCCACCATCGTGCTCTACGTGATCGCGCTGATCGCTGTGATTTCCGTGTTGCTGGAGCGTTCGCCCGCCTACTTCCTCACCGGCCTCAGCGCGATGACGGCGCTGCTCATCATCATCTTCCGCGATTCGCTGCTCGGCTTCGTGGCGAGCATCCAGCTCGCCGCCTACGACATGCTGCGAGTGGGCGACTGGATCGAGGTGCCCGGCTACGTCGCCGACGGCACGGTGATCGACATCGCGCTGAACACGATCAAGGTGCAGAACTTCGACAACTCGATCGTCATGCTGCCGAGCTACGTCCTCCTGACAAACGGCGTGAAGAACTGGCGTGGCATGACGGAGTCGGGCGGCAGGCGCGTCAAGCATTCGATTCATTTCGACGCCGACACGGTCCGCTTTCCCGACGAGGCGCTGCTCGCCCGGCTGCACAGCGATATCGACCCGCCGCTCGCGGCATTTGCGCCCGACGACGCACGGCGCACGAACCTCGGCCTGTACCGTCTCTATCTGACCGCGCATTTTCGCGACCATCCGGCCGTCCGCCGCGACATGCCTGTCGTGATTCGCCAGGTGCAATCAAGTCAGCCCGTCGTCGCGCTGGAGATCTTTCTCTACCTCGACGAAACCAACTGGGAGCCGTACGAAAACCTGCAGTCGGACATGCTGGACCATGCTTATGGGCTCGTGCCGCTGTTCGGCTTGCGCTGCTGGCAGCAGCAATGCCAGTCAGCGCGGCAACCTTAGCGGCGGGTGCAATCGCGGGCATTGCATCTCGGGGCGTTCCAGCCGGCGGCTGGGCCACGGGAATGTCGGCTTGAGGAAAGCCGCCTCGGACTGGCACTACTTCAGCCCGGCATCTACACTTGTTCCATACCTTGGCTGATGATGCCAACGACTGCGCCGAACAGGCGACGCAGGTATTGCCGCGCCTCTCCACTGACAAGAATAATCAACAGCGATCCGGCGCGGACAGGAGACACCGACATGAACGGCTATCAGGTCACCTTCTTCACCCAACAGGATCGCCGCCATCACGGCAAGCCGCTGGCCGATTGGCTCGTCCATCTTGCGGGGGAGCTCGGTCTGCGCGGTGCGACCGTGATACCGGGCTGCGAAGGCGTCGGCCAGCATCACCGCATTCACTCGGCGCACTTCTTCGAGTTGGCGGACCAGCCTTTGTCCGTCGTGATGGCGATGACGAGCGACGAAGCCGATCGATTATTCGACCGGCTGCGCGCCGATGGTGTGCATCTGTTCTACGTCAAGACGCCTGTCGAGTTCGGGGTCATCGGGAACGACAACGGGAACACTGCGAAGTCTTAGCACGCAATTGCGTACGCGAACTCCGCGAGGTTCGACGCGCCCAACTCGTTGCCGACCCGACGTGCATCGCTGGGCGGCGCGTTCAATAAGCGTCCATCGGCGCCGCAAAGCCGCCGGCTTCGTTCGTCTTTGCTTCCGGCTCACCGAGATAAGGGCGGTCGGGGCGAATCCAGTGCGCGGCAATCGGTCCGAGCACGAGAAAGAACATCGACAGTGCAAACACCGGCTGCCATGAATGCATCGTATCGACCAGCCAGCCGACGAGCGGCGGCGATACCGATGCCGCAATGCCGAGCCCCGTGTTCATGATGCTGCTCGAGGTCGCCGCGTGATTGGGCGCGAGATCCATTGCGACGGCCCACAGCGGCGCGGTCACCAGTTCAGATAGAAACAGCGCGGCAGCCAGCGAGAGGGCGGCGAGCGTCGACGACGTGTGCAGGAACATCGGCACGAAGAACACGATCGGCGCGAGAAAACCAACGGTAATCAGCGTTTGACGTGAGCGGCGAATGTTGCCGGTCTTCTTGAGCATCAGATCGCTGAGCGAACCACCGAGCGTGGTGCCGACCACACCGCTCAAGAAAATCCCCGAGCTGAAGATGGCCGAATGCCGGATATTCAGGTGATACGCCTGCGCAAAAAACGACGGCATCCAGTTCAGAAAGAACCAAAGAATCCAGCCGTGACAGAAGCTCACGACGGTGGCCGGCCACAGCGCGCGCAGCAGCGGCGGCCAGCGCATCGGCACGCGTGTCTTGCCGAGTTTCGCGGGGAGTCGCGCAATGTCCTGGGGCGTGATACCCGGATGATCGGCGGGATTGTCGCGGTAGTACCAGACCCACAGTACGACCCACGCCAGACTCGCCGCACCGAGTACGATAAACGCGATGTGCCACGAAAACGCGGTGATCAGGCCGGCGACGAGAATCGGCGTCGAGGCGTTGCCCAGCCGGGCACAGGCATGCGTGATGCCTTGTGAAAAGCCGCGCCGCTCGGGTTCCATCCACGCAGTCAGCGCTCGGGCCGATGCCGGCACGATCGGGCTTTCACCCAACCCGACGACGAAGCGCGCGAGCAGCAACGTCCCCAGCCCGCTGGCGAAGCCGGTCAGAAGCGTGCCGAGTCCCCACAGCACGCCGCACACCGCGAGCATCTTGCGGGCGCCGAGACGGTCGCCGATAAAGCCGCCTGGAATCATCGCGAGCGCGTAGGTCAGCGCAAAGGCGGAGAACACGATGCCAAGCTGCGAGTTGCTCAGATGCAGATCGCGACGGATCGCGAGAGCCGCAGTCGAAATATTGGTGCGGTCCACATACATCAGGAACGACATGATGCACAGGACAATCAGTACGCCTGTCGTCGCGGAAAAGCGGTTGCGGCGGCGGATCGATTCCATCGTGTCTCCTCCTTGCGACCACGCAACGGCACGTGCCGTTGCGTCTCGTGTCGCGGCGTCGCGGGCATCGCCCCACGTCGCCGTACGTCGAACAGTTCGCTATGAATTGGTGTGATGCGAACTGAAACGCGAACTTGAACCTACTTATTCGAGTACTTCGCCGTGTACGCCGGCGGCGAGCGTCTGCTTTTCCCAGCGTTGCATCGGCACGACTTCGGCGACCGGACCGTTCGGCGAACGGAACTTGACCGGCAGATGACCCGGCGCCGTCAGGATTTCGCCGCCGTTTTCCTTGATCTGCGCGATGAATGCGTCGAGGTCTTCCACTTCCATGCCGATGTGGTGAATGCACGGCGCCGGGCCGGCGAAATCTGCTTCATCGGAGTCCGACTTCTCATAGTGAATCAGCGTCAGGTCCATGTAACCGTCGGTCAGGTGATGCGAAATGTGATCGCCGTTCTTGCCCTTGCGACGCACCGTGTTCACGTGCTTGTAGCCGAACACGTTCTCATAGAACGCGCGTTCCTTCTCGACGTCTTCAACCTTGAATGCAATGTGCTTGATGAAATTCGGCATGGGTCATCTCCTCTGATGTAAGCGCGCGTGGTTGCGCGATGAAGATCAGTCTAAGACGACATGCCGGCTCAGTCAATCGAATCATTCGAATGATTCGAATTAATGGATAGGTTCGGGTCGATGCCGATTGTCTCCGGTTATCGCGCTCGATAGCGGCATGGCCCCGATCACAGTCACGCACGCGGGTGTCGATCCTGTATCCTTCCGGAATTCGCCGTGCAGGCCGCGAATCGGACCGGAGGCAGCGCATGAAATGTGTGCGTCTCGCGGCCATCTCATCGCGCATCGAGCGGCTTTTTCCGATTCCTTTTCTTCACTCTGACACTGACCTGAATGCCAGGACTTCGTACTCCGGGAGAGCAACCGCTCTATGAAATCGTCCGCGCCCGTATTCTCGAGCGCCTTCGTACCGGCCAATGGACGGCCGGCGACAAGATCCCGACGGAGCCGCAACTGGCCGAGGAATTCGGCGTCGGCATCGGCACGATCCGCCGCGCGGTCGAAGAACTGGTGGCCGAGCGTCTGCTGATTCGCCGGGCAGGGCGTGGCACGATCGTCGCGAAGTTCGCCGACGAACATGCGTTCGACCACTACTTCAGCTTCGTCGATACAGACGGCGAATTAATGAAGGTCACCGCGCGCCTGCTGCGCTTCGGCAAGGAGCGCGCGAGCCCGGCGCTTGCGGCGACGCTCAAGCTCGCGCGCGGCGCACGGCTGGCCACCGCCGACAATCTTCGGTTGCATGACGACGTGCCTGTCATGCTGGATCGTTTGTGGTTTCCGCTCGCCGTGTTCCCGGATCTCGAACCCGGCATTTTCGAAGCACGGCGCGGTTCCATCTATGGCTTTTACCAGGAGCACTTCGGGATTTCGGTGGTGCGCGTGGTGGAAGATCTGGGCGGCGCAATTGCCGACGAAGAGGTGGCGCGCGCGCTGAATATCGAAGTCGGTGCGCCGGTGTTGCGTATCGAGCGCACGGCTTACACGTTCAAGGACCAGCCGGTCGAATTTCGCGTGCGCTATGTCGATTCGAGCCGTTGTTCGTATCGGAACGTGCGCGGCTTGCAGGATTGAGCGGTGTGCATCGACGGCGGAGAGGGCGGTGCGCCTGAGCAACTGCTCGGAAGCGGCAACGGCGTCCGCCGCGCGCCTGAAAAACGCGGCACGTCATCAACGAACGACGCCCATAAATCAGGACGTCGTTCGCATCGATCAGTCTATTGCCGGAACTGCGCGATCGCGCCGAGCGCCGGCTCATTGAATACCGTCTCGCACCACACGCGCGCCTCGTCGGCGAGTGCGATGCTCCAGCCGCCGTGCTGCGCGTTGTCGGTGAATTTGGCCGCGAGTTCGGCGCGCGACAGCGGTTCACGCGCGCCGCCGCGCATATGCGGCTGGCGCACTTCCTGAAAGGTGCCGTCGTTGAGCGTCGCGCGCAGATGGCCGGTGAAATTGCTCGGGTACTCGTTGTCCGGATCGATCACATAGCGGATCTTGCCGGCCAGCGCGAGCACCGCCGGATCGTGAATGCGCGCTTCGGTGAACTGGCTGAAGCCCGCCTTGCGATCGAAGAAACCCACGGCCATGCAGAACGGTGTGCTGAACTTGGCGGCGTAAGCAGTCGGCGGCCGATGCTTGACCGCGAGGTCTTCCCACAGCCGATGCACCGTGCCTTCGCCCACTTCACACACGATGTCGCGAATCTGATCCGCCTGCACGCCGCGCTCCGCGAGGGCGATCGCACAATCGATATACGGCTGGGTCATCGTGCCGCACGCATAGGGCTTGAAGGCTATCGTCTCCATGATCCACGACTTGCCGAGCGTATCGAGCACCGGCGAGAAATCCGGCGCGCGAGACGGCGCGAACGCCTTGAAGAAACCGTGCTTGCCTTCGAGTACCGTACGCGGGCCGTCGAAGCCGCCGCGCGCCATCAGCGCCGCGCGAATGCCCGACTGCGCGGCCCATCCGGCGTGCATCCGCTTGGTCGAGGTGCCTTCGGCCAGATACTCGATGATCCCCGCCGCCATGCTGCCCGCGATACCGAGCGCCGAGGTGGCCTGCTGCGGATTCAGGCGTAACGCACTTGCGACGCCGCCCGCTGCCGCGAGTGCACCGATCACGGCCGTCGGATGAAAGCCTGCCGTATGAATAGCGCGCGGCGCGACGAGACTCAACCGGCACATCAATTCCGTGCCGACCGCGATGCCACGCAGCAACGCTTCGCCACCAAGACCTTCACGTTCGCACGCTGCCAGCACCGCGGGCACGACCACCGCGCCCGAGTGCACCGGACCGCCCTCGAAGGTATCGTCGTAATCTTCGCCGTGCGCGGCGGTGCCGTTGATCAGCGCCGCGTCGAATGCACTGAAGCTGCCTGCATGGCCGAGCGCTGTGCAGGCGCCGCCTGCGTCGGTGGCTTGCAGCGTCGCGCGGATATACGATTCGTCGCGCCCGGCGATGCACAGACCCGTCACATCGAGCAGCAACAGACGGGCGATTTCGACAGTCTGTGCAGGCAGTGCCGACGCGTGCACATCCGCAATCCAGGCGCCGAGTTTTTCGCCAACGATTCCGTGTCCTTCTGGTTTTTCAACGCTCATACGGGTGACCACTCCGAGTCGGTAATGAAATGCGTGCGCCGCCGTGTTGCGCGCGTGCCGGGCGTTTCGGGCGCGCGGTGAGGCTTAGTGCGGACCTTCGGCGACGGTGGCTCGCGCCGTCTTGCCGGCGGCGTCGCCTGCCGCGGCTGCGGGCGCTGCGTCTTCCGCGCTATGCGCGGCGATCGCGCGCTGGAAGCCCGCCTGCACGTGCTGGCGCATCGCCGTCGCGACGGCTTCGGGATCGCGGCTCGCGAGCGCGTCGAGAATCAGGCGATGTTCGGTGTGCGACGCCTGCGAGCTGCCCGCAATCGAAAAACCGCGCCGGCGCAGCAGGTGCATACGGTTGATCGTTTGCCGGTACAGACCGAGCATCGTCGCGTTGCCCGACAGTTCGACCAGCCGGTCGTGAAAGGCGATATTCAGCGTGAAGTAATTGTTCAGCTCGCCGTGGATCGAACTGGCTTCGAGCTGATCGAGCATTGCGTGCAGTTCCTGCAACTGCGTATCGGTGATCTTCGATGCGAGCCGGCGACCGGCCATCTCGTCGAGGCCGGCGCGCACTTCATAGAGTTCGGCGGCTTCGTCGTCGGAAATCTCGCGGATGTAGACGCCGCGATTCTTTTCGAGCCACACGAGACCCGCTTCCTCGAGCGCGCGAAACGCTTCGCGCACCGGACTGCGGCTGATCTTCAGATGGTCGGCGAGGTCCATCTCATTGAGTTTCATGCCGGCCTCGAGCTCACCCGTCTTGATGCGACGGAGAATTTCCTCTTGCACGAGACCGGACAGCGTGACGGAGCGAAGCAACTCGAGCGAAGTGGTGGGGCGGGGCATAGACAGACCTGTGTTGGGGAAAGCTGGCAGTGTACAACGCACATTGCGTCTTGAAGATTGTCGACAACATACTATCCACAACGCAGGCGCGCAACTAGAATTTGCCATGATTTGCGTATTGTCGACAATATGTACAATGCGATCTCGTACCCTGGCGATTCCCTTTTCATGGCCTGACTACCCTTTACGATCCGATGACCCAAGCCGATCGCGTCACCCAAACTCTCGCGCGCTACCTCGTCAACGCGCGTGCCGACAGCCTGCCGCAAGCCGTGCGCGACCATGCGGTGCGTACTTTCGTCAACTGGATGGGCTGTGCGGTCGGCGCGTCGCGGCATGAAGCGGTCGAGATCGCGATGGCGGCGCTCGCACCGTTCGGCGGCCCGGCGCAGGCGACGGTGCTCGGCCGCACGGAGAAGGTCGACGTGCTGAGCGCCGCGCTCTTCAACGGCATCAGCTCGCACGTGTTCGACTTCGACGACACGCATCTGAAGACCGTGATCCATCCGGCGGGCCCGGTGGCGTCGGCGATTCTTGCGCTGGCCGAGCATCGGCCGGTCAGCGGCAAAGAGTTCATTCTCGCGCTGACGCTCGGCATCGAAACCGAATGCCGGATCGGCAATGCGGTCTACCCGAACCACTATGACATCGGCTGGCACATCACCGGCACGGCGGGTGTGTTCGGCGCGGCCGCCGCGGCGGGCAAGCTGCTCGGGCTCGACGAACAGCAGATGATCTGGGCGCTCGGTCTCGCGGCGACGCAGCCGGTCGGCCTGCGCGAGATGTTCGGCACGATGACCAAGAGCTTCCATCCGGGACGCGCGGCGCAGAACGGCCTCGTGTCGGCGTTGCTGGCGGCGCGCGGCTACACGAGTTCGCAGCAGGGCATCGAAGCGAAACGCGGCTGGGCGAACGTGACGAGCACGCATCGCAACTACGCGGAAATCACGGACGGGCTGGGCGAACGTCATGAAAGTCTGCTGAACTCGTATAAGCCGTTTGCGTGCGGCATCGTGATCCATCCGGCGATCGACGGCTGTATCCAGTTGCGCAACGAACATGGGCTGAAGGCAGACGCGATTGCGTCGGTGCAGTTGAAGGTGCATCCGCTGGTGCTCGAACTGACCGGCAAACGCACGCCGCAGACCGGGCTCGACGGCAAGTTCAGCGTCTATCACTCCGCGGCGGTGGCGATCATCGACGGTCGCGCCGGCGAGCATCAGTACAGCGACGCGGCCGTTCATGACGCCGCGACGGTGCGGCTGCGCGACAAGGTCACCGCCGAGATCGATCCCGCGATGCCGGCCGACGCCGTTCACATCACGGTCACGCTGACCAATGGCGAGCGGCTCGAGAAACATGTGGAGCACGCCATCGGCAGCATCGATCGGCCGATGAGCAATGCCGAGCTGGCCGCCAAGTTCACCGATCTGGTCGAACCGATTCTGGGCGGCGCGCACGCCGCGAAGCTGCTGGAAGCGGGATGGCAGATGGAATCGCTGGACAACATCGCAACGCTGGCGGAGCTGGCGCGTCCGGTCGAGAAGACGTCGTAAAACGGCGCTCACGTGCAGTACCGATGAGGTGCGCCTCGTGCAAGCAGGGGCGCGCGTCATCGATAACATTGTCGACATAACACAAGCCGCGATACCCAAGAACGCGGCGGACCGTGGATTCAGGAGACGAGATGTCGAGTTCCGTCGGTGTGGCAGTCGCAGTAGCGCGTCCGTATCGCGTCTTTATCGCCACATGGGCGGGCTGGATGCTGGACGGCTTCGACAACGCCATCTACATCTACGTGATCGTGCCCGCCTTAACCGAGTTGCTGCCGAAAAGCGGCTTCGTGGCCGATCACGCGCATATCGCGCGGCTCGGCGGGTTGATGTTCAGCCTCTTCATGCTCGGCTGGGCCTGCTCGATGTTCTGGGGCTGGTGCGCGGATCGCTTCGGCCGCGTGCCGACCATGTGCGCGACCATTCTCATCTATTCGATCTTTACCGGCGCCTGCGGCCTTGCGCCGGGCATCGTGTCGTTCGCGATCTTCCGTTTTCTGACGGGCTTCGGCATCGGCGGCGAGTGGGCCGCGGGAGCGCCGTTGTTGCAGGAGTCGGTGCCGGAGCATTTGCGCGAGCGTCTGTCTGGATGGCTGCATACCGGCACGCCGATCGGTTTTCTACTGGCGTCCGCCGCCGCGCTGGTGATTCTGCCGCTGGGCGGCTGGCGCGTCCTGTTTCTGATCGGCAGCGCGCCCGCGTTGCTGACGATCTGGCTGCGCCTCGGCGTGCCGGAGTCGCGCCGCTGGCAAGAGCAGCGACGCGCACAGGGCCCGCGTGCACGCGTGCGTGATCTGTTTGCGTCAGGCATGGCGCGCACCACCTGGTCCGCAGCATTGATGATGACGTGCCTGATCTTCGGGCTGTGGTCGTCCACGTTCTGGATTCCGACGCTCGTGATTACCTGGCAGCGCGCGGGCGGCGCATCCGTTGCCGATGCGCAGTATCTCGGCTCGCTGAGCGGCCTGATCCTGAGCGTCGGCACGCTCGCGGGATGCGTCGCGATGCCGTGGATCGTGCGCTGGATTCCGCGCCGCAAATCGGTCGCCAGCGTGTTCTTCTCCGGTGCGCTGATCTGCAATGTCACGTCGTACTTCGGCATTGTGGTGTTGCTGAAAAGTCTGCCGCTTTTCCTGATCACGCTGCCGCTGCTCGGCTTCTTCACGAGCGGCGTGTTTTCGCTGTTCACGATCTGGCTGCCCGAAATGTTTCCGACGATGCAGCGCGCGCTCGGTTCCGGATTCGCCTTCAGCTTCGGCCGCGTGCTCGGGGCGGCGGGGCCGTCGATTGTCGGCGCGCTCGCGGCGATGTTCGGTTCCTATCCGCTCGCGATCACGGCAGTCTCGCTGATCTATCTAGTCGGTCTGTTCTGCGTGAAGTGGGCGCCGGAAACCGCGCATCGGGCACTGCAGAGATGATCAAACGTATTCCGAATGATGTGCGTCGCGCGCCGCAGGGCGTCGGCGGCAATCGAAACTGAAGGAGCAAACCATGCATCACGGTCACAGTCGCGGTCACGGGCAGGGCGGTTCAAGATGAAAGCGAAAGCAGGCATGTTTACCGGCACCACAGGCAGAGTGTTCATGCTCATCTGCGCGATGTATTTCATCGAATACGTCGACCGGGTCAATCTTTCAATCGCGGCGCCGCTGCTGAAGTCGGAGATGCATCTGTCGAACACGCAGCTCGGCATTGCACTCTCGGCGTTCGGCTATTGCTATGCGATCTTCCAGGTCATCAACGGTTATCTGGGCGACAAGATCGGACCTCGCCGGATGCTGGCGTTCTCGGGCATCCTATGGACCCTCGGCACGCTCGCGACCGGTGTGACCGGCGGCCTCGCGACGCTGGTGCTCTCGCGCGCACTGGTCGGTCTCGGCGAAGCCGGCACGATTCCGAACGCCACGCGCGCGATGGCCAACTGGGTTCCGCTGGTCAAACGTGGCTTCGCACAGGGCTTCACGCACTCGGCCGCGCGCCTCGCGGCCACCGTCACGCCGCCGTTGCTCGTGCTGATGATTCCGCTGCTCGGCTGGCGAGGCGCGTTTGTCGCGCTGGGCTGCGTCAGCGCGATCTGGGTGGTCGTATGGGCGCTGTATTTCCGCGACGATCCGCGCACGCATCCGTCGATCACCGCCGCCGAAGTCGATACGCTGCCGCCGTATGCCGGCCCGCGCCATCGCACGGCGGTGCCGTGGTGGCCGCTGATCCGGCGCATCATGCCGGTCACGCTGGTGTTCTTCTGCCACGCATGGACGCTGTGGCTGTATCTGAGCTGGCTGCCGAGTTTCTTCGTCGGCGTGTACGGCATCGACTTGAAGAGCACGGCGCTGTTTACGTCGGGCGTGTTTCTCGCCGGCGTGGTCGGTGATACGGCGGGCGGCCTGCTGACCGACGCGATTTATCGACGCACCGGCAATCTGAATACGGCGCGGCGCAACGTGATCATCATCGGTTTCGCGGGCTCGCTGCTGTTTCTCTCGTGCGTGCTGTTCGTGCGGGACCGGACCTTGATCGCGCTGTGTCTGGCCGCGGCACTGTTCTGCCTCGAATCGACCGAAGGCCCGATCTGGGCCGTGCCGATGGATGTCGCGCCGGCCTTTGCGGGCGTCGCGAGCGGCTTCATCAGCACGGCGGCCGGTCTTGCGGCGGTGGTGTCACCGGTCGCGTTCGGCCTCATTACCGACATGACGGGCAGCTATCGTCTGCCGTTCGTGATGTCCATTGCGCTGTTGCTGGTCGGCATTGCGTTGTCGTTCTGGATTCGTCCCGATCGGCCGCTGCAGGCCACCGCGCAACCCACGCTATCAACGAAATCACTGGGAGTGCATTCATGAAAGGAGAAGTCAACGGCGTCGCGGTCGTCACCGGGGCGGCGCGCAATATCGGCCGCGAGATCGCACTGCAACTTGCGGCAGCGGGCAATGCGGTGCTCGTCAACGCGCGCAGTTCCGCCGCCGAGGCCGCCGAAGTCGTGCGCGCGATCGAGGCCGCGGGCGGCCGCGCGGCCGCGCATCTGGCCGACGTCAGCGAACCGGCGGGCGCGCAAAGTCTGATGGAAGCGGCGATTCACCATTTCGGGCAGATCGACATTCTCGTCAACAACGCCGCGGTGCGTCGCGAAGTGCCGTTCGCGGAGCTGGATTACGCACGCTGGCGCGAGGTGATGTCGGTGATTCTCGACGGCGCGTATCTGTGCGCGCACGCGGCGTTGCCCTATTTGCGGCAATCGAAGGCCGGCGCGATCGTCAATATCGGCGGCATGTCCGCGCATGGGGGT
Source organism: Paraburkholderia sp. RL18-101-BIB-B (assembly GCF_046026985.1). NCBI lineage: Bacteria > Pseudomonadati > Pseudomonadota > Betaproteobacteria > Burkholderiales > Burkholderiaceae > Paraburkholderia > Paraburkholderia sp. RL18-101-BIB-B. Next base: position 37,571 of record NZ_JARESV010000014.1, read on the forward strand.
TCGGCGGGGCGCGCGCACGTGATCGCCGCGAAAGCGGGCCTCGTCGGTTTGACGCGCGCACTGGCGCACGATCTGGGTCCGGACGGCATCACCGTCAATTGCGTGGTGCCCGGCTTGATCGCGACCGTGCGCGGCGGCGCGGCGGGCAATACCGAACCCGCGCATCACGCTGAGCGCACTACCTTGCTTGGCCGGCGCGGCCAGCCCGACGAGGTCGCAAGCCTCGTGCAGTTTCTGTGCGGCCCGACAGCACGCTATCTCACGGGCCAGGCGATTCATGCGAACGGCGGCGCTTTTCTAGGCTGATCGTAGCCGCGGCGGCGCGGCAGACGACATCTGCGCGCCGCTGTCGAACAGTTTCAAGTCGGACTCGCTATTGCGGGTTTCGCAGGAGGATTGCTTATGCGGTGAAGACATCGAATTAGTTAGTATTACAGAGTGAAATGTTTAAGACACAAATAAATTATGACTTGGCGGAGATGACAGAATGAGAAAGTCGCTTTTTGCATTATCGATATTGGGAACCTTTGCTGGAACCGTTCACGCGCAGAGCTCGGTCACGCTGTACGGCATTGTCGACGAAGGCGTGATGATCAACACAAACGCGAAGAACGTGGTGAACGGCAAGAACGTGGGCGGCCGGCAATTTTCGGTCGATTCCAACGCGGGCACGCAGGGCAGCCGCTGGGGCATCCGCGGCGCCGAAGATCTGGGCGGCGGCCTGAGGGCGATCTTCGTGCTGGAGTCGGGCATCAACGTCAGCACGGGCGCGTTCGGACAAGGCGGCACCGCATTCGGCCGGCAAGCCTACGTGGGCCTCGCCAGCAGTTCGTTTGGCTCGGTGACGTTGGGCCGTCAGTACGACAGCATCAACGACTACGTCGGCAACTACGGCTTTGCCGCGGCGTATGGCGGATCGACGACAGAACATCCGGGCGACCTCGACAACGTCAACCACACGTTCCGCGCGAACAACACGATCAAATACGCGAGCCCCAATTTCAATGGCCTGACGTTCGGCGGCACGGTGAGTCTGGGCGGCGTAGCGGGCGAGATTTCGCAGTCGAGCGGGTACAGCCTCGGTGCGAATTATGGACACGGCCCGTTCGGGATTGCGGTCGCGTATGAACTGTTCAAGAATCCATCCGCGCTGGGCTCGATTCTAAACAGCAACGCTAGCGCCACGACGTTCAACTCGCTGAACTCGGGCTATCTCGGCACGAAGCCCGCCAACTCGCTGCAAATCATCACCACGGGCGGCTCGTATGATTTCGGCCCGGCCAAAATCGGCGCAGTGTATTCGAATACCAAGTACATGAACATTGGCGCATTCGGTGGCGCGACCGCGACGTTCAACAGCTACGAGTTGAACGCGCTCTATCGCGTCACGCCGGCGCTGTTCTTGTCGGGCGAGTACAACTATACGAAGGGCAACGCGGTGAAGGGCGACATCGGCGACCAGAAGTACAACCAGTTCTCGTTGCTACTCGACTACGTGCTCTCCAAGCGTACCGATGTCTATCTCCTCGGCACCTTCCAGACCGCGAGCGGCACGAGCTCCACTGGCGCTGCGGCGGTTGCGGATATCGGCAGTCTCGGCGATTCGTCGAATAATCATCAGGCCGTGGCGCGCGTCGCGATTCATCATAAGTTCTAAGACCTCTGTTTTACATGCGCAAAGCCCAGGGCATCGAGCGATGCCCTGGGCTTCATTCATGCATTCAAGCCTCGCGCGCTAACCCTTCACGTCAACGCTGCCAGGTCATTTCGCGCTGATCGCGACGCCGCGAACCTTGGCGACTTCACCAGCAGTGACAGCAACTGCGCGATTTCCCCAACTGCTTCGCACAAAGCTCAACAGATCCGCGATCTGCTGATCGGTCAAACGCCAGCCGAAATCGGGCATGGCAAGCGGCGTCGGCGCGGCTGCGGTGGACGGCATATGCGAGCCGCTCAATACGATATGAATCAGCGATGCCGGATCGCCGCTCAGCACCGATGCATTGCCCCTGAGGCTGGGGAAGGCCGGCATCGCGCCGGTGCCATCCGTGCGGTGACAGGCCGCGCAATTGTCCAGATAGAGATGCGCGCCGGTCGAATCGATGTGACCGGCTCTGAGCGCGACAGCCGTCTGATCCGCACGACCGCTTTGCTGCGCGGCCGGCGGCGTCGCGCCCGTTTGCAATGACGGCGACGTCAGATAAGTTGCAATCGCGTTCAAATCTTCGTCGTGCAGATATTGTGTGCTGTCGTTGATGACCTCCGTCATCGGGCCGAATGCCGCGCCGTCGTGCATACGCCCACTGCGTAGATAGGCGACAAGATCGGCCTTGCTCCATACCTTTTCGCTGGCCGATGTTTGCGCCATATGGCCACGCAGGTTCGGCGCATACCAGCCAGCCAGCGTATTGCCGGACAGGAACGCGGTATTGTCCTTGTCGTCGAGTACGCTCTCCTGCCCGAGCATGCCGTGCGGCGTGTGACATGCGCCGCAGTGCGCGAGCCCTTGCACCAGATACGCGCCACGATTCCATTCGACGCTCTGGTGCGGATCGGTTTGATAAGGCAGTGGGTCATGCGCATACAAACGATCCCACACTGTCATCAGCGTGCGAACGTTGAATGGAAAGCGCAGTTCGGATACGCGATTCGGCTGCCCGACGGGTTTGACGCCTTGCGTGAAGTAGCGATAGAGCGCATGCATATCGCTATCGTCGATCTTCGCGTACGACGGATACGGCATTGCCGGATACAGACGATGACCGTCTTTGGCTATGCCTTGGCGCAACGCCCTGGCGAAGTCGTCATAGCTATAGCCGCCGATGCCAGTCGATGTGTCCGGTGTGATGTTGGTCGAATAGAGCGTACCGAAAGGCGTCGCGAGCGGCAGCCCGCCCGCGAACGGTTGCGCCTTGTTCGCCGTGTGACACGCCGCGCAATCGCCGACTTTCGCGAGATAGGCGCCTTTGGCTAGCTGCGCGTCGACGGTCACTGTCGTGAGCGTGGCATTCAAAGTTTGCGCGTTCGCACCGCCGCCGGGCGCGCCACTGCACATTAGCGCAAACACGGGAATCAGATACTGTCTCAAGCGATCGAAAGTGATTTTCATGACGGTCGCTCACGCCTGAACCAGAGGGCCGGGATTCTTCAGATACGTCTCGCGTATCGCCTTCGCCGCGTAGTACGTCATGGCGCCGATGGTGCCGGTTGGATTGATGCCGAGATTTTGCGGGAACGAACAGGCGCCGGTCACGAACACATTCGGGACGTCCCACGACTGAAGGTATTTATTCACCACGCTGTTGTCCGGCCGGTCGCCCGCGATCGCCCCACCGGTCGTATGCGTGCTCTGATACGGCCCGACGTCGAAGTGATCGCCCGGCTTGCCCGCGTTGATCGCAACCGATTGCGGTTTCGGATTCATCGCGCGCGCGACATCGGCGGCTTTGTGGCTGACGAACTGCGTCATGCGGCCTTCGTTGTCTTTCCAGTCGAACGTCATGCGCAATAGCGGCAGGCCGTACGCATCCTTGTAAGTCGGATCGAGATCGAGATAGTTGTCGCGGTACGACATCACCGAGCCTTGCGTGGAGATGGCGAACGAATGCAGATAGTGGTCTTTCACGGCCTTCTTCCACCCCGAGCCCCACTTCGGCGTGCCGGGCGGTACCAGTGCCTGCGCGATCGGGCGGCCGCCCGTCACCGTTGCAAAGGTAATCGCGCCACCGACGAAGTTCAGCGGACCGTGATCGAAGTTGTCGGCATTGAAATCGTCGTAGACGACGCCGCCCGCTCCCGAACCGATGAACGGATTGATCGCCACGTCCTTGTCGAAGAAGACCTGAATCTTGCTGTTCTTCTGGTACGCGTAGTTCTTGCCGACAGTGCCTTCGCCGGTGGCGGGATCGTATGGCTTGCCGATCCCCGACAGCAACAGCAGACGCACGTTGTGCATCTGGTACGCGCACAGCGCGACGATATCCGCGGGCTGCTCGACGGTACGGCCTTGAGCGTCGATATAGGTGACGCCCGTCGCGCGCTTGCCGGTCGCATCGAGATTGACCTTGACGACCGCCGAGCGGTCGCGCAATTCGAAGTTCGGCTTTCTCGCAAGCGCCGGGAGAATGCAGGTCTGCGGCGATGCTTTCGAAAACATGTAGCAGCCGAACAGTTCGCAATAGCCGCAGAAGTTGCACGGGCCTAGCTGCATGCCATACGGGTTCGTGTACGCCTTAGAAGCAATCGACGCAGGCGTCGGATACGGGTGGAAGCCCACTTCGCGCGCGGCCTGCTCGAACAGCATCGACGGATACGCAGTGGGCAAGGGCGGCAATGCGTAATCGCGTGAACGCGAAGCTTCGAATGGATTGCCGCCACTGATCGGCTGACCGTTGACGTTACCCGCCCTGCCCGAAGTGCCGGCGACATATTCGAAGCGGTCGTAGAACGGCTCGAGCTCGGCGGCGCTGACGGGCCAGTCCTGAATCGTCATGTCGTTGGGTATGAAGCTCTTGCCGTAGCGCTGTTCGTAGTGGCTGCGCAGTTTCAGTTCGGCATCGGTTGCACGATAGGTGAAGCCGTTCCAGTGCACGCCCGAGCCGCCGACGCCGTCGCCAAACAGAAAGGCGCCGTACTGACGCAGCGGCAACGCGACTTCCTGCGCCTGGCGGCGGATCGTGACGGTCTCGTGCGCGAGGCTTTGCATTAGCTTGAAGCGCTGCACGTAGGTCAGTTCGTCGGCGACCTTCGGATACGCGAAGTCGGGATACGTATCGCGGTTTTCGCCGCGTTCCAGGCCGACCACGGTGAGGCCGGCGTCCGCCAGTTCGATCGCCATGATCGAACCCGACCAGCCCATGCCGACGACCACCGCGTCCACTTTAGGTTTACTGATGTTCGCCATGCGTCTCCTCCTGGCGTGTGTTTTATCTAATGCTGCTGTGCGCGTTGCTGGACGAAGGCGGCGGCTATGCCTTGCCTTCGATCGTCACGGTTCCGAGCGGATACACTTTGCCGGGTTGCGAGACCCAGTCGAGATAGTCGGCGCGCGCGCCGGGAAAACCGATCATGGTCCAGCTCGCGGCGTGCTTGTTGCCGCCATGAATCGGATCGGAGAAATAGCCTTCTTTGGTGTTCTGCCACAGCAACGCGATGAAATGACCGGCCGAGGTTTGCTCGAATTTGACCTTGCCGCTATCCATGCCATGCAGCAACGTGTCCTGTTGCGCGGTCGTCAATTGCACGAACGGCTTGCCGCCGAAGTGCGCCTTGCAATAGGCGTCGAGCGCCGCGATGCCGGTGCGGTACAGGTCGCGAGGGGTCATGGGACTTTGATAGCCGGCGAGCGGCGTGGCATCGGGATGAAACGGGCCATGCATATACCACGCTGCCGCATGACCGAACGCGCCTTCCATCTGCCGGTCGATGAACGCCGCGACGTCGAGTTCGAGCGCGCCCGGACCTTCGGCATCGGCGGGAATCAGGCGGTCGATCGCCGCTTGCAGCACGCTCCACTCGTCGGGCTTGAAGAACTTCGGCTGGTACGGCGTCGCGCTAGAACCGTCGGTTCCAGCAGTGGCTGACGTTGACGCCGACGCCGATGCCGTCACGCCGCCGGGCCGATCACACGCAGCAAGGCCGCCCGCCACCGGCAACACCGCGACGCTTTTGATCAGGAACCGGCGCCGCGATGATGCTTTGGGAGGCACTGCTGACGCGGCGGCGGGTTTATCGTCCATGATGAACTTCTCCGTGCATTAAAAAGGCATCCTGATCGATCTGGCTTGCGAGCAAGATAGTCGACCAGCGTAAGCGCCGCGGCGCCCCCCGTCTTTACTTCAACGCGTCCGCGCCCGCCTTGCAGATATCCGCATCCTGGTCGCCGCTGCCGCCACTGCATCCGATCGCGCCGACGATCTTGCCGCCCATCACGAGCGGATAGCCGCCGGGAGAAGCGGCCAACGAAGGATCGAGCGTCGCGGAATAGGTGTGGCCGGTTTCGAAGGCGTTATAGAACGTGCGTGTATCGCGACGAAAGCGCGCGGCGGTCGCGGCTTTGCGCAGCGCGATTTTCGGCGACGCGTTCTGCGTGTTGTCCATCTTGGCGAATGCGACGAGTTCTCCGCTCGGATCGGTCACGGCAATGGCTTCGGGCCAGCCGTGCCGCGCGGCTTCAGCTTCGGCGGCTTCGAGCGCCTGATTGGCGTTTTGCAGGCTGATCGGCATGCCGTATGGAATATCGAACGGCGAGTGCGCCGGCAGGCCGCCGGCCGACGGTTGCGACGCGGGCGTCTGCGCGATGGCATTCGTGCCGCTCAGTGCCGCGCACAGCGAGAACAGCGCGGGCAACGAGGCTTGGATGATTCGCTTGCTGGTCATATTGGATTCCCCTGTGTGGCCGATAAAAAGCGTCGAGCATTGGCGGTCGGTGACAGCTTCGCCCGATGCGTCAAACACATCGGGCGAAGCGCATCACGTTCAGTCGACCGAAGTCCAGCGCGTACCCAGCGCTTCCGTGATGGCGGCGGTGTCGAAGCGATACGCCATCAGCGCAGCGAAGCCGCGCCGTCCGTCGATCGACGCAGCCGCACTCGTGAAGCCATGCTTCGCGATCATCGCGGCTTCGAGCGCGTCCGCTGCGGCCTTGCCGATTTCGATCGCTTCCATCGCGTGGTCCGCGTTGTGCGCGAGTCCCGCGGCCTGGGTTGCGGCGACGCCGAGCGCATGACGTGTATGCACTTCGTCGAGACGCAGCAGGCGCGAGACCGCCAGCACCGCGCCCAGCAAGCCCACCGAAGACGCCACGTTCCAGCGCACACGGAATTCAGCGCTACCGACCGCGCTGAGAATGCGCGCGGCGGCTTCGATACCGATCGCGGCGGCGGCGATCGCGTCGCTCTCTGATGAGCCGAGCGTGTCCCCGGCTACGATCACGGCGGCGAGCACCGGCATCGCCGGCGACGCGGCGGCTTGCGTCGCCAGCGACGTGCCGAGAATCCATGCGCGGGTGCGCGAGTCGGTCGCCGCGCTGCCTTGCGATTGCAGCAGGGCGCTGATCTGCTCGGTGGAACGCGTCGCCGGATCGGTGATCAGGCGCGCGTGGGTGAGCGCGTCGCGCGCGGCGTCGAGTGCGGCGTCGGCCGAAGCGGGCAGCGCGGCGATGGCGAAGCCGACGAGCGCGTCGGACACGACGGAATGTTGAGCGGCGTTATGCATGATTCAATTCTCCGGCGGGAGCGCACAGTGCGAAGAGCGCGTCGAGATTGGCGGCGCTGTCGAGTGTCGCCACGGCGGAAGCGAGTTGCGCGGCGGTGCCGTCGCCAAGCAGCGGGTCCACGAGCAGACGGACCTTGTTCATCAGCTCGTCGTCGGTCAGCGGACGCGCGAGGCTGCCGCGCGCATGTTCGACGTGATGTTCGACGACCGTGCCGTCCCTCAGCGTCGCCGCGATAAAGACTTCATCGCGATTGACCGAGGCGTCGGGCGCGAGCTTGGTGAGCGCGCGCACGGCTGTAACGTCGTCCTGCACCACGCGCGCGTCTTCGTATTGCGCGAGGCCGACCTGGCCGTCGCACAGTGCGGCGGCCACGCCGTGAATCGCGCTGAAGCGCGCCTGCAGGCCGTCCTTCGGCTGCGGGTTGCCCATCAGTTCGGGCACGAGCGGATGGCAGCGCAGCGTGATCGATTCGATCGACTGCACATCGTCGATGCGCGGCGCGAGCGCGAGTCCGGCGTCGATCGCCGGATGCGCGACGATGCCGCACGGGTACGGCTTGTACGTGTTGAAAAGCAGTTCCCAGCGCTCGCCGAACGCGCCGTTCATCAGCTCGAAATCAACCTTGGTCGACATCGAATGCGAGTAGCCGCCGGCGGCTTCGAAAATATCGGCGGCGGCGCGCTGGCCGTGCTGCGCGAGACGCGCGGCCGCAATGCCGTTCGCAGCCGCCTTGCCGGGGTGATAGGGCTTGGTCATCGTGCCGAACGCTTCGCGCTGGCCGACGAACATCGAGGCGGCGATCGACACCGCTTGCGTCAACCCGGCTTCGTCGAGACCGAGCAGCAGCGCGGCCGTCACCGCGCAGCCGATCACGCCGCACGTGCCGGTGATGTGCCAGCCGCGGTCGTAGTGTTCCGGCGAGATCGAGACGCCGACCCGCAACTGCGCTTCGCAGCCGAGCGTGAAGGCCGTCAGCGCGGCGGCGCCGGTGGGCCGCGTGTCGGGCGCAAGCGCCGTCAGCACGGCGAGCACCGAAGCGGCCGGGTGAATGACGGTCGCGAGATGGGTATCGTCGAAATCGTCGAGATGGCCGGCAAAGCCGGTCGCGAGCGCGGAAAAATGCAGATCGACTTTTTCGCTGCGACCCGGCACCGGCGCGATTTGCGCCACGCCTAGCTCATGGGCGGCGGCGAGGATCGCGTCGACACCAGGATGCCGCGATGCGCCGATCGAAGTGCCGATCACATTGATCAAAGAACGCCTGGCTTCCTCTGCGACCGGGACCGGCAGCGGACGCTGCGCCAGTGCGAAAAGGCCGTGCGCGAATGCGGCGGCGATGGAACTCATTGAGACAACTCCTCCAGACGAATGCCGTTGGTCTTCGGCCCTAGCAGCCCGACCATCACGACGATCACAAACATGGCTGACGAAATCAGCACGAACACGGCGGGCACGCCCGAATGCTTCAGCAATGCCGCCACCCAGAAACCGACGAAGATCGAACTCAGACGGCTCCAGCTAAAAACGAAACCCACGGCGCGGGCGCGAATCCGGGTCGGATACAGCTCGGCCTGATAGGTGTGAAAGATGCCGATCAGCCAGTTGTTCGCGATCGTCACGGCGCTGCCGAACAGCAGGATCAGCACCGGTTCGCGCACCATGCCGAACAGCACGCCGGCCACCGCGACGACGATCGCGCAGCCGACCAGTTGCCACTTGCGCTGGACGCGCTCGGCGCACGCCATCGCGCCGAGTGCGCCAAGCGGCGTCGCGAACGCGATTACCATCGTGTAGAGCAGCGAATGCGTGATCGTGATGCCCTTCGTGTAGAGCAGCACCGGCACCCACGCACCGAATCCGTACACGCCGAAGGTTTGGAAGAAGTTGAAGAACGACAGCATCACCGTGCGGCTGAAGTAGCGGCCCTTCCACATCTCCGACCATGAACCGCTGTGCTCGCCGGCCGGCGGTTCCGGCGTGTGTTGCGCGGGTGCCTGCAACGCGCGGCCGGTTTCGGCGACCACGCGGGCCTCGATCGCATCGACGATGGCGCGCGCCTCGTCGACACGGCCTTTGCTTTCAAGCCAGCGGGGCGATTCGGGCAGCCCGCGCCGCATGAACCAGATCAGCACGGCGCCCGCTGAGCCGATGATCATCACCCAGCGCCAGCCTTCGAGACCGAGGATGGTGTGCGGCACGAGCAGAAACGACAGCACCGCGACTGTCGGCACGGACGTCAGGATCACGAGGATGCTGAACGCGCTGTAGCGGCCGCGCGTGTGATGCGGCGTCAGCTCGGAAATATAAGTGTCGACAGTAATGAGCTGCACGCCGATTCCGAGGCCCGCGACGAAGCGCCAGAGATCCATGGATTCCGGAGAATGCTGGAACGCGGCGGCGAAGGTCGCGACCGAATAGATCAGCATCGCGCAGGTGAACACGGCGCGTCGTCCGAAGCGGTCGGTGAAGCCGCCGAGCGCCACCGTGCCGACGAACATCCCGGCGAAAAACGAGCCGAGAAAGCTGGCGAAGCCGTTGACGTCGAACAGGCCCGCCGTGGTGGCGCGGTACAGACCACTGCTGATGAGTCCCAGTGAGATATAGGCCGCCATGAACATTTCATAAAACTCGAACCAGCCGCCGATCGCGATGCGCGCGACGAGGCCACTGAAATAACGCGTCGGCGGCAGGCGGTCGAGCCGCGCTGAAACGCTGGCTTCGACGCCGGTCCTTCCGGCGATCTCCTTTTCCATGTACATCGCGTCTGTCTCCTGATGGACTGATGTTCCATATTGGTAGTGTCGACACTTTCGCCAAGTGTATGGTGAATCTCGGGTGAATTTCAAGAGATATTCGATAAACTGTGCACACTTGTGGAAATCGGGCAGGGTGTCGTACCGGGCTGGCCGGGCGTCGGTTTGCTAGAATCCGTCCACGCAGCCGGGCGGCACGCCAAGAGATATCGAGGAAGAAAGGGATGGACGAAACTGTCGACACACGCGACGAAGACGAGCAGGGCGACGCATCGCCGGTCGGGGAGATCGTCGACTGGGTGGCGCGCGGCATCATCGAAGGCCGGCTGCAACCGGGCGACGACCTGAATTCGGTCGATCTCGCCAAGCGCTTCAACGTCAGCCGCACGCCGGTGCGCGAAGCGCTGTTCGTGCTGAACCGCGAACGGCTGGTCGACTGGTCGCCGCGGCGGCGCCCGCGCGTGTCGTCGATGAGCCTCACGGAAGTGCGTGAGATCTATCAACTGCGCGTGTTGCTATATGGGCAGGTGTCGCTCGCGATCGTCGAGCATGCCACGGCCGAGGACATCGAATCGTTGTGGCGCGCGCACGCGCGTCTCGCCGACGCGGCCGCGCGCGCCGACGTCGACGGCTATTTCTGGGCCAATGTGGCGTTTCGCGATGAGGAACTGCGGGTGAGCCGCAACGGCATCTTCAAGGAAGTGCTCGATTCGATGCGGATGCGCACCAACCGGCTGCGGCATCTCAGCACGTCGTTGCCCGGACGGATGCAGCGCTCGTGCGCCGACCACCAACGGCTGTGCGAGGCGTATGCCGAGCGCGACGGCACGCTCGCGGCGGCGCTCAACCGGTCGATCGTGTTGACTGCGCTGCAGGCAATCGAGCAGGTGTGGGACACGGATTTCGGTAAGGGTTGACGCGCGTCTTCTGTGCGTCTCAAGGCAAGCCGGGGTTCATTCAGCCAGACGTTGTCAACGGTGAAGACTCGTTCTGTTACCTGGGGGGACCTTCAGGATGAAGTTCGGTCCCGTGCCTTTAGCGACAAGCACGGGACCTGCACAGCATGTCATTCATTTGCCGAAGTACGGCGTGCAGAAGCTGGCCGGACCGACACAGGTCGATTGCATCGCCGTGTGCGCCGGACCACCTGACGACGTGCTGTTCGCCGGCACACCGCCGTAGCCCTGGGGCGCCTGTTGGTCACCGGACTGCGCTGCGACTTTCGCTTCGGCGGCCTGGATGTCGGCCGGATAGTTCGCGTCGTCGGATCGCGCCGGGTTATAGCCGGCCCGTTCCACCTGCACGAGATCGTTGCGGACCTCGGCACGTGTCACCGGACCGTTGGATTGCGCGAAGCTGAGCACTGGAGCGGACAAGGCGGCGGCAGCGAGGGCGAGGCAAGCAAGAGCTTTCTTCATGATCTAGACTCCGAAATAAATACAATGGGTGACTGATGGAAATTCGCTGAATAGCAGCAGCTACTTCGACGCTACTGGTATTGCGCGGGTCTTTCTTCTCTGAGCGTCTGGAAGCCATATTGCGCTTTTGCAAATGACGCGATCCCCACCGGTTCATTACGAAATTGACATGTAGAGCCTGCCCCTGGTCCGGGTTCCGGGCGCTTACTCGAGCACCGCTTCGATCAGGCGTGGGCCACGCTGCGCTATCGCCGAGACGAACGCCTGCTCGAATGCCCGACGGGAATTCGCGCGCACGGCGTCGACACCCAGGCCTTGCCCAATCGAAACCCAGTCCAACGTCGGTGTGCCCAGATCGAGCATGGCGCCCGAGTTCGGTCCATTCGAAGACGCGCCCACGCGGACCAGTTCGTTGTTCAGCACCTTGTAACCGCGATTGGCGAACACGACGGTCACGATGTCGAGGTTCTCGCGCGCCTGAGTCCAGAGCGACTGGACGGTGTACATCGCGCTGCCGTCGCCGACCAGCGTCACAACCTTGCGGTCCGGACGCGCAATAGCCGCGCCGGTCGACACCGGCATCATGCTGCCGATCGCACCGCCGGTCAGGTTCAGAAAATCATGCGGTGCTGCGTTGTTCAGGAGGTCGTAGTAAGGCAGAGTCGACGAAACGCCCTCATCGGCCACGATCGCGTTCGTGGGCAGGTGCATGGCCACGATCTGCGCGATGCTTTTCGCGTCGAGTGCGCCGTCGAGCGACAACGGGATCGCTTGCCGCGTGGCGACGCGGCCCTCGGCGCCTCGTGCATCCACGGCATCCATGAGCGCGGCCAGTGCGGCTGCGCCGTCTTCGTGCGGATGGCTTAGCACGGCGATCTCGCAACCGTCGGGCGTCAACCAGCTGGGTTTGTCGGGATACGCGAAGAAACTGACCGGTGGACGTGCGCCGACTAGAATCAGCAGCTCTGTCCCGGCCAGGAATTCGGCGGCGTGCTCGCCGAAGTAGGGAAGCCGCTCGACCTGCACGCGACCCGCGCCGCGTTCCAAACGAGGGGCAAACGTATCGGACACCAGCCGCGCGCCGGTCTTCGCCGCGATTTTGCCCGCTGCGACCAGACCTTCGCCGAGAAGCGCGTCGCCTCTAACCAGGAGCACTGCTTTTAACCCTGCCTGCAGTTTGCTGGCTACGCGATCGATAGTCGAACCGGCTGCGTGTGTGCGCGGCTGAAGCGGCAGCGGAGCTGCAACTTCAACGGCGGGATCCCAGGCGGTGTCGGCCGGGAGAATCAGCGTTGCGATCTTCCCCGGCGCCTCCCGCGCGGCACGGACGGCGCGTGCCGCATCCGCGCCGACGGAACGGGCGCTCGTGGACGAATGCACCCAGTCCGACACCGGACGTGCAAAGCCGGCGATGTCCGACGCGAGCGGCGCGTCGTACCTTGCGTGCGACGACGCGTGGTCGCCGACGATATTCACGATCGGACTGGAGGCGCGGCGCGCGTTGTGGAGATTGCTCAGACCGTTTGCCAGACCCGGTCCCAGATGCAGGAGCGTGGCGGCCGGCTTGCCGGCCATGCGTGCGTAGCCGTCGGCGGCGCCCGTGACGACGTTTTCCTGAAGCCCCAACACGGGTCGCATTTCTTTCACCGCATCGAGCGCTGCGACGAAATGCATTTCCGATGTGCCCGGGTTTCCAAAACAGACTTCCACGTCGCTGGCAACCAGCGACTTCAGCAGACTTTCTGCACCGTTCATGGTGTTGCTCCAAAGATGTCGAAAAGGGGCGCCGCTGTCTGATGGATTCGGACGCAGTGCCGGCTTGACGATCATTCTCGACAGTCCTACTGTGAGTAACAATCGAGTCCAATTGGAAACTTAGTTGCATCATGCGTAAGAATCTGGATTACGGACTGCTTCACGCGATGACGGCGTTTGTGAGGGTGGTGGATGCCGGAACCTTCACATCCGCCGCCGAGCAGATGGACCTCACGACCGCGCAGATCTCGCGGCTCGTATCCGGACTGGAGGAGCGCCTGCGCACCAAGCTGCTGCAGAGAACGACCCGCCGGATTGCGCTCACCAGCGCCGGCGAGACGTATGTGATCCAGTGCCGGGATATCCTCGAGCGCGTGAATGTGGCGGAGGCATACGCATCAGGGGCGACGATCGAGCCGGCGGGGCGGCTCAGGGTTCAATGCATGGGTAGCTTCGGGAATTACTATGTGGTCCCGCTGATCGCCGAATTTTGCGCAGCGTTTCCCAAAGTGAGCATCGAGTACGCGACTTCGCAGTACGCGCCGGCGCTGCTTGCGGAGGGAATCGACGTGGGCATCTACCTGTCGCGACAGCTGTCCGATTCGGGATTGGTGGCGCTGTCGCTGGGTACGGTGTTCGGTGTGATGTGCGCGGCGCCTGCCTACATAGAACAGCACGGTGCGCCCCGGCATCCGCGCGACCTGGCCAACCATGCCTGCATTCGGCTGATCAATCCTTCCGTCGCCTCGGAGTGGGAACTGATCTCGGGCAAGCGGTCCTATCAGGCGCAAGCCGTCGGCCCCATCATCGCGGACAATCCCGACGTTCTTCTGAAGACCGCGGAGCAAGCTAGCGGCATAGCATTGTTGCCGTGGTTCACCGCCAAGGATTCGATTCGCGAAGGGCGCCTGGTTCGCGTTCTTCCGTCGTGGCGGTCGCCTGATGTCACGGTCTCCGCGTTGTATCCCTCCAGACACTTTCTCGATGCCAAAACCAAGGCGTGGCTCGATCTGCTCAAGGCCCGAGTAACGCCCGCGCTGATCGACGATGCCTCAATGTTTCGGTGACGCGGAAGGTTGCCGGCCGCCACCAGCATTGCCCGCCATGCCGTGTGACCCATTCAACCGCGGCCCGGCCGGTCGCGCGCCTGGCGAAAAATCATGTCATGCGTTAATGCATGACAGGTGTGCATATTTTTAAGTTTTCAGACTGATTTGCATGGACCATCATTCGCTTCATCTGCTTTTTCCCCTTACCGGTATTTGCAAGGAGCGTTCACCATGACTATGCAAGCACTCGTTCTCTCCCAGTACAACGGACCGCTCGAACTCACCACCTTGGCACGCCCCGAGCCGTTGCCCGGCCAGGTGCTGGTGCGCATCGCGGCGGCCGGTCTGAATCCGCTCGACACGAAAATCCGCGCAGGCGGCGCGGCCCATGCAAAACATCCGCTGCCGCTGGTGCTCGGCATCGACATGGCCGGCGTGGTCGAGGCGGTAGGCGCGGGCGTGACCCGCTTCAAAGCAGGCGACGAGGTCTACGGCATGACGGGCGGCGTGGGTGGCATCCAGGGTTCGCTCGCGCAATATGCCGCCGTCGACGCGAATCTGCTCGCACTGAAGCCCTCGAATCTGTCGATGCGCGAAGCCGCCGCGCTGCCGCTGGTGTTCATCACCGCCTACATGGGGATCGTGGATCGCGCGAAGCTTCAGGCCGGGCAGACCGTGCTCGTGCAGGGCGGTGCGGGTGGCGTGGGTCATGTGTCGGTGCAACTCGCGCGAGCGCTCGGAGCGCGCGTGTTCGCCACGGCGAGTTCGCGCGATCACGACGCGCTCACGCGCCTCGGCGCCACGCCGATCGATTACGTCGCGCAGAACGTCGAGCAATACGTCGCGCAGCATACGGGCGGAGCGGGTTTCGATCTGGTCGCCGACACGGTGGGCGGCGCGACGCTCGATGCCTCGTTCGCGGCGGTCAAGCATTTCGGCCATGTCGTCAGCGCGCTCGGCTGGGGTACACATGCACTGGCGCCGCTGTCGTTTCGCGAGGCGACTTACTCCGGCGTTTTCACCCTGCATGCGTTGCTGACCGGCGAGAATCGGGCGCACCACGGTGAGATGCTTGGCGAGGCGACCCGTTTCGCAGAAGCGGGTCATTTGACGCCACGGCTCGATCCGCGCCGCTTCGATCTGCGCTCGGCTGAGCAAGGGTACGACGCAATCACCGATCGCAGCGCGCGCGGCAAAATCGTCGTCGATATCGTATGACGCTGGCCGCGCCGGTCGGCGACGGC
The DNA here is from genome assembly GCF_046026985.1 of Paraburkholderia sp. RL18-101-BIB-B. NCBI lineage: Bacteria > Pseudomonadati > Pseudomonadota > Betaproteobacteria > Burkholderiales > Burkholderiaceae > Paraburkholderia > Paraburkholderia sp. RL18-101-BIB-B. Next base: position 53,006 of record NZ_JARESV010000014.1, read on the forward strand.
GAACGATTCAGCGGTGACCTGATGCCTGTCAAGCGCTGGCGAGTCTGTCGACGACAACGTCGATCAGCGCCCGCAACCGCCCAAGCCGCCGAAGGTCGCGATGGTAGCCGAGCCAAACCTCGCGCCCCGGCGGCGTTTCGCCGAGGTCGATGCGCCGCAGGCCCGGCGTGTTGTCGCCGAGCGCGCACGGCAGGACCGCGAAGCCGCCGCCCTCGGCGCACATGCGCGCCTGGACGCCACGATTGTTGCTGGCGTAAGCGACCCGCGCATTCGGCAGCATGCGGCGGATCCACGTCACATCGGGCAAGGCCTCGAAGGCGCTGTCCATTGTGATGAGCGCTTGCCCCGCGCCATCGCCGGCCTGCGGCGCAACCAGATCGACGTGTCCGTACAGCGCGTAGTTCAAATCCATGATCTTTCGCTGGATCACGTCGGGTTCGTCGAACGGCGTGATGCGAAACACGAGGTCTGCTTCACGGCGCGAGAGGCTGTAGCGTCGCGAATCGGTGATCAGTTCGATCGACAGTTGCGGATGCCGTGAGAGAAACCCGGCGAACACCGGCGTCAGCACATGAATGCCGAACCAGTCGGATGACGACACGCGCAGCGACCCCGTCAACTGCTGCGTGGTCCCTGCGAGCGAACGTGTGAACGCGAGCGCTTCTTCCTCCATTCGCTCCGCGAAACTCAGCACCGCGTTGCCTTCGTCGGTCAGTACGAAGCCTTCGGCGGTGCGCTGGAACAGCGCCTGGCCGACCGCGTTTTCGAGCGCACGCAACCGGCGGCCCATAGTGGGCTGGGTCTGTCCCAGTTGGCGCGCGGCTGCGCCGAGTGTGCCGCAACGGGCAATCGCGAGAAACACGCGGACATCGCCCCAGTCCATAGTCATTTCGTTCATAGCAGGATGTGCTCGTGCGACAGGCGGGCTTATCGTACCGAACTTCGAGCTTTGGCGGTGGACGATGCCGACGACCGTGTCATCTTCGGAATGGTCTTTGCTTGACGGGCAAGTACATCGGCAAGCGTGCGGCCACCGGCGAATCTCGCTCACATACTGACGAAAATTTCTGCCTTAGCGACCACGTGATACCGGACTACGCTGAACCTGCTCAGCGTACTAACAGCTCAATCCTGCCTGCAACGTTAAACGGAGACGACATGATCCAGATGATCGACATTGGCGCGGTCGCCGGCGACACGCCCGAAGGATATTCAAACAAGGTACTGACGAGCGTGAATGACCACGACGTCCATTTGAGCGTGATGGACGCGCCATTTTTCTGGCACTTTCATCCGGATTCGGACGAAACATTTTTCGTCGTCGAAGGCGTTCTTACCATCGACTTCAAAGACGGGTCGATTGACCTGCAAGCCGGCCAATTGCTGACCGTGCCTGCGGGCACGCGCCATCGAACGCGGCCGGTCGGCGCGCGCTCCGTCAATCTCACCGTTGAAAAGAAGGATGCGACTACGGTCCAGTGCGATGCGCCGCCGCATCGGAGAGCGCGTGCTGACTGATGGCACGGGCGATGATCGGCGCCTATCCGCGCTCCGCCTGGCAAGGCGCGTTCAGCACGGCGGGCCGTCCGACGATCGCCAGCGTCAGCAGCACAGCAGCCAGTTCGCAAGCCGCCGCGACCCATCCGAGGCCGGCCACGCCGCGGTGAGCCAGGGTCAGCGCGCCGAGCGCGGCGCCCATCGAGAAGCCGATGTACATGAAGGAAGCATTGAGCGACAGCACGATCGACGCGACCTTCAGGCCGGCGATGTCGATGAGCCGCGCCTGCTGCGCCGGATAGAACGCCCAGTGCGCGACGCCCCACAACGCGATGGCCACGAGCACGGGTATGAGTGCAGCGGCGGGCGGCAGCAAGCGTGCGCTGATCGACAGCGTGGCGAAGGCGAGGCCCGACAAAGCGATTGTCGGCACGATCACGGCCAATGGCCCGAACCGGTCGCTGGCGTTGCCGCCGGTCACGACGCCGGCCGCGGCCGCGAGACCCCACATGAACATCACCATGCCGATCTGCGCACCCGCCAAACCAGTGACGCTGGCGAGAAACGGCGAAAGATACGTGTAGACCGTGTAGGCGCCGGTGGCCCAGAGCGTGGTGGTCAGCAGCGTTGCCAGCACGAGCGGATTGCGCGCCACCGCGATGCGCTCGCGCAGCGTCGCGATCGGGATGCCCGCTCCAATGTCGCGCGGCAGGCCGATAACCAGCCCGGCCGCGGCGAGCGTCGCCAGGCCGGCGACGCCGGCAAACGTCATGCGCCAGCCGAGCGCATGGCCGACGACCGCGCCGAGGGGCACGCCCAGCGCGATGGCGATCGTGATGCCGCCGTTCACCACCGCGATTGCTCGGCCACGGCGTTCGGGCGGCACGATCACGCTCGCCAGCGCATTCGCGCCCGGCACATACAGACCGGCGGACAGCGCCAACAGCACGCGCGCGCCCATCAGCGCCCAGAAGTTCGGCGCGACCATGGCGAGCACGTTGGAGAGCGCGAAGGCGATCATGCTGGCGAGCAACAAGGTGCGGCGATTCAGGCTGCCGCTTAGCGCCGTCAATACCGGCGAACTGAGGCCGTAGGCCAGAGCGAAAACGGTCACCAGCTGGCCCGCGGTTTCGATCTTCACCGAGAGGTCGGCGGCGAGTCCGGGCAAGAGAGGCGAAATCATGAAGCCTTCGGTGCCGATCGCGAAAGCGCCGAGCGCGAGCCAATAGACCGGAGCGGGGAGAGCGGAAGTAACGTGTGCGGATTTCATGCAATGCCTCGAGGCGAAAGTGATGCGTTGCATGATTCTGGAGGCGGCGTTCGCGGCCATCAATATGCTAGAGTTCCCGACTTATCGGACACCAATGTCCGCAATCGTGGGGACGCGCGTGGACAGTCTCAACGCACTGAAAGTCTTTTCCCGCGCGGCTGAGCTCCGCAGTTTCACGGATGCCGGCCAGCAGCTCGGCCTGTCCTCGTCCGCGGTCGGCAAAGCGGTGGCCCGGCTCGAGAAGCGGCTCGGCGTGCGCCTTTTCCACCGCAGCACGCGCAGCATCACGCTGACGCAGGAAGGCCAGCAATTCCTCGAGAGCTGTCGCCGCATCTTTTCCGAAATCGACGCGATCGAATCCGGCTTCGCGCAATCCAAAGGCGCGCCCAAGGGCCGGCTTCGCGTGAGCTTGCCGATGGTCGGCATGCTGATGATGCCTACCCTGAGCGGTTTCATGCGCGCCTATCCCGAGATCGAACTGGATCTGGACTTCAGCGATCACCTGGTCGATGTCGTCAACGATGGGTTCGATGTCGTCGTGCGCACCGGCGACGCGAGCGACTCGCGGCTGATCGCGCGTACGCTCGGCGCTTACCGGCTACAACTTGTCGGCGCGCCGTCTTACTTCGCTCGCGCTGGCACGCCTGCGAAGCCCGAGGATCTGTTGAACCATGCCTGCCTGCATCACCGCTATCCGACCAGCGGCAAGTTGCAGCGCTGGCCTTTGGTGACGCCCGCCTCCGGCAATGACGTGGCGTTGCCCGTGACGGCTTCGGCGAGCACGGTCGAGCCGCTGATCGCGCTCGCCGAAGAAGGGCTCGGCGTGACCTGCGTGCCGAACTTTGCGATCCGCCGACAACTTGCCGACGGCAGCCTCGTGACGGTACTGGATGAGTACGTCGAACACAGCGGCGTGTTCCGCGCGGTGTGGCCGTCGAGTCCGTACGTGTCGCCCAAGCTGAGAGTCTTTGTCGATTTCCTCGCGGCGAATCTGCTGCCAGCTGCCGATGCGAAACGGCTCAGGACTCCGGCAAAAGGCAAGCGCTCGTAGCGCTCGAAGCTGTTGTACAGAAGCCGGGCGAGTGGTGAACTTCAGACCGATACGATGAATCGATGAATTGACCTTGGGCGTATCCGGTCCGAACTGCTATCTTGAGTGAGTGTCGTCGGCACGGTCGGCGACCGAGCGCCGCATAGGTGCTGAAAAATACCTGCCTAGAGGTGCATGATGGTCGAAGTTACCTGGCTTGTCGTGGCTGACGGAGGTCGCGCGCGTGTCTTCAAGATGCCTGGGCTCACGCTCGACTTGCAGGAGGTCGAAGTTCTCGTCAACGATGAATACACCGGTACGGTCTTGACCGAAAAAGATCGGGAGAAGTTTGCAAAGCGCGTGTCCGACTATCTGGAGGAGGGGCGGCTCCATCAACTCTACAATCGGCTGCGCCTCGCCATCGAGGCGAAATTCCTCGGCATGGTGCGTTCGAATCTGAGCGAGGACACGCGTCGACTGATATTCGAGCAGATCAACGAGGATCTGCTGGCGCTCAGTACCCAGGAAATCGAGGCGCGTCTGCGCAAGCAGTGATCGGCTGGGGGCCAATTGCATCGAGCCCGCAAGGATTTTGCAGGCTTGGCCTTGCAACGTTTAGGAACTGATTTCCGGCCCGTGCGATTTTTCTTCCGCGTCACGGAACCAGACCTCCGCGCGAGACCGGGCGCTCACCCAGGAGTGCGGTTGCGGCGTTTCGAACTCACGATCGATGAACCGGCGGCCCCATTCGACCGCGTCTCTAATCGCTTCTTCTTCGGTCAGCCATTCCGGTTGAACGGTCATCGGGCGAATATCGACGACTTTTCCCGCGTTATTCTTCAGGCTCACGCTCGCAATCCATGCGCCGAACTTGTTCGTCTCGGGGCGCACGACCATCTCAAACTCGCCGTAAAAAACAGTGGATGCTGGCATCGTTCTCTCCTTTAGCGAGCGGGCCTCTGCTCAGCGTCATCATGCCGCAATCTCAGCATTCCGACACAAAGAAAATTGCGCCTGAATGGCGCAAGCCCATCGTATTTCGCCGATAGTTGGCATTGGAGAAACCCGCGTGCACCGGGTCGTGACTTGCTCATAGAATTCCGTGTGGCGTGCCGCGCGCGAAGACGCGTACTCGTATGAAGAAATCGTGGGCTCAACTCATCTTTCGTAAGGAGGTGTTATGGCACAAGAATTCTCGTATCGACGATTCCTGTTTTCGGCAACGATCTCTCCGCTGCAAGGGAGCCGCGGGATCGTCACTGTCGATGTCACGACCTCGGACGCTGAGCGCGTCGCCGATCTCGGCACGCAGCGTTTCCTTCACGTGGAGCGATGGGTGGAGAGAAACGATCCCGCTTTCCTTCAGGTCGTGGTCGACGAATGCAAGGTGGCAGTCGACCATTACGCGGACAACGTCGACGATAGTTGACGCCTTTCCGGAACACCGGCGGCGCATGAGGGCCCGATCCGATCAGGGTCAATTGCCCAGCATGCTCGCGGCGATATTCACGCACAAACCCAGCACGGCAACGTTGAAATAGAAAGACAGGATCGATTGCGCAAGCACGCCGCGCCGCGCGCTGCGCCCACGCAGGCTGATGTCCGCGGTCTGCGACGCAACCGCGATCGTGAACGAGAAGTACAGAAAATCCCAGTAGTCCGGTTCGAGCGTGCTGTCGGGAAAGGCGAGCGCGGGCGCATTCGGATCGGAGCCATAGTAGAGCCGCGCGTAGTGCATCGTGAAGATGGTCGGGATCAGAAACCAGGCGCCGAACAAGGTCAGTCCTGTCAGCAGCGAATGCAGCACCTTCGATTCGAAGGTCAGATCTTTGGTGGTGCCGAGTTCCAGCACGATTGCGAGAATGCTGGCAACGGTTGCCGCGCATGTCACCGTCAGCACGGTGACCGCATTCTGGTCCTCGCGCCGGGCGTGGGTTCGCACGTCGCTCTCGCTGGCGAAGGCCATGTGGAACCAGATCATGACGAGGTACGCCCAGATCGCGATGTCCCAGCCGAGCAGCAGCCGCGCCGTGATCCGTAGCGAGGCTGGCGCGAGCACACAGGCGCTCAAACCGGCGAGCAGACCGATCATCATATGCGGCCGGTTGCGAAGCACCTGGGGATATAGACTCATTGTATGAAAGGAGTGCCGCGGATATCTGTTCTGGTGATTCTAGTCATTGAGACCTTAACTTGCATGAGGGGGCGAAAATGCAGGAATTCGATTTCTACATTAACCTGAAGAAGCCGACACTCGGGCTCTATGTGCGCAACGGCGCGGGCCTGCCCGATCTCGCCGACAAGAGCGACTGGCAATTCGAAGGGCATGTCTGGCAAAGCGAACTGACACCCGAACTCCTGAAAGGACTCGAGGCCAACGGCCACGTGTTTCAGGAACTGGGTGCGTGACGCCCGGCTCTACGGCGAGTAGAGCGAATCAAGCTGAGGGAGAAGACCATGCCGGAGCAACAGGGTGACCTGAGTGACGAGTTCATCGCGCAGCAGAAGAAGCGCCTGGAGGCGCTGCGTCGGGAGCTGCTGGGCGGAGAGGAAGATACGATCGCGGACGAGAGAACGGCTCAGGAGGAGTATGGCGACGAGGCCGAGGAGTATGAGGACGAAGCGCAGGGAATGGCACAGAATGAGATCAACCAGTCGCTGCATGACGTGAACGACCAGCGCGTTGCGGATATCCAGCGCGCGCTGCGCAAGATCGACGAAGGCACCTACGGTCTCTCCGATGAAAGCGGCCAGCCGATTCCCAAAGAGCGGCTCGAAGTCATGCCTGAGGCTATCCTTACCGTTGCGGAGCAGAGCCGACGAGAGACCGGCAGGTAGAGACATTCACACACGTTCAAGCGCGTCGTCTCGCAGCCTGATAGCGTCGGGCATGTCGGCCAATGCCTATCATCGGAAAAACCAATGTTCCCTTACTAACGATCCACTCATAGAATTCAAAGGCAGTTTTTAGGTTCGTTATGCCAATCATGTGGTGATCAGGCGCGCAGCGAGACCACGCGAGCGCATGCCAGGTTGCCGGAAGCCGCTCGCGCGTCTCTTTCTGTCCGAAAGAGACGCCGGCATTTTGAACATCGACCCGCGAAGCATCGGTCCCTGGCGCACAAATCGAAAGGCCGGCGACAGGTTTCGAGCATTCGCCCCTCACATGAACGCGTCCCATAACCTCTAACAACATCGGATGCCTTAACTGATAAAGGTGAATTTACGATGCCCGCCCTTTGCGAAATCTGTAACGCCCGTCCCGCTGTTGCCCGTGTGACCGTTGTGCAGAACGGCGAGCGGAAAACTTTATCGATCTGCGACTACGATTACCGGCAATTAATGCGGCATCAGAGCATGGCGAACCCGTTCGACTCGCTGCTCGGAGGAGGCGGTCTGTCCCGCTTCTTCGGGGGTCTTGGCGGCGCGGGCGAGGAAGATGACGAGGAGTTCGCCGCGGAGCTGCCGCGCGAATCGGTCGACGCAACCGACGCCTTCAGCGAACAGACACTCGAATTGTTGCAGCGTGCGGCGGAAAAAGCCCATGAGCTTCAACGCACCGAACTCGACACCGAGCACCTGCTTTACGTGCTGGCGGACACGGACGTGTGTGCGGCGCTGCTCAAGGAACTCAAGTTGTCGCCGCAGGACATCAAAGGCTATATCGATCAGCATGCCCAGAAGGGCACCGCGAATCCCGATGCGCCGATCGAGAAGATGACCATCTCGCCTCGCATGAAGAAAGTGTTCCAGAACGCGTTCCAGGCATCGCGGGATCTGGGGCATTCGTATGTCGGCCCGGAGCACTTGCTCATCGGGCTTGCGGCGGTGCCGGACAGTATCGCGGGCACCTTGCTGAAGAAGTACGGCGTGACGCCGGAAGCGCTACGGCAGAAGGTGGTGAAAGTGGTCGGCAAAGGCGCCGAGGACGGCCGCGTCGACGCGCCGACTGGCACGCCCACGCTCGACAAGTTCGGCCGCGACCTCACGGCCCTCGCGCGGCAGGGCAAGCTCGACCCCGTGCTGGGTCGCGCGCAGGAAATCGAAAGTACGATCGAGGTGCTGGCGCGGCGCAGGAAGAACAATCCGGTGTTGATCGGCGAGCCCGGGGTCGGCAAGACCGCGATCGTCGAAGGCTTGGCGCAGCGTATCGTCAACGACGACGTCCCCGAAAATCTGCGCGGCAAGCGGCTCGTCGAGGTCAACATCAATTCGATGGTGGCGGGCGCGAAGTATCGCGGCGAGTTCGAAGAACGCGCAAAAACGCTGATCGACGAAGTGACAGCGAAGAAGGACGAACTGGTTCTGTTCATCGACGAATTGCACATGATTGTCGGCGCCGGCCAGGGCGGCGGAGAAGGCGGCCTCGACATCGCGAACGTGCTCAAGCCGGCGCTGGCCCGTGGCGAACTCAGTCTGATCGGCGCGACGACGCTCAACGAATACCAGAAGTACATTGAAAAGGACGCCGCGCTCGAGCGGCGCTTTCAGCCGGTGCTGGTGCCCGAGCCGACCGTCGAGCAGACCATCGTCATTCTGCGTGGTCTGCGCGACAAGCTCGAAGCGCATCATCAGGTGACCTTCGCGGACGATGCGTTCGTCGCCGCCGCCGAAATGTCGGACCGTTACATTACGTCGCGCTTTTTGCCCGACAAGGCCATCGACCTGATCGACCAGGCTGCCGCGCGCGTGCGCATCGGCGCGACCTCGCGTCCGGCGGACATCCAGGAACTGGAAGCCGAAATCGCCCAGCTCAAGCGCGAGCAGGATTATGCGTCCTCGCGCAAGCGCTATGACGAGGCGAAGAAGTTCGAGGAACGTATCGGCGAAAAGCAGACGAAACTCGACGAGCAGATGGAGGCATGGCAGCGCAAGACCGGTTCGGAAACGCTCGAAGTGACCGTGGCGGCGATCGCCGAAGTGGTGTCGCGTCTGACAGGCATTCCGGTCACGGAGTTGACACAGGAAGAGCGCCAGAAGCTGCTGGACATGGAGAACAAGCTGCGCGAGCGCGTGGTCGGCCAGGACGACGCGGTGGTGGCCGTGAGCGACGCGGTGCGCCTGTCGCGTGCGGGACTCGGGCAGGCGAACCGGCCGATCGCGACCTTCCTGTTCCTCGGACCGACCGGCGTCGGCAAGACCGAACTCGCGAAAGCGCTGGCGGAAACGGTGTTCGGCGATGAACAGGCCGTCATTCGTATCGACATGTCCGAGTATATGGAACGTCACGCGGTGGCGCGCTTGATCGGGGCGCCGCCGGGCTATGTCGGATACGACGAGGGTGGCCAGTTGACCGAGCGTGTCCGGCGCCGGCCGTATAGCGTGATTCTGCTCGACGAGATCGAGAAGGCGCACGCGGACGTGAGCAACGTGCTGCTCCAGGTGTTCGACGATGGCCGCCTGACCGACGGGAAGGGCCGCGTCGTGGACTTCAGCAACACGATCATCATCGCGACGAGCAATCTCGGTGCGCACATCATCATGGACAACCTCGAGAAACCCGAGGGAGAACGCCTCGCCGACAAGGCGATGCGCGAAGAATTGATGGGCGTGCTGAAAGGTCACTTCCGTCCGGAATTCCTCAACCGGATCGACGAAGTGATCATTTTCGACGGACTCTCTCGCGAGAATATCCGCTCGATCGTGCAGATCCAGCTCGAACGGGTCACGCGCACCGCGGCGGCGCAAGACATCACGCTCAAGATGGACGAGTCGATTGTCGATCACCTGGCCGACGCCGGCTATCGGCCGGAATTCGGCGCCCGCGAGTTGAAACGCCAGATCCGTCAGGAACTGGAAACGCGACTTGCCAAGGAGATTCTCAACAGCGACCTGAAGTCGGGCGACAGTGTCGAGGTCAGCTACGACAAGGACAGCGGCGAAGTGAAGTTCACTCGCAGCGAGGCGCCGCCGCCCAAGGCGAAACGCGCCAATAGCCGCGGAAAGAAAAAATCGTCCGACGAAGTCAGCAGCACCGAGTCCACGGAAGGAGCCCGCTCCTGACGGCATGGCGTGAGGAGCGAGCAGGCAAGATCACTGCGCTCCTGGCGGCAGTGCGGCGGCGCTCGGCCTGGCGGATATGAACGGTTGAGCGCAACACGATGGCGTAACCCTCGACAGGACCGTTCCCGGACTCCCGGGACGGTTCACGGAGTCTCATATGACCACGCGACGCGAAGTGCCGGGAATCCGGCCGTATGACGGACCCGCTGGAGGTTGGGGCGCGCTGCGGGCGACAGCTCAAGCCATCAGGCAACAGATGGAGAGCATCGAAGCGCCGATTACGCTGATGCGGACCAATCAGCCCGACGGTTTCGATTGTCCGGGCTGCGCCTGGCCGGACAAGGAGCATAAGTCCACCTTCCAGTTCTGTGAGAACGGCGCCAAAGCGGTCACATGGGAAGCCACGACCAAGCGCGTGGGGCCGGAGTTTTTCCAGAACAACACGGTGTCGTCGCTGCTGCAACGATCCGATTTCGAACTCGAAGATCTTGGCCGGCTCACGCATCCGCTTGTCTACGATCGCGACACGGACAAGTTTCGCGCCGTCGAATGGGGTGACGCCTTCGCTCGTATCGGGCAAGTGCTTCAAGGGCTGTCCTCTCCCGATCAGGCCGAGTTCTACACGTCGGGCAGGGCGTCGAACGAGGCCGCCTACCTTTTCCAGTTGTTCGCACGAGAGTACGGGACCAACAATTTCCCGGATTGCTCCAACATGTGCCACGAGCCCACCAGCGTGGGATTGCCGCAGTCGATCGGGATCGGCAAAGGCACGGTGTCGCTGGAAGACTTCGACGAGACCGAACTCATCATCTCGATCGGCCACAATCCCGGCACCAATCATCCACGGATGATGGGCACGTTGCATGAAGCCTCGCGGCGCAATGTGCCCATCATCGTCTTCAATCCGCTGCGCGAGCGCGCACTCGAACGATTTGCGGACCCGCAGAACTTGCTTGAAATGGCCACGTACGGCTCGACCCGAATCGCCTCGACGTATTTTCAGGTCGACGCCGGCGGTGACGCCGCCGCGCTCAAGGGCATCATGAAGGCGCTGCTGGCGATGGAGGCCGAGGAAGGCAACGTTCTGGACCATGAATTCATCGCCGCGCACACGGAAAATTTCGACGCGTTCGCCGCTGATCTGGAAGTTACGGCGTGGGACGATATTGAAACGGCAAGCGGACTGAGCCGGTCCGATCTCGAACAGGTTGCGATTGCCTACGCCAAATCGAATGCGACCATCGTCACTTACGGAATGGGCGTGACCCAGCACAATAAAGGCACGGCCAACGTCCGCCTGATCGCCGATCTGTTGCTATTGCGCGGAAACTTTGGCAAACCCGGCGCGGGCATCTGTCCTTTGCGCGGACATTCGAACGTGCAAGGAAACCGGACCGTAGGCATAACCGAAAAGCCCTCCAGCACTTTCCTGAAACAGATCGAGGATGTGCTCGGTTTCAAACCGCCCGAGGCACACGGACACGATGCCGTTCAGGCGATGCAGGCGATGATCGACGGCTCGGCCAAGGCGCTGCTTTGCCTGGGCGGAAACTTCGCGGTCGCGCTGCCCGATTCGGAGCAGTCTTTTGCAGCCATGGCTAAACTCGATCTAAGCGTTCACCTCGGGACCAAGCTCAATCGTTCGCATCTGTTAGTGGCGAAGGAAAGCTATGTGCTGCCGTGCCTGGGCCGCACGGAACTCGATATCCAGGCAAGCGGCCGCCAATCCATCACGGTCGAAGATTCCATGTCGATGGTCCATGCTTCGTCCGGAAAACTCAAGCCCGCCTCCGAATTCCTGTTGTCCGAGCCGGCGATCATCGCGGGTATTGCGCGGGCGACGTTGCCCCACAGCAAGGTCGCCTGGCAGGAACTGGTTGCCGATTACGACAAGGTTCGCGATCTGATCGAACAGACCGTGCCGGGTTTTGAAGCATTCAATGCGCGAATCAGAACGCCGGGCGGATTCCGTCTGCCGCTTCCTCCAACCGAACGCGTGTGGCACACGCCGTCCGGAAAAGCGATGTTCTCGGTCTACGGCGGAGTGAAGGAAGACGCCGACGTATACGGCGCTGAAAATGTGCTGCGCCTCATCACGATCCGCAGTCACGACCAGTACAACACCACGATCTATGCCCTCGACGATCGTTACCGGGGCGTGTTCGGCAGGCGCGACGTGGTGTTCATGAATGAAGCCGATCTCGCGGCGCGCGGACTCGAACATGGCGATCTGGTCGATATCGAAACTATTTCATCGGGCAGGAAGCTTTGCCTGAAGAACATCACGGCAATTGTTTATGGCATCGCACAAGGATCGGTGGCGGCGTATTATCCGGAAGCAAACGTGCTGGTGCCGCTCGACTTCATCGACAAGGAAAGCGGCACGCCGTCGTACAAGTCGGTTCCTGTTCATGTTTCGCGCGCGGCGCAAGCCTGAATGCCGGCGAGTTCGACGGGTCGATCGACTGGGCGTGCGCGTCCAGTCGATCGACACACGGGGGGACCAGCAAATGCCGCTATCACCTGGAGCCGCTGATCAATCATGGAAATCTTCGACGCCTTCCACCTCGCCAGGTTGCAGTTTGCGTTCACGGTTTCATTTCACATTATTTTCCCCGCGATCAGTATAGGAATGGCCAGTTTCCTCGCCGTGCTGGAGTGGCGCTGGCTGCTGACCGGCGACGTGGTCTACAAGGACATGTTCCTGTTCTGGTCGAAGATCTTCGCGGTCGGCTTCGGCATGGGCGTGGTGTCGGGCGTGGTGATGGCCTACGAGTTCGGCACCAACTGGAGCGGATTTTCCACCATTGCCGGCAACGTCACGGGGCCGCTCCTGACTTATGAAGTATTGACGGCATTCTTTCTCGAGGCCGGCTTTCTCGGCGTCATGCTGTTCGGCTGGCAGCGGGTGAGTCCACGCGCGCACTTTTTCGCCACGCTGATGGTGGCGGTCGGCACGTTGATTTCCACGTTCTGGATTCTCGCCTCGAATAGCTTCATGCAGACGCCGCAAGGATTCGCCATGGAGAACGGCCGGATCGTGCCGGTCGACTGGATGAAGGTGATTTTCAACCCATCATTCCCGTACCGGCTCGCGCACATGACCATCGCCGCGTTCATTGTCGCGGGCTTCATCGTCGCCGCGTGCGGGGCGTGGCATCTGCTGCATGGCCGGCGCGACGGCCCCATCAAGCGCAGTTTTTCGATGGCGCTGTGGATTCTGCTTTTGCTGACGCCGATCCAGATTTTCGTCGGCGATGCGCACGGCCTCAACACCCGCGAATATCAGCCCGCCAAGATCGCGGCGATTGAGGGCCTGTGGGAAACCGAGAAAGGCGGCACGGCGCTCAATCTGGTCGGTCTGCCCGACATGACAGCGGAAGTCACGCGCTACGCGGTGCAAATACCGCATTTGGGCAGCCTCATACTGACCCATAGCTGGGACGGAGAAATCCGCGGGCTCAAGGAGTTTCCCGCCAGAGACCGGCCGTATTCGCCAATCATCTTCTGGACCTTCCGGATCATGGCGGGCCTCGGCATGTTGATGCTGTTGACCGCGTTGCTAGGGTTGCTGCTCAGGTTGAAAGGCCGTCTCTACGAGACGCGGTGGTATCAGGTTTTCGTGCTGTGCATGGGCCCGTCGGGAATCGTCGCGCTGTTGGCCGGGTGGGTCACGACGGAGGTCGGCCGCCAGCCCTGGACGGTCTACGGTGTGCTGCGCACTGAAGACTCACTCTCGCCGATCAGTGCCCAGCAAGCGGGCGTTTCACTGCTGATCTTTGTGCTGGTGTACTTCCTGGTATTCGGTATGGGGGTCTACTACATGCTCAAGATGATGAAGCGCGGACCGGAGGAACATGTCGACGCCCGCCAGTCCGTCAAGCACCCGGTGTTGCGCAACCGTCCGCTGGACGCACTGGAACGGGAGTGACGCCATGCAAATTGATCTACCGGTTGTGTGGGCTGCGATCATTGGACTCGGCGTTTTCATCTATGTGATGCTGGATGGCTTCGATCTCGGCATCGGCCTGCTGTTTCCGTTCTTCGAGGAAAAAGCCGATCGGCAAGTGATGCTCAATACCATCGCGCCGGTCTGGGACGGCAACGAGACATTCCTCGTGCTCGGCGGCGCGGGGCTATACGGCGCGTTTCCGGTCGTCTATTCGACGCTGCTGCCGGCGAACTATCTGCCGCTGATCCTGATGGTCGTCGGCCTGATCTTCCGCGGGGCGGCTTTCGAATTGCGCGCGAAGGCCACGCGGACCCAGCATGCGTGGGATCTTGCCTTCATTGCCGGATCCGCGCTCGCCGGACTCTGCCAGGGCATCGTGCTGGGGTCGCTGCTGCAAGGCATCAAGATCGTTGATGACCGTTTCGCCGGCGACCCGTTCGACTGGCTGTCACCGTTCAGCCTGTTCTGCGGAATCGGGGTGCTCTTTACGTATGCGACGCTCGGCTGCGGCTGGCTCATCCTGAAGACGGAAGGCGAACTGCAGCGCAAGATTCGCGAGGTCATGCGGCCGCTGGTGACCGTGCTGCTGGGGATAATCTTCGTGGTGAGTCTCTGGACCGTGATCGGATTGCCGGCGGTCGAGCATCGCTGGTTCGGGAGCGGCTATCTCGGCTGGTTCATGCCGGTGCCGATTCTCGTTGTCGCGTGTGTGTGGGGTATTTTTCGGTCGCTTCGCCTTCAGCATGAAGCGCTGCCGTTCCTGCTCACCCTCGGGCTGTGCTTTCTCGGATATAGCGGCTTGCTCATCAGTATCTGGCCGAACATCGTGCCGCCTTCGCTGACGATCTGGGAAGCATCGTCGAGTCATTCGAGCCAGCTCTTTACGCTGGTCGGCACGGTGATCGTGCTGCCGATCATTCTCGTCTACAACGCCATGCAGTACCGTGTGTTTCGCGGCAAGGTGCGGGAAGGGGACGCCGGCTACCACTGAGGGTAGAAAGGTTGCACGGGCACGACGGTTAGCGGGCGCACAGGGCAACAAGCTTGCCGACGGTAATCACGGCCTGTTCGATCTCGCTCGACCAGGGGCTGCTGTAATTCAGGCGGATGAAATTCCGGTAGGTCGTCTCCGAGATCGAGAACATATAGCCCGGTCCGATCGTGATGCCCTGCTCGAGCGCCAGCTTATAAAGACGCATCGCGTCGACCTTGGGCGGCAATTCGATCCACAGCACGTAGCCGCCCGCGGGATTGGACATGCGCGTACCTTCAGGGAAGAAACGCGACACGGTCGCCTTCATCAGCTTCGCCTGCTGCGCATACATTTTCCGAAGCCGCCGCAGATGATGCTCGTAACCATCGCGCTCCAGAAATTCCGCGATCGCCAGTTGCGGAATGGCCGGCGTGGTCAACGTGTTCAGAAACTTGAGCTTCTCGACCTGATCGCGATAGCGGCCCGGCATCGCCCAACCAATTCGGTACGCTGCCGTGAGGGTCTTCGAAAATGACGCGCAGTGAAGTACCAATCCCTTCGTGTCGTAGGACTTCAACGTGCTCGGATACGTGCTAGCGAAGTGCAACTCGTTGTAGACACCGTTCTCGATGACCGGTATGTCCCGCTTCGTCAAGTAGTCGACGAGCTCGCGCTTGCGCTCGTCGGGCATCAGAAACCCCAGCGGGTTCTGGAAATTGGGCATGACCATGCAGGCGGTGACCGTGTGCGATTCCACGATCGCCGCAAGCGCTTCGATGTCGATACCGTGTTCGGGATGTGTGGACACCTCGATCGCCTTCATGCCCATCCGTTCGATCGCGTGCAGCATCGCGTAGAACGTGGGTGACTCGACTGCGATCGTATCGCCTGGCTTGGCGACGGCCTGCAGGCACAGATTGATCGCCTCGGTTGCGCCGACCGTGACGATGATCTCGTTGGGATCGACGGCCATACCGTTTTCGAGGTAGCGACGCGCAATCTGGCGCACCAGTGCCGCATTGCCCGGCGGCAGCGCGTCGGTCACGCCCCACCGTGTCTTGCCTCGCCCCGCATCGTAAGCGTAGCGATTGAGCTTCTCGAAGGGAAACAGGCTCGCATCAGGGTAGGGCGAGCCGAGCGGCACCGCGTCGTCGACACCGATCGAGCGCAGCGTGGAAAGCACCAGCCGGCTGACGTCGACCGGCGACGAAATTGGAATCGGTTTCGATGGGCGCAGTTCGAGTGTCTTCCGCTCGCCTCCGTCGCCGCGGAAATTGACGAAATAGCCCGATTGCGGCCGGCTCGTGAGCAGCCCCTGGCTTTCAAGCAATAAGTAGGCGCGGATGACCGTGGTTACGCTGATCCGATGCTGCTGACTGGTCTGCCGCACCGACGGCAGGCGTTCACCGTGGCTGTAGACGCCTTGCCGGATCAGCTTTTCGATGTCGTCTGCAAGCTTCTCATAGAGATTCATCGGACGATTTCCCTGGCGTTTCGCAGCGGCAAGTTGCACCGGCCACTCCGCTGGCTGACACGCGCTCGCGCGGACGTGCCGCCGTCCGGTGCGCAAATCCTAGCAGAACTGTACTGATGCCAGCCGGGCCGATTTGTGCACTCTGCGGTCGACCGCCCAGCTTTACTCTGTTCTCCATCGAACGCATGTTCGCGAGGCCCTGAAACAGGGGTCTGTCGATGCGTGAAGACTGGAGCCAATACATGCAAGACGTCAATCTGAAGGGAAACCGCCACGCACGCCATCAGCGTTCCGACGCTTCGCCGTTGGCGTCACGCAGGACCGGCGCAAAGGGAGGCGGGGGATGATGAATCTGCTCGAAGCCATGCGCATTTACGTGAGAGTGGTGGAGCGCGAGAGCATTTCCGGCGCGGCCAGGGATCTGAATATCGGGCAGCCCGCCGCGAGCGAACGCATCGAGCGGCTTGAGGCGTATCTCGGCTGCCGGCTCTTGCTGCGTAGTGCACGTGCGTTCAATTGCACGCCCGAAGGTGTCACCTTCTACGAGCGTAGCAAGAGGATTCTCTGGGCCGTCGAGCAGGCGGTCGCGGACGTGTCGAACGACGAGCAGGCGCTCAGAGGCACGGTTCGCATCGCGGCGCCTCACTGCTTCGGCGAGACGGTCGTGCCGGAAGCGTTGACGCTCGTACGGGCGGCCTATCCGCAACTGGATCTGGAACTGGTGCTGAACGACAGGATCGTCGATCTCGTGACGGAGGGCGTGGATATTTCCTTTCGTCTCGGACAACTCGGAGAAGGGGCGTTCATTGCCCGCCAACTCGGGCAGGTCGGGCGTGTGCTCGTTGCAGCGCCGGCCTATCTGAGCCAGCATGGTCCGATCACCGAGCCCTGCGACCTGGTAAAACATCCGTTCATTCGCGTGCAGGGCATGTTCGGCACGGACCAGTTGCCGCTCAGACATCGGGCGAGCGTCGTCGAGAGCGCTCCCATCCGTACCGCGGTGAAGACCAGTCATTGGCGGCCCATGTATGAAATGATCGTCGCCGGTGCGGGCATTGGCGTGCTGGAAGAGCCGGCGTGCGTCGAGGCGCTCGCGGAGGGACGGCTGGTTGGTCTGCTGCCGCAATTCGACGCGCTGCCTTTCGACGTCAATGTGCTGATTCAGGCGCAACGTCCGGTGCCGCCGCGGGTACGCCTGATTGTGACGATGTTGAAACAGTGCACGCCGGAAATCCTCGAGAGAGTGCACGTCGAGTGCGGAAAATTGGCCCCTGGTCTTGAAGTACTGGCCGACAACGCCGACTCCGCGCTGCTGAAACAGTCGTTACGAGCCTGAGCCCGCAACGACCCGCGCTTATTCAGCGAGCGTCAACGACACCGACGCTTCGCTCGTCAACATCAGGAACGTCAGCGTCTCGCGCAGATAGAGGCGCACTACCGTGTCGGTATGGCTGAGATAGCCGATCGAGAGATCTTCACCGAGGTGCAACTCGAAGTCGCCGCCTCGCGTGGAGAGCACGCTGCCGCCCGTCAGCGCCGGTGCCCAGATGATGTCGCCGTTCACGATCCGCTTGATGTGCTCGATCACCGGATAGCCCTGATCGCGCGCCTCGCTGAGCGCTGTGTAGGCGTCGGCGCCGAGCAGCACGGAATACGGACCGTCCACGCCGGCAAGCCGCAATTCTTCCAGCGCATTGCTGATCGCGTCCGGATAGTCGCCGACGTCGGCGGGCAGCGCGAGCGGCTGATTCGACGAGCCTTCGCGAATCCCGCCGATCCCCGCAGCCTGATATCCGTCAAAGATCGCGCGATCTTCGGCATAGGCGAGCTCTTTCGCTGCGTCTTTCGCGGGCTGCCAGTCGGCGTCGTTCGCGCCGCGTAACACGCTGTCGATCGCATCGCGCTGCAACTCGAACGGCACGGTGAACTGAACGAGACTCTTGACCTCCGCCAGCTTCGCCGCGACGCCCTGTTGGGGCGCGGTAATCGCGATCTGATGCCCCGTGCCGACGCCTGACAATTCGGTTCCGCCGGGACCCTTGACGTCGACCACGCGACGGCCGGCAACACTGCGTTTGAACGTGCGCGCCACTTCGTTTTCGATCTGCGACCAGGCGGCACTGGAGATGGGGGCAAGCTCGCGATGCAGGTTATTCATGTTGGGAGATTCCCTTGAGAGAGCCAATATTCAGCGAGCCGTCGTGGCGCGGCTCGGCGGGCGAAGAGGGTGCAGCCTGTGATTCGATGGCGGCCGTGACGCTCGGCGGATCGCGGTCCGCGAGCTCCTCGAGCAAGGTGGCCGACGGCACGAAGAAGAGGCCGCCCGTGACGGCGCGGCTATAGTCGAGCAGCCGGTCGTAATTGCCCGGCGGCCGCCCGATGAACATGTTCTCCAGCATCTGCTCGATCGGCGCGGGGGAACGTGCATAGCCGATGAAGTAGGTGCCGAACTCGCCCGCGCCGAGGCGGCCGAATGGCATGTTGTCGCGCAAGATCTTCACTTCCTTGCCGTTCTCGGTGATCGTGGTCAGCGAGCTGTGCGACGACGACGGTTTGACCGCTGCGTCGAGCTCGACGTCGGACATTTTCTTGCGACCAATGATGCGCTCCTGCGTCTCGACGGAGAGCGCGTTCCAACCATCCATGTCGTGCAGGTACTTCTGCACCAACACATAGCTGCCGCCTTCGAATCCCGGATCCCCGGTGATGAGCGTGTATTCGTCGGCGGCGCGGCCTGCCGGGTTCTCGGTGCCGTCGACGAACCCCACCATGTCGCGCATGTCGAAGTAGCGAAAACCGTGAACTTCATCGACCACGGTGACCGCGTCGCCGAGTGCGCCGAGCAACTGCGTGGCGAGCTCGAAGCAGAGATCCATGTGATCGGCGCGGATGTGCAGCAGGAAATCGCCCGGCGTTCCCAGCGCGCGCCGTTCGCCTTCGCCGATGTCCCGGAACGGGTGCAGCAGAGCGGGCCGGGGCGCGCCGAACAGCCTGTCCCACGCGTGCGAGCCAAAGGAACAGACGCACGACAGATTGCCGGAAGGCACCCGCTTGCCGACCGCGCGCACGAGGGCGGCAATGTCGCCGCACCATTCGCGCACCTTGGCCTCCTGATCGCGGTCGTTCGCGACGGTCGCGACAATGAAGATCGCGCTGCGGGAGACGTCATTACAAATTGCTTGCGGTTCCGGGATTTCGTTGGGCATCGGCTTGAGTGTTGAGAGACCGTTACGGGTTCCGACAGCAGTAGAACCCATGTCGTTCCGCCTACGCGTTTCACATGTCGGAGGCGGGCGCGAGTTTCGTTTGAATGATTGAAGCGGGTTAGCTGTTGCGCGCCACCTCGGGCATGCGTACCGCCTTGCCTCGTCACCAGGAGGGCGCAACGCGCGTGACACGGTTGACGTCCATCACGCCCACAGATGTTATACCGAGCGGGTACTTTGTGGAAACTGCGCGCCGTCTTCGGCATGCGATAAATTCTACGTTGATCCGGCGCCAGCACCCGCTGCTCCTTTCGATACTTCATATCGGGTCGAGCGGCTTTTCATTCCACTGTCACATCGCTAACATCCGCCGGTAGGAAGGCAATCCATCGAGCCTGTCTATCGGATTGGCAAAAGGACGGGGGTAATTCGTTCGCATTGCAAATAGATATAGATGCAATGAGCGGCCACCGAGCGACGTCGGATACGGGTCGATTGCATGCTACGGATTGGAGCGACAGCATGAGCGAGTCCAAGCCGAAGAGAAAAGCCGACGTATACCAGCGGCCTCGCGTGGTTCGCATCGCGGCGCCTCACTGCTTCGGCGAGACGGTCGTGCCGAGGGCATTGGCGCTTGTGTGTGCAACCTATCCGCAACTGGATCTGGAACTCGTGCTGAACGACAGGATCGCCGATCCTGGGGCGGACGGCGCGGATATTTCCTTTCGTCTCGGGCAAGTCGGAGAAGGGGCGTTCATTATCCGCCGACTCGGGCAGGTTGGGCGTGTTCTCGTTGCCGCACCGGGCTATGTGGATCAGCATGGTCCGATCAGCGAGCCGTCCGACCTGGCAAAACATCCGTTCATTCGAGTCCGGGGCATGTTCGGCACGGACCAGTTGCCGCTCAGGAGGCTGGGGAGTGCCGTGGAGAGTGTTCCGATCCATACCGCGGTGAAGAGCAGTCATTGGCGGCCCATGTATGAAATGATCGTCGCGGGTGCGGGCATTGGCGTGCTGGAAGAGCCGGCGTGCGTCGACGCGCGCGTGGCCGGCCGGCTGGTTCGTCTGTTGCCGGATTTTGACGTGCCGCCTTTCGAGCTGAATCTGTTGACTCAAACACAACGTGAGGTGCCGACGCCGGTACGGCTAATCGTGGCGCTGCTGCTGAAGTGCGTGCCGGAACTTCTCCGGGGAGCGCGCGCGGCAACCCCCTCCCATTTCGATCGATGCCAGGAATCGAAAACAAAAAAGTGGCGCGCTTTTCGAAAGTCGCTATCTTTGACAGATAACGTTTGCGATCTGAGGAGCTATCAAATGGCACAACAGTTGATCGTCGCGGTTTTCGACCGCGTTGACGTAGCCGAAAGAGCGGGGCGGGATTTCAGGAACTTCGAGGAAAAAGACCTCGGTTTCAAGATCGAGAGCGGCGTGTTGGTGCAAAAAGACGCCATAGGTCAACTGAACGTGCTCGACAAGTACACGCGGCCGTTTTGGGGGACCGTGATCGGCGCGCTGACTGGTGGCCTGATCGGCATGCTCGGTGGACCGGCCGGCGCGATAGTGGGCTTCACTGTCGGGGCGAGCGGCGGCCTCGCTGGGCATGCGATCAAGGAGACGCTCGATAATGAACTGGTCGCATCGATAGCGAGCAAGCTCACCGCCGGCAGCGTAGCGTTCATCCTCGAGGCGCAGGAAGCGTCACCGTTTGAAGTCGACAATATCGTGCTCGGCTATGGCGGAAGTGTTTTTCGCAAACCACTCGGCCGATAATGAACGGGGCGCGCCGGGATACTTGCTTGTCACGCGAATGCCTGAAGCTGCCGGAGATGATTCGGTCTAACATGGTGACTTGCATCTTCAGGAGCAACGGATCATGACCTCAGGTACCGACGAAGTGGCGGCTCGTGAAGCGGTTGAAGGTTTCTATCGAGCGTTCGAGCAGAAAAGCGTCGAGTTGTTGGCGAAGGTCGTCACCCCCGACTGGCAGTACATTCCGGAGCCCCGCGGCGCCACTCACGGACCCGGTCAAATGGTGCAGGTGTTCCATGACATTGCGACAGCGCTTCCGGACATGAAAGTCGAAATACTCGACTTGCTGGTGCATGGAGACCGGATTGGTGTTCGCGCGGAGATCAGCGGCACGCAAACAGGGAAACTGCTCGGCATTGACGCGAGTTCCAAGCACGTGAAATTCGCGATTCATTCTTTCCATCAGATGCGTGGGAACTTGATCGAGAAAACCTGGCACCTCGAGGACTGGCTATCGCTGTTTCGACAGCTTGGACAGTTGCCAAAAATGCTCGAACGACCTTGATGCAGGCACCGTGTATCGGCAGCGTCTCAGTGCTGATAATGCATTGCCGCGGCGATCAGAAGACGAAACGGCAACGCGAGCAACACTGCCCCGGCGACGCCGAGCAGCCACAATCCAACGAACCATAAGAGGCGTTTGCTAAACGTCGTCTTGCGATCAGGGCTTGTCTGTGACACGCTGTCCCTCGTCATCGGCTCGTCATACCCACTTCTCCATCATAGCCTGTTGTGGGCGACAGGAGCGCGGCAGGTGCTTCTGCGCGATGGCGAATCGGGGCCGAGAACGAACAAACGGGATTGAAAGTCATGAACGACATGCGAGATGTGGCGCCAGACAGCACAGCGGCGCGCGTCGCCTTGTGGCGTGCGTTGCATGTCGAGGCCGACCCGCCGCCGCATGTACTGGAAGACGAAATCGGCCTCGAGCTGCTGGCTCCTGATGAGGACTGGCGTGCCCGCGGCGACATGGACCCGCAGTTCACGCGGCCCTTTCGCGCTTCGATCGTGGCACGGGCTCGCTTCATCGAAGACCTGGTCGTGGAACAGGCCGGGAGAGGGCTGAGTCAGTATGTCATTCTCGGTGCCGGCCTCGACAGCTTCGCACAGCGCAGGCCGGAGATCGCCTCGCGCCTCAAGGTGTTCGAGATCGATCAGCCAGGTCCTCAAGCGTGGAAGCGTCAGCGCCTGATCGAACTCGGCTTCGGCGTCCCGGACTGGCTGCGCTTCGTGCCGGTCGATTTCGAGGCGGGCCGGAACTGGCGGGACGAGTTGATGATTGCCGGCTTCGATGAAAGCAAGCCGGCAATCGTGGTCTCCACGGGTGTCAGTATGTATCTGACCAGGGACGCGAACGCGGCCGCGCTGCGCCAGGTTGCGACGCTCGCCTCAGGGTCGACGCTCGCCATGACGTTCCTGCTCCCGCTGGAACTGGCGGACCCCGAGGTACGTCCCGGGCTCGAGATGGCGGAGAAGGGCGCGCGAGCAAGCGGCACACCTTTTCTCAGCTTCTTCACTCCGCCGGAGATGCTGGCGCTGGCCCATGAAGCCGGCTTTAGAGAGGCACGGCACGTTTCGGCGGCCGATCTTACCCAGCGCTACTTCGCGGGCAGGACGGACGGTCTGCGTCCGCCAAACAATGCGGAGGAATTGCTTGTGGCAAGCACATAGCTGCGCTCGCATTTTGCGACTCGACATGAGTGCGCGGCTGACCACACGTCCCCAAGTCGTATGCCAATCGAGATTGACGCGTATATGACCAGACGCACTTTCGCGTCAAAAAACATGCCTAGGGAAAATATCTATTCATTCAAAATCTCCCCTCGCGTAATTTTAAATCCTGCTGAATCCCAAATATCGAGCAACAACGCGGCAGTTTCGCTTCCTGTCCTTCAGGATCGCCGGACCGACGCGGGAGGTGCCGTGACATTTATATTCGAGCGCGCGGGCCATTGTTAAAACCTAGCGCGACTGTGGTTCTTGACCCACGCACTTTCAGGGAAACGATGACCACCGGAACGCGCAAAAGCGGTTTTCCCGCGCTTGGAGCCCTCTCTTGGGGCTCACATCTGTGTCACTTCTACGAATCGCGGAGCGAATTGCTCAGCGTCACCGCGGACTTCCTCCATGCCGGACTCGCCAATCGCGAAGCGGGCGTGTGGGTCGCGCCCGCGTTGCTGGGACCCGACAAAGCCCGCTATATGCTCACGCGAACCGCGCCTGCACTCGCTGACTATATCGACGCGGGCCAATTGCAGATTCTCGACGGCACACAAATCTACTCCTCGCCTAAAACAGGCTTCAACGGCGGCGCTACCGTGGGCTTATGGTCGAAGGCGATCAACGGCGCGCTGGGGCGAGGCTTCGAAGGACTGCGAGTGGCCGGCGACGCCGTCTGCAACGAAACCACCGATTGGGTCGCGCTGCTCGACTACGAAGCCTCGCTGAAGGAGAAGCTCGCCGCGCGGCCGATCATCGGTTTGTGCACGTACTGCGTGCAAAAGCTTCGCACTGCGCAGATGCGGGAAATCGAACGCCTGCACGATGCGAAGATCGAGCCGCCGCGTGTCGGGACCTCCGGGCATTCGCGTGCGCAGACCATGCAGCGTTCGGAGAACGTAGTCACCCTTGGCGAGCGTAGCGATGAAACGAAAGAAGCATCGATCGGCGCAACGATAGGCCACGAAATCCGCAACGCGATCACGCCACTTGGCCTGCTCGCGCGTCTGTTGGACGCCCAGTACGGCCATGACGAACAGTTGACGCGGTACGCGCTTCTGCTCTCCCGGCAAGCAAGCCTGCTTGGGCAGTTGGCCCAGCAATTGATGGCGCCCGATGATGCGGAGTTCGCCGGTTCGCTTGAACCGGCGTTGGGCGCTTTGGCATGTTCGCCGAGCGAGAGAACGGTCGCGCGTCCTGCACCGGTCGACGTCGGCGATCTGCTCGCGCATTGTGTTCAGGTAGCAAAAGCGGGCGCACCGGATCACGCGCCCATTCGACTGGCGGCGAGCGATGCGCCGTTGCGGGTGCAAGGCGACTTCGGCAAACTGACCCAGGTGTTCGTCAATCTGCTGGTCAATGCGCTCAAATATTCGGCGGCTGCGGATGCGATCAAGGTGACGGCGTCCCGCGCCGGGCGTTACTGCTATATCAGCGTGAGCGACGAAGGCATCGGCATCGCGCCGGGCGAGCTTGCGACCATCTTCAAGCCTTACGAGCGCGGACTTGCGGGCTGCGCATTGGGTGCCAAGGGGCATGGACTCGGGTTGGCGGTGGTTCGCGATATCGTCGCGAGCCATGGCGGTACCGTCGAGGCGTTTTCCGGGGGACTCGGCCGTGGCTCGGAATTCGTGGTGCTCTTGCCGCTGGCAAGCATGGTCACGCCAGTCAATTCGATCGCGCCCGAAGCACAAGAGTGCGAAGCGGTTTGCGTTGCACCCGTGACGCAAGGCATTGCCGCATAGCAATCACGCGCTATCTCAACGTCGAACGCCTGCCTGATCCGCACGCAATTGATGAACGCGTCGCGTCGTCAGGCCACGCACGTGCGGTTGCGGCCGAGCCGCTTCGCCGAATACAGCGCCATGTCCGCTGCAGCGACCACAGTGCTGCCATCGCCACACTTGTCACTGCGCTGCGCGCAGACGCCGAGGCTGATCGTGACGACGCCCGAGACGCTCGGCGGATGGGGAAGCCGTAGCTTTTCCACGTCCTCGCGAATTTGCTCCGCCACGGCGAGTGCCCGATCCGGTTCGGCGTGCGCCAGAATCAAGGCGAATTCCTCGCCGCCATAGCGCGCGACCAGGTCGGTGTACTTTGCTGAAGATGCCGCTATCGAGCGGGCGATGGTGCGCAAGCATTCATCGCCTGTCTGATGACCGAAGTGATCGTTGTAGCTCTTGTAGTTGTCGACGTCGATCATCACGACAGCCAGATAAGTCTCCGTATGCGAACCCTGCTGGCAGCGTTGCTTGAGTTCGCGATCGAAGTAGCGGCGATTGAATAGTCCCGTGAGACTGTCGCGGAACGCGAGGCCTTCCAGTTCGCGGCGCTCATCGGCGTGGCGCTGTTCGATGGCTTTTTGTTCCGTTACGTCGCGCGCCATCGCGGTGAGGCCGTTCAATGTGCCGGACAACGGATCGATCACCGGACGCACATGAGTTTCTATCCAGCGCAAGCCGCCGTCGCGCGGGAAACGGCTGATCTGCGAGGCTTCGCCTCGGCCGGTCGCGACCTGCTCGATCATCGCCACCAAGGTATTGCGGTCGGCGGCATCGACCAGATCCGCGTAATGCACGCCGATCAGCTGTTCAGGCGCGCGACCCCACGCCTCGAACGCACGCGGTGACACGTAGGTCAGCCTGCCGTCGAGTTGCATGCTCATCACGACATCCGTGGCGTTTTCCGCCAGCGTGCGGAAGCGTTTTTCGCCGTCACGCAGGAGCCCGATCATGCGATTGCGCTGCATCTGGATCGCGCTGATCGGCAGCGCCACGCCGAGGGCGGCGACGAAAAACAGCTGCAAAGCGAAAACGCGATGCTGCATGCTCTCGAACGGATAAGCCCAGAGCGGCCCCGAACCGTGCGCCGTGAACCAGAGCGCGATCGCGAGACACAGGAGTAAGCCAAGTAGAACGCCCGCAATTTCGGCCTGAAACGCGAGCAGCACAATGGGCGGAAGTACCCAGTACAACAATGGTGCGCTGATCTGCAAACCGAATATGCAACTCGTCACGACGCCCACCAACGCCACCAGTGCGCAGGTCTTGAAGCGATTGCCGCTACGTAGAACCCGGGCAAGCTCGCCGCTCCAGAACACCATCGCGACCGGCGTGATGATGATGAGGCTCAAACCATCCGAGATGAACCAGGGCGCCAGCGTGGGCAAAAGTAAATGGCCGATTCTGCCCTCGAGCAAAAGCGTGGCCCACATACCTGACGCGACCGACGCAAGCAGCACGCCGCCGAAGAGAAATTTGAGGAGCGCTTTGGGCCGGATAAACTCGGCCACCGTCGTCACGCGTGGAGCAAACGCAAATGCGATCACGACCTGAAGCATATCTGCCGACGTGAACGAGACCGACGTGTGCAGGCTGCGTCCTATCAGCAGATTGGCGGTGAAGTCGCCTAGCGTGCCGCCGCACAAGACCCAGCGCCGCTGTTCCCGCCGGGTGACGATCATCTGAGCGAGCAGCACGGCGTTGCTCAGCCACATCGGCGCAACCTGCCCGGTCATGGCCCGCAGGCCGCGGCTTGCAAGGAACGCCAGTGCGGTCACCACCAGCGCGGCGAGCAAGGCCATGCCCTTTTGCCAATACGTCGGCGAGGACAACGGTTCGACGATGAGCGCTTGAGGCAGTGATGTCCGCGCTTCGGACCCATCGGTTACGGCAATGTCGGGCGTCCGTGTCCCGGTTCGCGGGCGTGTCATAACCATTCTCGTTGTGCAACGACTGTCGCGGACCGTCAACCGCGGGCAGCATATCGAACTACCGCTATGTTAACGGCCGCCTGGAGGCCAATCTTGAGGCCGTTGCCTGTGGGAGGCAAGGCTCAGTTACACCAACCCGCCGCAAACGCCGACGATCATTCAACCCGACGCCAACGACCGGACTCCGGGCACACGATGGCCGGTTCACCATTCACGCAGACCTGCTCTTCGTCCGCTTGCAACAGGGTCGAAGGGGCGATGTCGAAGACAACGTTAAGCGCGCGCGCAACGTGAACATCTTCGATCGGAAGCTCCCACGTCAGGAATATTTGCGTGCAATCCTGATCCGGCGCGAAGTCGGCCGCATTAAAGCCGCTGCTGCCGCGCCGGATCACACCATGCGGCTGGCCGGTGTCGAATATCAACGCCGTTCCGCGAGTCAGAGGAATGCGATGACCTGTACCGGGGAAATGCACATCCAGCCCCTTGTCCTCGCTGAGGAACAGATTGCAAAAAGCCGCACCGCCGTATTGCGCGCCGTCATGGTGATACCTTGCGCCGCGGCAGGCCATGAGGGCTATGTCACTGGCCGCAAGCACTGCGGGCAGGCCGATCGCGCTCGTCCACTCGGATATTGCCCGCACGCAGCGTGGGTAGTCCGGCCAGCGCACCTGCGTTCGCGCCAACGGCATGACCTCGACGTCACCGGGTTCGAGGACCATGCGCGACGACGTCTCCCTGTCCCAATCCGCGAGCACTCGAGCCGGGGGCGCAGGCACGTCGAGCGTGCCTGACAGCACGATGTCACTCACGTTTCGACTGCGAATGGCGTCGCCACTCCAGAAATAGGAAGTCAGTACGTCTCGCATCGATGCTGTGGATGAGGGCTCATCTGCAGCATTGTAAGTTACCGTCCCGCTTTGAGCTGTGTCCACACCCTGTTTTGCAGGCGAAGGATTTCGGTCGGCAAAGGCAATGACGGAGTGAGCGAATGCATCTTCTCACCGCGAGGATAGACCGCTTCATCGTCGAGGATGGCCGGCTTCATATAAGCACGCGCGGCGGCATTAGCGTTCGGGTAACAACAAACCTGATTGGTGATCGCCGCGCCGACGCTGTCGGTGTCGATGGGCAGTGAGCGGCGCAACATGGCGAGGCAACTGGATGTGTCACCCGCCACTGCCAAGGTTCACCGGCGCAATCTCTACTGGAAACTGACTATTTCCTCCCCGGCAACACTCTTTCTGCTCATCATGGGCGAAGAGTGAGAGGCAAGTTGAACCGGCCCGATTCGGCTCGGCAATCTCAAGAAGGCGAGCGACTTTGCGTCGCCCTGCTTCTTTGTATCGCAATGTATCTGCGCCGTGGCAGGGTACATAACGTTTCACCAACGGGCATTGCCGACATAAGCCAGATACGTCCACGGGGTCTAATGGTTCCAAGCCAGCCGAACTGGCCTTGCTAACCGAAAACGCAAACGGGCGTTTGCGTAGAAGACATTTTCTCGAGGTGAAAGTCATGAAAGTCATTCAATCGCTTATCGTCGCTGCTGCTGTCGCTCTGCCGGCCCTGTCGTTCGCGCAATCGAACCAGCCGCTTACGCGGGCAGAGGTCCGCGCGGAACTCGCTCAGTTGGAGAAGGCCGGTTATAACCCCGCGAGCGATGAAACGCAGTATCCCAGGAATATCCAGGCTGCCGAAGCTCGCGTGAGCGCACAAAATGGCCTGTCGGCATCGTCATACGGCCCGGCGACGGCTGGCAGCTCGGCATCGGGCTCGCGTGCGTCGGACACTGACGTGATCGGTCTCGGCGCGATCTACGCCAAGCCATAACGGAAGGTCAGCTTCGATGACGCGGGTTCTTGCCAGCCACGCCTCGCGATGTTTTGACTCTGCATACGGTGTGTCCTGCGGGCGCACCGTTCAACTCAGCGCTGTCGTGCATAAGGAGAATTAGCCATGTCTGACCAGATCAACACCCGGCGCCGTCGTCTGCTCGGAACGACGGTTGCGGGCCTGAGCCTGATGGAACTGGGACTGAGCGGGCTTGCCAACGCGCAATCCAACAGCACGAAGGCGGGATCTAGCGTCGCCTCGTTCGACAACCTGAAGCAGATCAATGCCGGCACGCTCAGCATCGGCTACGCCGAAGCGGGTCCGCAGAACGGACCGGTTGTGATCCTGCTGCACGGCTGGCCGTACGATATCTATGCCTTTGCCGAAGTCATGCCGTTGCTCGCGGCGGCCGGCTACCGGGTCATCGCGCCGTATCTGCGCGGCTATGGCACGACGCGCTTCCTGTCCGCTGATACGCCGCGCAACGGGCAACAGGCTGTGGTGGCCGTCGACATCATTGCGTTGATGGACGCATTGAAGATCGACAAGGCGATTTTCGGCGGCTTCGACTGGGGTGCGCGTACGGTGAATATCATCGCCGCGCTGTGGCCGGAACGATGCAAGGCGATGGTGTCGGTGAGCGGCTATCTGATCGGCAGCCAGGAGGCGAACCGCACGCCGTTGCCGCCGAAGGCGGAGCTGGCCTGGTGGTATCAGTTCTACTTCGCGACGGAGCGCGGCTATGCAGGCTACGACGCGAACCGCCACGACTTCAACAAGCTGATCTGGCACACCGCATCGCCGAAATGGAATTTCGACGATGCGACCTACGAGCGTTCGGCGCAAGCGTTCAATAACCCGGATCATGTTGCGGTGGTGATTCACAACTATCGCTGGCGACTGGGGCTGGTCAAGGGCGAGGCGCAGTACGACGATCTGGAGAAGCGTCTGGCAGCGGCGCCGACGATCTCCGTGCCGACCATCACGATGGAAGGCGACGCGAACGGCGCGCCGCATCCTGAACCGGCGGCGTACGCGAAGAAGTTCACCGGCAAGTACGCGCACCGGAATATCGGCGGCGGTGTCGGACATAACCTGCCGCAGGAAGCGCCGAAAGCGTTTGCCGATGCCGTGATCGACGTCGCACGTTTCTAGCATTACTTGCGCGTTCACGAAGACGGGCCGCAACGACAGACAAGATCGCTGCGGCCCGTTTGCATATCGCGCATATCGCGCGGCCGACTCTTCGGCCACTAGCGCACGCCATGTACCGCTAACCGTTCCGCCGCCCACTAGCCTTTCGCCGTGGGCTTTCTTTCGCTTTGGGCGTAGAGAACATCGGCATGCGTTCCTGAATCCACTTGAGCAGTTCGAGCGGCCCCGCTGCAAGCGGCCGGCCGGTTTTGACCAGCACTCTGGCCTGCGCACTTTCAAACAAGGGATGCGCAATCGGGACGGTGGTCAGTTCGCCGCTGGCGAGCTCACGGTATGCAGCGAACTCGCCGATGAGCGTCACAAAGTTTTCCGCCGTCACGAAACGCTTCAACGCGCTCAGCGAGTTCGTCGTCAACGTCGGGCGGATCACCACGTTCTCCGCCAACTCCAACATCGAAACGACATGGCCGATGCCGAACGTGGAAGGCATCAGCGCGAGCGGGTAGGCGCGCAGATCATCGACACCCGCCGGCCCTTTCCGTTTGACGAGCGGATGGTCTTTTCTCAGCAGCAGCACGACGGGCTGATGCGAACTGGCTCGATATTCGATACGCGGATGGGGCGGCGGATTGTACGCCAGCCCGATATGTGCCCGGCTTTCCGCGACGTCCTCCAGCAGTGCGTCTACCGCCTGCGTCGTCATGCTGATGTCCAGGTGCGGATAGCGCGTGCAAAACGGCGCCAGCACGTCGTCGACGAGCGTGTCGACGAAACCTTCGCTGATGGACAACTGGATGCGTCCCTTCTGAAGCCCCCGCAACGCGTGCAACTGGTCCTCGAGTTTTTCCTGCTGCGACCGGTAGCCCTGCCAGAACTCGAGCAGATGCGCCGCGGCTTCCGTCGGCCTGACCCCGCGCGCCTGGCGTTCGAACAGCACGGTGCCCAACTCGTCTTCGAGCAACTTGATCTGCCGCGTGATGACCGACGGCGACGTATTGATGTGGTCGGCGGCGCCGCGGATGGTGCCGTGGGTCAGCACTTCGTGGAAATACCGAAGACGCTGCTGATTGATTTCTCGCATTTGATCGCTCCAGCGCCCAATTGTCGTTGTCTACAGAGCAACGATATGTGAACTTAGTTGCTCTTGCTAGTGGGGTTTTGCCCTGCCACCATCAACTTAACCCGCACGACGGGCCCACGGACGCAAAACCGGGAGACACGCATGTCAGCAATCCATCCATCGGCCGCCGGCGATCCTGCCTCAGCGCTGTACAGCAAGCTCAACTGGCGGCTTCTGCCGTTTCTCGTGACCTGCTACATGTTTGCGTATCTGGACCGGGTCAATGTCGGCTTCGCCAAGCTGCAGATGCAGACCGACCTGGGTTTTTCGGACGCTGCATACGGAGTGGGCGCGGGCATCTTCTTCATCGGCTACGTGCTGTTCGAATTGCCGAGCAATCTCATGCTGCCGAGAGTCGGCGCGCGGCGCACGTTCAGCCGCATTCTCGTGCTGTGGGGCATCACGTCGGCCTGCATGCTGTTCGTGCGCAACGTGCCGGCCTTTTATGCCATGCGATTTCTCCTCGGCGTGTTCGAGGCGGGTTTCGCGCCGGGCATGATCTATTACCTGTCGTGCTGGTACGGGCCCGCGCGGATGGCACGCGCCATTGCGCTCGTGTTCGTCGCCGGGCCGCTTGGCGGGATTGTCGGCGGGCCTGTATCGGCGTGGCTCATGACGAGTCTGTCCGGCGTCGGCGGCCTGGCCGGCTGGCAGTGGATGTTTCTCGTGGAGGGCCTGCCTTGCATCGCACTCGGCCTCCTGACGCTGCGCGTGTTGTCCGACCGGCCCGAGCAGGCGCGCTGGCTGAACGATGAGGAAAAGTTGCTGCTGGGACGCGAAACCGCGCCGACCGAGCATCGCGCTGACTCGTTCAAGGCCGTGCTGAAGAGCCCGAGAGTCTATGTGCTCGCGCTCGCTTACTTCAGCATCATCTTTCCGATCTATGCGATCAGCTTCTGGTTGCCGACGCTGCTCAAAGATCAGGGCGTGAGCGACACGATCCGCCTCGGCTGGTACACCGCGATTCCCTATGTCGCGGCCGCCGTCTGCATGTACCTCGCGGGCCGCAGTTCGGACCGGGTAGGCGAGCGCCGCTTCCACTGCGCGATTCCGGCGCTTGGCGCTGCGCTGTGCCTCGTCGCGGCCGTCTTTGCCGACGGGAGTGTGATGCTCACACTCGTGGCATTGACGCTGGGAACGGCTTGCCTCTGGATGGCCTATACGGTTTTTTGGGCCATTCCGTCCCAACTGGTCGAGGGAACGGCGGCGGCGGGCGGCATCGCGCTAATCAATACCGTAGGACTGTCCGGCGGATTCTGGGGTCCCGCTGTAGTCGGTTGGGCCAAAGCATCGACGGGCAGCGTGCATACCGGGCTCTTCGTCATGGCTGGCGCTGCCGCATTGGCCGCGATTCTGATATTGACGGGCAAGCTGACGCTCAAGCAGGACTGAGGACTGTCGAGTCTACTTTCCGAAGTCCTTCGAAATCAAAAAGATAGGCATCCATATCATCTCGCCGATGGTTCGCGAGATCGTTTGAGAAAAGGTGAAACACATGAAAATCCTGATCGCCGGTTTCCAGCATGAAACCAATACTTTTGCGCCCACCAGGGCGTCTTATTCGAGCTTCGTTCAGGGCGAGGGCTTTCCGCCCATGGTCCGCGGTAACGACGTGTTCGGGCTTCGCGACGTCAATGTGCCGATTGGCGGATTCATCAAGGTCATGGAAGCGAATGGGCACGAACTGAAGCCGGTGATCTGGGCGGGCGCCAGCGCATCGGCACACGTCACGACGGATGCATTCGAGCGGATCGGCGGCGAGATCATCGCCGCTGTCGAGGCAGGCGGCTTCGACGCGATCTATCTCGACCTGCACGGTGCGATGGTGACCGAGCAACACGACGACGGCGAGGGCGAACTTCTCGAACGTGTGCGGCGGATCGTCGGCGATCGGATGCCGGTGGTCGTTTCGCTGGATCTGCATGCCAACGTGACCGCTCGCATGTTCGAACACGCGAGTGCGCTCGTGGCGTATCGAACCTATCCGCATGTGGACATGGCTGAAACCGGCGAGCGTGCGGCGCGGCTTCTCGAAGATCTGATGCGGGAGGGGCGCCCGTTGCATCGGGCGGTGCGTCGCGTGCCGTTCCTGATTCCCGTGAATGGCATGTGCACGCTGGTCGAGCCCGCACGCGGGATGTACCGGTTGCTGGAGGATCTCGAAGAGCGGCCTGTCGTGACCGTGTCGTTTGCGCCGGGCTTTCCGGCGGCCGATTTTCCCGAGTGCGGCCCGACGATCTGGGTTTATGCATTCGACGAAGCTGCGGCAGAACATGCAGCGGACGCACTGTTCGCGAAGATCGCCGGCGAAGAAGCGCGTTGGGATGTACCCTTCCTGACGCCCGACGAAGCGGCGCTCGAAGCAATCCGGGTGAGCAGGACGGCGGCCAAACCGGTCATCATCGCGGACACGCAGGACAACCCGGGCGTGGGCGGCGATTCGAACACGATGGGGATGGTGCGCGCGTTGTTGCGCAATGGCGCTACCGACGCGGCGGTGGGCGTGATCTGGGATGCCCAGGCGGCGGCAGTGGCGCATCGCGCGGGTGTGGGCGCGCGCATTTCACTCGCGCTGGGCGGCCGTTCCGGTGTGCAGGGCGATGCGCCGCTGGAAGGCGTGTTCGAAGTCGAACACGTGTCGGACGGACGCTTCCGTTTCGATGGCCCGATGCTCAACGGCATGCAAGGCGAGTTGGGGCCGGTCGCCTGTTTGCGGATCGAAGGCGTCAGGATCGCGGTGAGCTCCGTCAAGATGCAGGTGTTCGATCGCAACCTGTTCCGCGTGGCGGGCATCGAACCCGAGCAGATGAAGATTCTGGTGAACAAGAGTTCGGTGCATTTTCGTGCGGATTTCGAGGCTATCGCCGAGGCGATTCTCGTCGCGAAAGCGCCGGGACCGATGGCTGCCGATCCCGTCGACCTACCGTGGACGCGTCTCGATCCGGCAATCCGGTTGCGGCCGTTGGGGCCGTCTTTCAGTGAGAGCGATCCGGCACGGCTCGCGAGCGCTTAACTTTTAAGGGAGTCACCATGTCTGACCAGATCAATATTCGGCGCCGTCGTCTGCTCGGAACGACGGTTGCGGGCCTGAGCCTGATGGAACTGGGACTGAGCGGGCTTGCCAACGCGCAATCCAACAGCACGAAGGCGGGAGCCCGTGTCGCCTCGTTCGACAACCTGAAGCAGATCAATGCCGGCACGCTCAGCATTGGCTACGCCGAAGCGGGTCCGCAAAACGCACCGGTTGTGATCCTGCTGCACGGCTGGCCGTACGATATCTATGCCTTTGCCGAAGTCATGCCGTTGCTCGCGGCGGCCGGCTACCGGGTCATTGCGCCGTATCTGCGTGGCTATGGCACGACGCGCTTCCTGTCCGCTGATACGCCGCGCAACGGCCAGCAGGCTGTGGTGGCCGTCGACATCATTGCGTTGATGGACGCATTGAAGATCGACAAGGCGATTTTCGGCGGCTTCGACTGGGGTGCGCGTACGGTGAATATCATCGCCGCGCTGTGGCCGGAACGATGCAAGGCGATGGTGTCGGTGAGCGGCTATCTGATCGGCAGCCAGGAGGCGAACCGCACGCCGTTGCCGCCGAAAGCGGAGCTGGCCTGGTGGTATCAGTTCTACTTCGCGACGGAGCGCGGCTATGCGGGTTATGACGCGAACCGCCACGACTTCAACAAGCTGATCTGGCACACGGCATCGCCGAAATGGAATTTCGACGATGCGACCTACGAGCGTTCGGCGCAAGCGTTCAATAACCCGGATCATGTTGCGGTGGTGATTCACAACTATCGCTGGCGACTGGGGCTGGTCAAGGGCGAGGCGCAGTACGACGATCTGGAGAAGCGTCTGGCAGCGGCGCCGACGATTTCGGTACCGACCATCACGATGGAAGGCGACGCGAACGGCGCGCCGCATCCTGAACCGGCGGCGTACGCGAAGAAGTTCACCGGCAAGTACGCGCACCGGAATATCGGCGGCGGTGTCGGACATAACCTGCCGCAGGAAGCGCCGAAAGCGTTTGCCGATGCCGTGATCGACGTCGCACGTTTCTAGCAATACTTGCGAACGCATTGGCTAGTCGCGTTACACCGCCGCTCCCGTTTTGCCATCGCGACCCTTACCGCTGCGCCGGTCTTCGTCACCGTCATCGCGATTGTCGACGAAGGGCGAATCGGTGTCGCTGCCGCCGGCGCGCAGCGCAGTGCGCGCTTCTTCAGCCAGCTTTTCGTAGTGTTTGCGGAAGCGGGTCAAGTCCTTTTCCTCGAGCTCTTCAAGATCGAGCAGCGCGTTGTGAGCCCCTTCCAGTGCGCGGATCAACTCGTCGAGCTTGATCTGCATCGCGGCCGTATCGCGGTTCTGGGTGTTCTGGATCAGGAAGACCATCAGGAACGTGACAATCGTGGTCGACGTGTTGATCACGAGTTGCCACGTATCGCTGTAGTGAAAGAGCGGGCCGGTGAGGGCCCAGACGATCACCATGACGACGGCCAGAACAAAGGTGACCGGCCTGCCGGTCATCGTGGAAAGGAAGCTTGAGAACTTCGAAAACCATTTGCCGCTCATCATGATCTCCGCGAGTCGGGTCGACGTAAGGCATCATCGCACAGACGCCGCCTCGGCCCATGAGCAAGCGTCGAAGCACCTCAGTGGTCCGCCGATTTACCCCACACAATCGATTCAGGATGCTGTTCCAGATAGTCCGACAGCGCCTTCAGCGCGGCAAGGGTGCGGCGCAACTCGGTCAACGCCTGGCGAATATCGGTGTGCATCGGCGAGTCCTGCTGCAGCGTGGCGTTTGCGGCATTGAACGAGCGCTCGGCAGCCGCCAACGTCGTGTGCGCCTGCGGCACCAGTTCCGTGTCGATTCGCTGGAACAGGGAATTGGCGTTCACGAGCGCCTGGTTCAGATTGAAGCCGATCTCGTCGAAGGGGACGTGGTCGAGCCTCTTCACGATGTTGGCGAGTTGGTCCTGAAGTTCCTCGACGGTATTGGGCACGGTCGGCAGTTCGACCGGCATGCGACGTGTGTCGATGCTGACAGCGGGTACGTTCGGGAAGAAGTCCAGCGCCACATAGCGCTGGCCGGTCAGCACGCTGCCCATACGCAACTGCCCGCGCAAGCCCTGGGCGACCAGTTGATGCAGAAGCGCTTTGGCCGCCGCGCCGGAGCCTTCTCCGAGTGCCTCCCTGTAGCGTCGTCCGAGACGATAGGGGTAGAGGTTGAGCGTCACCACCATGTCGAAGCGATTGCGCGCCGGCGTGAAGTCAAGATCGATGGCGGTCACTTCGCCCAGTTCGACACCGTCGAAGTCGACCGGCGCGCCGACTGAGAGCCCGCGCACGCTCCCGTTGAACCTCATGCGCACCGACGCGGCGGGTCCGTCGTCGGCACGACGCATCGCCTCGGTTCTGTTCGCGGCTAGAGCGAACGCGGCGCCGTCGGCGGCGCGAGGTTCGGGCGTCTGTGATTCGGGCAAATCGAATACGACGCCTCCGGAAAGCAACGTGGCAACGGATTGGGTGTCCAGC
This sequence comes from Paraburkholderia sp. RL18-101-BIB-B, assembly GCF_046026985.1. NCBI lineage: Bacteria > Pseudomonadati > Pseudomonadota > Betaproteobacteria > Burkholderiales > Burkholderiaceae > Paraburkholderia > Paraburkholderia sp. RL18-101-BIB-B. The sequence continues at coordinate 89,300 of NZ_JARESV010000014.1, forward strand.
GTCAAGCCGCTCGAATCGAATCGCAGGTCGATGCCGCTTGCGTGCCACCATCGCGTGCCTGATGTGACATAGCGGTCGTAAGGCGCTTTCACGAATACATCGACATCGACGGCGGAGCCACCGCGAGCCAACGCATAGTTGAGGACTTGCCCCACCTGCACACGCCGGAAATAGACTGGCGAGCCCACATTGAGCGATTCGAGGGAAGAAGCGTGCAGAACGAACCGCCCGCCGTTCTGCTCGCTGGTCACGGACGGCGGCGTTTCCAGACCGGCAAACTGCTGGCATATCGTGGACGCACGTCCAACCTCCACCGCGATGTACGGACCGGAGATAAATGTCGTCAGCCCGGAGATACCGGCGGTGCCGACGCGCGGACGAACCACCCAGAAGCGCGTGCCGCACAGTGCAAACCGTTCGGCGAACGTGTCGAGTTCCACGACGGCGAGCACGCGTGTGCGGTCGTGCGAGAGCCGCAGGTCCGTCAATCTGCCTATTTCGACGTCCTTATAGCGCACGCGGGTTTTGCCGGCTTCGAGTCCTTCGGCTGTGGCGAAGCTGACGGTGACTTCGGACCCCGATCGTTCGAGCCAGGGCGCGAGAAGCGCGAGACAGATCAATGCGGCGGCAAGCGGCGCGAGCCAGATGACGGCGAGTCGTGGGCGAAGACGCATTTACAGCTTTCCGCGGACGACGTCGCCCATGTCTTTCGCCAACCGGCAAAGATAGCGCAGCGTTCGCTTGATGCTGCGCCTGATGCCTGCGCGGATCGACCTGGCTCGCGTGCCGCTGCCCGAGGTCGATGCTTGCGGGCCGGAAGCATCGCGCTGGTCTCGCGTACGCGGACTACGTGGATGCCGCGAGCGCATGGTGTCTGAACCTTCTGGAGAGACCTGCCGGGTTAGCGAGGAGCAGCGTGAACATCCGGATAGAAACTCATGGCCAGTGTGATGTAGACGAGCGCGGCGAAGACGCCGGCCAGGGTGCCGAACGCATCTCTCGCGGCCGGGCCACGCGTGAATTGAACCGGAATCCCCACCAGCAGATACGCCACAAAGAACACGACGGCGACCATCAAAGGCGGAGGGGCGAGTGTGACGACCATGTCAGCGAATGCGCGCATACGCGTACCTCGGAATAGTCCGGAACAGCGGCCTTGTCGTTGCGTCGGCTTGCCGTGGCCGATGCACCGTGGCGCTTGCGCGCCGCGCGTCAACTCCGCGCAGCGCGCAAAGCGATGGACAGCGAAAGCGGACCGGTCAATGAAGCTGCGCCACCAGCGCATCCGCACCCTTGTCGAGTCCCGTCTTCGCAGCGCCCAGGGAACCGAAAGCGGCCGGCAGATTCATGGCGTTCGGATATTGCTTCGACACGTAGGCCTTCAGCAGTTGGCCGCTCGCGCCGTCATAGACTTCCACGGCGTAGGACACCGAGCCGCTGAATGCCCCCTGACCGCCGCGGATCGACTGCACGCCGTTGTAGAGATTGCCCGCAAGGTCGAAATGCATGAACTGCCCGACCAGCAACGTCGTGCTTTCGGCGCCGGTCAAGGTCAGCTTGATCCGCAAGGTGTTGGGGCCAGGCTGCGTTGCCACGTCGAACCGTTTCGCCAGTTTTTCCGAGAACGTCCTTTGCATGTAGTCGGCAAGCGCGGCCCTGTCGGCGGCCTTTAATTCGCCGAACTGGTTGTCACTGCCCTGATAGACGGCCACGGGGTCCAGCACCACCTGCGTGTAGCGCGCCCAGACCACGGTCGCCGCGTACTTGTAGGGCACTTTGCCCGCATCGTCGTCGCGGTTCTGCTTCAACTGCGGCGAGGACGCGATGCCCGTATACGCGACGGGTTGCACACCCGCGCAGGCCGCGAGGGCCAGTACCGCTGTGCCGGCGAAAAGAAGCGGGACGAGTTTGTTCGTGAACATTGCATGTTCCTTGATGGGCAATTGAGTGCCGGTGAATGCCGGGCGGCGTGCAGTTCAGGCGAGAACCGATGAGGCCGAACAGTAGCACCGTCTTTATTGAATGTAAACCGTCTATCCGGTTTGTTTGTTGGGTGGCTTGAGCGGTACAATTCCAACCCTCAGAGCGAGCGCTGCTTGTGCCGACGGATGGCGCGACTGCTCGCCGACACTGATTCACCGCGCCGAATCACTTGCCCAATACCATCACGACGCGGCAGCACCGGGCCGGCACGGCCAGCGTGGCGACGTCATCACTATCGACAATGGATAACCAGACCCGTTCGGAGATTTCCCGCAAGAAGGCAATCGATGCCGCTCTTACCATCCTGACCCGCGAAGGCGTCGGTGGACTGACGTTCGATTCGTTGTCGCGTGAAAGCGGCATCAGCAAGGGTGGACTGCTGCATCAGTTTCGCACCAAGCAGGGGGTACTGTGCGCGTTGCTGGAGCATCAGAAGCAGCAGTTCGAGCAGATCGCGCGCGACTATATGGCGAAAGAGGGCGCGTCCAAAGCGGAGCCCAACCTCGCGGCGCAGATTGCGATTTATCGGGAGTCCATCAATCAGCCGAATTCCGTGGCACGAGCCGTTCTCGCCGCGCTGGTCGAGAACCCCAACTTGCTCGACGAAATGAAGACGTCCGACGCCGAGAAAATGAAGGCCTTGCAGGACGAAGCGACCGACCTCGATCTGTCGCTGTTGCGCTACTTCGCCGCCAGCGGTCTCGCGTTTCACTCTCTGCTGGGACTGTCGCCGCTGGACGATTCGGCCCGCAACCGGCTGTTCGATCGTCTTCTCGATGAAGCGAGCTGGCAAGGTCAGCACTCGCAGACAAAACGTCGCAAACGGTCCGCGGGCTGAGCCGCGCGGCGCGTCAATCTGCTCTGCGAGCCGCGCTGGTTCATCGCGAACGGCGCGTCAACGCTCGAGCAAGAGCGATCACCCCCGACTCTATTTCCTCGACACCGATCGACGCAAAACCGAGCACGAGCCCCGGCGGCGCGGGATGGTCGATCGCGTACAGCGATAGCGGGCGCGTCTCGATGCCTTCGCGTGCCGCACGCCGCGCCGCGTCGGCGTCGTCCGCGCCTCTGGGCAGAAAGGCGGGCGCATCGAGTCCCGCCACGATCGGCGCAAGCGCGAGCAAGCCCGAGAGATGCCGCTCGACCGCCGACGTCAGCGCCTCGGCCCGCTCGCCATAGAGCATGCGCATGCGTCGTATGTGCCGGCCGAAATGACCGTCGGCGATGAAGTCGTGCAACACGGATTGTTGATCGGTTGGAACATGCCGCGCCGTCGAGGACAGCGCGGCCACGAATGGCTCGACCAACCGGTCGGGCAGAATCGCATACGCCGTCCTCAAAGCGGGAAACAGCAGCTTGCTGAAGGTGCCGCAGTAGATCACGTGTCCGTGGTCGTCGAGGCTCTTCATCGCGGCAAGCGGGTGGCCTTCGAAACGGTACTCGCTGTCGTAGTCGTCTTCGATGATGACGGCGCCTCGATCCCGTGCCCACTCGAGCAACGATAGACGCCGTTCGAGCGCGAGCGGCGGACCCAGCGGCGCCTGGCGCCCGGCGGTGACAAAAGCCAGACGCGCTGTTGCGGCGTGCAGACGGGCCCATGACACATCGACGCCGGCCGCGTCGACCGGCACGCCGATCACCCGGGCGCCCGCCGCTTCGAGTACGAAACGGGCGCCGGGGTAACCTGGGTCTTCCGTCCACGCGCTGTCCCCCGGATCGAGCAGGAGGCGCGCGGTCAAATCGATTGCCTGCTGAACGCTGCCCAACACGACGACGTTGTCCGCCGAACATCGAATACCGCGCGACGGACCGACATAAGCGGCGATCACTTCGCGCAGCGGCCGATACCCTTGCGCCTCGCCATCGCGGAGCAGATCCCGCTGCGCGCGACGCACCCGGTTGGCCGAGAGCCGCGCCCACAATTCGAATGGAAACGCATCGAGATCGGGCTGGCTGGCGCGAAACGCGCGCGCAGGGCGCGTGCGGCCGCTGAGTTGAAACGCGCTCCGCGCGAGCAAACGGCCACGCGCCGATAGCTCGACAACTGGCGGCTGCGTGCCGCTATCGCCGTCATGATGACGCTCGCGGGCAAGCGGCCGGCCATCGCGCTTTCTGGGCGACGTCCGCTCGCCGCTATCGATGCGCCGGTCGGGCAGTTCAGCCGCAACAAAACTGCCGCGTCCCACGGCGCCCGACAGATACCCTTCCGCGTCGAGTTGCGCGAAAACGCCCAGCACCGTTCCGCGCGACAGTCGAAATCGTGTTGCGAGATCGCGCGTGGAAGGCAGGCGCGCGCCCGGCGGCAACGTCCCCGATAAGATCGCCTTGCGCAACTCGTCATAGAGCCAGCGATGAAGCAGCACGCCTTCCGGCCTGGGCGCTAGCGCAAGTTCAATCTGTTCGGCTCGCCGCACGCTCTTCCTCGTCAAATTGGCTCAATCAGTTTCCGAATAATGGACCTTTTTGATGACCATTCACAGCCTTATGCTGGGGTCATTGGAAACGCGGCATGTCGCCGACTTTCGCGTAATGACTGATGGGAGAAAGGAAATGGCACACAAGGTGTTCGTCGCCGGCATAACGGGCGCCATTGGAAGCGCGCTTGCGCCGCTGCTGATCGACGCCGGCTATACGGTGTTCGGCGGCACGCGGCGCGCGGACCGCGCGAGAGAACTTGAGGACGCGGGCGTGGTGCCGGTCATCGTCGATGTATTCGATGCGGCCGCGCTGCGTGACGCGCTTGTGCGTATCGCGCCGGTCAGCGTGATTCATCAATTGACCGATTTGCCGCCCGGGCTCGACCCTGCTCGAATGGCTCAGGCGGTGACGGCCAACGCGCGGATACGCGACGAGGGTACGCGCAACCTGGTGGCCGCGGCGATCGCGGCGGCCAGCAGCAAGATGATTGCGCAAAGCATTGCATGGGCGTACCGGCCGGGAACGACGCCTTACGACGAAAGCTGCCCGCTCGACGTCGATGCGCAGGGCGCGCGCGGCACGAGCGTGCGTGGCGTCGCGGCGCTCGAGCGGCACGTGCTGGAAGCGGCGTCGCTGAACGGCACGGTGCTTCGCTATGGACAGATTTACGGACCCGGCACAGGCGCCGACGCCCCGGCGGGTTCAAGTCCGTTGCATGTCGAAGCGGCGGCCTATGCGGCCCTGCTTGCGCTTCAGCGGGGCAACGCGGGCGTGTACAACGTCGCGCAAGACGTAGCCGAAGTGACCAGCGCGAAGGCGCGCCGTCAGTTGGATTGGTCGCCGGATATGCGATCGGCGGCGCGCGTATGAATCCGCTGACGCTGACTCTGCCGCGTCTCGCGCGCAAGCCCGCCATGCTCGCGCTGGCCACGACGACGATGCTGGCGCTCGGCCCGTCGGCGCCTCGTTCGGCCATCGACTGGTTCGCTGGCATCTGCGGCGTCGATCCATCGATGTCCAACGCATCGACGCATACCGGCGCAGCGAGCCGGCCTGCATCGACCGTGAAAGTGCTGTCGTGCGAAGCGCTGCCCAACGTGCCGGGCAAGTCGGTGACGACGGCCATCGTCGACTTTCCGCCGCTCGGCTTTACGCCCGCGCATCGTCACCCTGGTTCAGTGACGGCGGTCGTGCTGGAAGGGACGATCCGCTCGCAACTGCAAGGTGGGCCGCCCGTCGACTACGCGGTTGCACAGACCTGGTTCGAGCCGCCGCGCGCGCTCCATCTATTCGCCGAGAATCCTGATGCGGTGCATCCGGCGAAGATACTGGCGACATTCATCGCTGATACCAATTGCGGTCCGCTGGTATTGCCGCCGGACTAAGTCCGGCGGTCTCTCACTGCCGATTGGTTGTAAATCCACATCACATTTCTGTCCTTTCTCTAAGCGATAGACGGTCGCATACACATGCATTTGACCGCCTATCGCACATCTGCTCATGCACTCCGTAGCGCGCTTACGGACAGTGCTTCCCATGCTGTGTCCCATAGATCGGCGTGTACGCCGAAATCGCGAATATTCCACTGATCTTTCGACGATCAGAGCCGAGCCTTTATTCAGTCAAAACCGTACTGTCACCGAGGGTAATTACTTACAAAAGAGTGCGCCAGATGCAGATTTAACAAAGTTAGAATGTTTCATCTAATGCTGCATCGCAGAACGATTCAAGCTGGTTGGTGCAAGCCGACGAGTCGACAACCTGCGTGCGTCTCGACTGGTTTCGCATACCTCTTGTCTGAGCAATGTGATCGTTTAAAGAAGGAGTGCAGAGTGTATTTTTCGACGCCAGAGCAATTCGTCTCCATCCAAAGTGCCAATGTCGCTGTCGCGTTTTCGTTGGCGCAGCAAACATTCCAGTATTTTGAAGAGCTGGCTAAGTTGAACCTGCAGGCGGCCAAGGCCACGTTCGCGGAGAGCGAACAGGCATGGCAGATGGCGGTGTCGGGTAAGACGCCGGTCGAACTGTTTATTCATCAGGCCAGCAACGCGCAACCCGTCGCGCAGAAAGTACTGTCTTATAACAGTCATGTGCTTGAAATCACTAACGCCGCACAGGCCGAATTTCTGAAGATTTTCGAAGACCGGTTTGCACAGTCCAACACGAAAATGCAGACGGTTTTCGACGACTTCGCGCGCAATGCGCCCACAGGCTCCGAACTCGCGGTCACCGCGTTCAAGTCGGCGGTTTCCAGTGCGGGCGCTGCCTACGACGCGATGCGCAAAGCCACCGCGCAAGCCATTGCCTTGGCGCAGGCCAGTCAGTTGACGGCACCTGACTCGGCGCGGGCCAAATAAGGCAATTCGGCCAACAGCAATGCTCACGCAGCCTGGAGCAAACGCTCCAGGGCTGTTGTTTCGCTTTCCTCCAAGCAGGACGGATCGGTCGATTCGGAAACGAAATGGGTATCGCATTGCTTGCCAACTCGTTCGAAGGGCGATCCGAAGGCGCTTAAAAAAAGTCAGCCGGGAATGTAATGGGAAGTCACGCTTCTTATAAGAACGATCTCTCGCACATTGAAACGATAGTCACAACGCTGGAGAGATTGCTTTCAAAAGGTGATTCGATGGCGTGCACGTCGGTAGTCAATGAGCCGGATTATTGGCGTCAGCGCATCGAGACGATACTGAATCAGCGCGAGATTTCAAAGGTCGATCGGGAGCATGCTGACGCCTTGCTCAGGCGCTTGAGCGGGATCATCAAGATGCCTTAATAAGGCGGCAGAATCGAATAAACATCTGAAGGCCGCGAGCAACGCGGCTCAGTCAATATAAAAGGGTACGACATGACCAGTGAATCTTCTGAGAGCGGTTTGCAGGTGCTGTCGTCGCAAACCTCGGGCCGTCATCGACTCGTGGTGCGCGCGGCGCTTCACGGTATGCGCATTGCCGCAATCTGGCAGGTGCTATTTCCCTTCTCCCGCAACGTCGAGACCGTCGCTGTGACGACGCCTCCCGGCAGCGGGTTTGAAGAAGTCACGATCGCGCTGGCTCAAGCGCAACGCGAGTTGGTGGATGCCATGATCGCGCGCTTCAAGAGCATGTCCTGGGTGACGAGCGCAACGCTTTGCTGAAGGCGTAAGTGACTGCAACGCGACCGACAGTTGCATGCAAATAGCCGGCTCCGGCTATTTGCACGTCGACCGCGACCCGCGTCTTTATTCCAGTGCGGAAGCCGGACCAAAAAATTCATAACGGCTTTGTGACTCCGGCACGCCGATCGTTTTCAGGTGCTTCTTGATGGCCTTCATGAACGCGATCGGTCCGAGGAAATAGACATCGACGTCGCGCGTCTTGGGCAGCCACGCGTCGAGGCGCGTTTCGTCGAGATAGCCGATGCCGTGCGCGTCGGCATCTTCCGCGCGGCGCTGCTCATAGCAGTAGAAACGCTTCAATTTCGGATGCCGCGCGGCCAACTGGTCGATCAAGTCGCGAAACGCATGCACGCCGCCGTGACGCGCCGAGTGAATGAAGTGCACAGGGCGGTCGGTCTTCAGCGCGGCTTGCAGCATCGCCAGCGTAGGCGTGATGCCCACGCCGCCGCTGATCAGCACCAACGGCTTGTCGCTGTCTTCGAGCTTGAAGTCGCCAGCCGGTGCGAACAGTTCCACCGCGTCGTTTTCATTGACCTGCGTATGCAGATGGTTCGACACCTTGCCATTCGGTTCGCGCTTCACGCTGATACGGTATTCGCGGCCGTTCGACATGGCCGAGAGCGAGTAATTACGGCGCACTTCCTCGCCGTCGATAACGAGCCGCACGCCGATGTATTGCCCCGGATGAAACGCGAGCAGCTCGCCGTTGTCGTCGGGGCGCAGATAGAACGACGTGATCTCGTCGCTTTCCCGCACTTTACGGGCGACACGAAAGAGCCGCGTGCCGCGCCAGCCGCCCGGCTCCGCTTCCCGCTCGGCGTACATTTTCTCTTCAAGGCCGCTCAACAGATCGGCGAGTTGCTGATAGGCGGCGGCCCAAGCTTCAATGACCGCATCGGTTGCGATTTCGGCGCCGAGCACTTCGCGGATGGATTTGAGCAGGCACTGCCCGACAATCGGATAATGCTCCGGCAGGATATTCAGCGCGACGTGCTTGTTGATGATCTGCGAGACCAGCCCGCCAAGTTGTTCGAGTTGATCGATGTGACGTGCGTACATCAGCACGCCGTTGGCCAGCGCACGCTGCTGCGCGCCGCTCGCCTGGTTGGCGAGGTTGAACATGGGACGCACTTCCGGATGTTCGCTGATCAGCATGTCGTAGAAGTGCGTGGTCAGCGCCTCGCCTCCGCTTTCGAGAAGAGGAACGGTGGCTTTGACGATGGCGCGGTGTTCGGCGGAAAGCATAGGAAGTCCTGGTTGTTGGTGGATATCCAGTCGGGCTTCGACTGACGTGCTTGTCTATCCATGTTTCGTGCCAGGTATAAAATGCAAATAAATCAACGATCTGAAATTAATGATGGTCAATTCGACCTTAGTCGAAAAGACTCCTGATGGAGTCAATCTGACTGCGGAAGCGCTCCTCGACGTCCTGACGCCGCTGATCCTCGACCTCTCGCGTGAGCTGTCCGACCGCGAGCGTTACCGCCGTCTGCTCAGCAGCCTGCGCGCGCTGTTTCCCGGCGACGCGGCCGCTCTGTTGCGTCTGGAGGGCGACACGCTGGTGCCGCTCGCCATCGACGGATTGAGCAGCGATACGCTTGGGCGGCGCTTTCGTGTCGGCGACCACCCGCGCTTCGAGCAGCTTCTGTCGCGGCCGGAGCCGACCCGCTTCGCCGCAGACTCCGATCTGCCCGATCCCTACGACGGCCTCGTACAAGGCGTGGCTGGTCATCTCGAAGTCCACGATTGCCTCGGCTGTCCGCTGTTCGTGCGCGGCCGGCCGTGGGGTTTGCTCACGCTCGATGCGCTGGACCCGGCGCGCTTCGACAGCATCGACATGGCGTCGCTGCGGGCGTTTCTGGGCCTGGCCGCCGCCACGGTGAGCGTCGTCGAGCGAATCGATACGCTCGCGCGCAGCACCGAAGAGGAGCGGCGGCGCGCGGAGGCCTACCGGCAGGCGAGCAGCCAGAGCCGGCGCGAGATGGTCGGCAGCAGCGACGCGCACACGCATCTGATGAAGGAAATCGAGGTCGTCGCCGGCAGCGATCTGACCGTGCTGATCACTGGTGAGACCGGTGTCGGCAAGGAACTCGTGGCCAATGCGATTCACGCGCTCTCGTCGCGGGCGAATAAGCCGCTGATCAGCCTGAACTGCGCCGCGCTGCCGGACACGCTCGTCGAGAGCGAGCTGTTCGGGCATGTGCGGGGCGCGTTCTCCGGCGCGTCGTCGGACCGGCGCGGCAAATTCGAACTGGCGGACGGCGGCACGATTTTTCTCGATGAAGTGGGCGAGTTGCCGCTTCTCGTGCAGGCCAAACTTTTGCGGGTTTTGCAGAACGGCCAGTTGCAGCGCATCGGCTCGGACCACGAACACAAGGTCGACGTGCGGCTGATCGCCGCAACGAATCGCGATCTGGCTGAAGAGGTCCGCACGGGGCGGTTCCGCGCGGACTTCTATCATCGGCTCAGCGTCTATCCGTTACGCGTGCCGCCGTTGCGCGAACGTGGCCGCGATGTGTTGCTGCTGGCGGGGTTTTTCCTCGAAGAGAATCGCTCGCGGCTCGGCCTGCTGAGCCTGCGTCTCGCGGCGGATGCGCAAGCCATGCTGCTGCGTTATCCGTGGCCGGGGAACGTGCGTGAACTTGAACACCTGATCGGCCGAAGCGCGCTCAAGGCACTGGCTGCGAATCGCGAGCGCCGTCGGATCCTGACGTTGACGGCTGCCGACTTCGCGCTATCGGCCGCACCGGCTGAAGACACAAGTCAGACGCCAGGCGAAACAACTGAAAGCGGAACGAAGGATTTTCGCAGTGCGGTCACTGAGTTCGAGCGAACCACCGTTCTCGACGCGTTGTCTCGCCACAACCAGAATTGGGCGGCCGTCGCGCGCGAGCTCGGTCTTGATCGGGCGAATCTGAACCGGTTGGCCAAACGGCTTGGCCTCAAATGACCGGCAACGCAATTCGCCGCGCAACCGCTGCAAGATGGCAGCGCGTCGCGCGGCACGACTAACGGGTAGACGTTTAAGCGGCTACGTCTTCGTTTTGCGGAAATAGCGCGCGACGTGTCTCTTCGTCGAACTCGGCTTTCAGCGTCAGCTTGTCCTTCAACGCTTGTGCGCGCGCCGCGGCCGGACGCGCGGAGATTTCGTCCACGACGCGCTTCACGTTCGGATACGCGCTCAGACCCGCTTCACCGAGAATGTAGCCGGCGAAGCTAGCCCAGCCCCACAGCGCGATATCGGCGACGGAATAAGTATCGCCGGCCAGATACTTCGACGTCGCAAGGCGCTCGTCCAGCACGCGATAGTGGCGCTCCACTTCCTTCAGATAGCGATTGCGCGCATAGGGCAGCGGCGTCGGCGCGTGATGCAGAAAGTGCACCGCCTGGCCCGAGAAGGGCGACAGTCCGGTCGCGACGAACATCAGCCACGACAAGGCCTGTGCGCGTTCGCCAGCCGATGCCGGCAGGAACCGTTCATGTTTCGCCGCGAGGTGCAGCAGGATGGCGTGCGAATCGAACACGGTCACGCCGTCGTCGGTAATCGCCGGGACTTTTGCGTTCGGGTTAATGCGGAGAAACTCGGGGCGATGTTGTTCGCCCTTGAACGTGTCGACCGCGATCAGTTCGAACGGGGTTTGCAGTTCTTCGAGCATCAACGCGACTTTCATCGGGTTCGGCGACGGGTGGAAGTAAAACTTCAGCATGACGATCTCCATGGAATAAGGGGCAGGGCAGATGACGACCAGGCGGCACAGCGCCGCTCGGATTCATGCCGCGGTGGCTGCCCGGTCGTTGCGATCTGTGGTGATGATGGGCTGCCGGGCCGCTTTTGCCGTACGACTATTCCGATGAGAACGTTCGAAGGATTCGCACGTGTTGTCACGAATGAATCGGGATCGCCTGCTTGCCGTTACTCCGCGATCGAAAAGCGCGACGGGCGCTTTTGCGGTGCCTTGGTCGGACGCTCAACGCGCGAGGTAGCGCCGCGAATGAAAAGAATTGCGCAGAAGGCCACCATGGCCCAAATGCAGAGAATTACCGTCAGAGCGCTCATTTCAGTTTTCAGATGTAGAGACTGCGATTGGTGCTGTCCGACCTGCGGGCCGGTCAGTGTGTCGTATGCGGGCCGCTGCCGTCAAACAGAAGCTCGTCGATCAGGCGCGTGGCGAGTGCCAGTTGCTGTTCGAGCGACGCACGCGCCGCTTCCGCGCCTGCCGCGTCGCCACGGGCGGCGGCGTCGTAAGTCTGCGTCGCGAGGCACAGCACACTCTCTGACGCGAGGTGCAACCCGCGCATCGTTTCGGCGTCGGCATCTGGCACCGGGCTGGTCCATTCTGTCGTCGAAGCGGCCGGCAGGCTGATTTCGAACTCGTTATCTTTATCGTGGCGGGTAGACATCGCAGGCTCCTTGCGCAATTGGCACGATGTCAGTGTGCGCCGGCGTTTCTGGTTTCAATCGGGCGAATAGAAGCCTGTTTTTTAGTCAATCCTCAATGATTGGGAAGTCGAAGTATTCAGCTGAAGAATAGGCCTGCGGCGCGGCCGCCGGCGCGCTTTTGCAAGCGGGCAGAAGCGTTGCCGCGCGATCCAGCGCTATCGCGCGTCTTGCTGCAGATATTTGTGGGCAAACGCGATTGCCATGCTGCCCTCGCCGACCGCGGAAGCCACGCGTTTGACCGGACTCAGCCGTACATCGCCGCAGGCAAACACGCCGGGCACGCTCGATTCGAGCAGGTAGGGATCCCGGTCATGGGACCAGCGTCCGGCCTTGACGACGTCGTCGCCGGTGAGCACGTAGCCGCGCGCATCGCGTGCGATTTCCTCGGGCAACCACGCGGTCTCCGCGTCGGCGCCAATGAACACGAACAAGGCCCCGCAATCGTGCCGGCGCACTGCCTCGTTCGACGCGTCGCGCACGTCGATCGCCGTCAGATGGGTGTCGCCATACGCGCCCACGACTTCCGATCGCAATCGCACCGCGACGTTCGACTTGCCGCGCAGTTGCTCGATCAGATAGCGCGACATGCTCTTATCGAGCGAATCGCCGCGCAGGACGAGCGTCACCATGCGCGCGTGATTGGCAAAATACAACGCGGCCTGCCCAGCCGAATTGCCGCCGCCGATCAGATACACGTCAAGTCCATGCGTCGCGTTCGCTTCGCTGCGCGACGCGCCGTAGTAAATACCCTTACCGATAAACCGGTCGAAACCTTCGATCGAGAGACGCCGCCACGTGACGCCCGTCGCAAGAATGATCGTTCGCGTCCGGATGATGTCGCCGCCGTCGAGGTGAACGCTGCGCGCCTGCACATCGATCCGGCCGACGGACCGTGTCACCAGGATCTCCGCGCCAAGCCGCCTTGCCTGCTGCAGTGCGCGGCTTGCCAGTTCATCCCCGGAGACACCGTTGGGAAAGCCGAGGTAGTTCTCGATACGCGAAGAGGTGCCGGCCTGTCCGCCGGGCGCTTCACGCTCCAGCACGATAGTGCGCAAGCCTTCCGATGCGCCGTACACCGCCGCGGCGAGCCCAGCCGGGCCACCGCCGATGATCATCGTGTCGTATTCGGCGAGGCGAGGCTGCGTCTGCAGACCCAGCAGCCCGGCAAGCTCGCGCGCCTCAGGCCGGTTCAACACCGTGCCGTCGACCAGTCGCAACGACGGACACTCTTCCTCTGTCGGACAGGTTCCGGGCCAACGCTTGGGCAGTTCGGGCGCGTCGGGCGTCATCCAGTCGTAGCTGATCTGGTTGCGGGCGAGAAAATGCCGCAGCGCCGTACAGGCGTCGTCCCAGCGGCTGCCGACCATGGTGACGCGCGCCTTGGGCGGCTCAGCGGAAAGCCCTTGCAACCCGCCGATGCGTTCGCGAGCGAGGGCGCCCATCTTGAGCGCCACATCCGGCGATGCGGCGGCCAGTACGTAATAACGCTGGGCGTCCACTCGCATCACACGCGACGGTTCCGCCGCGCGGTAAGCGCCCGGAAACGGCGAACTCAGCGCAAGCGGCACTTCGCCGAAGATCGTGCCGGGCAGACGCCAGCCTAGCGTGCGCTCGATACCGTCGAACGTCTTGATGACTTCCATCTTGCCGGTGAGAACGAGATACAGCGCGCGCTCGCCGCCTTCGTGAACCGCGAACTCGCCTGCGCATAGATGAAGGTCCGCGGAGGTGTGCGCGAGATTGTCGAGTTCGTCGTCGGAGAGTGTTGCAAAGAGCGGTACTGTCCGGATGTCGTCGATGGTCAGCATGGCTGCGTCCAACAGGCAAGGGGGAGTATCAGTCTGTGGGAGATCGTTGCTTGCGACAACGCATACCGCCACTGCGCGAGAGACAGGAGGCAGTCCGAATCAGTATAGGATGTTCGCCTGCCAACTTTATGGCTAACACGTGTCACGGTTTCCGTTGACGCGAGCAAGCGACAGGACATTCAGACTCGCCGGGTAATGTGTTCGACGGCAGAGAGTTGCCAACTTTGAGAGGCACGCGACACCATACTGCCGCATAGTTGATCAGACCACCCGTTGACCGAAAACAAGCAGTCATCAATTAGTTCGGACTGCAATCTTACTGTGTGCCGCTCGGTGCCGGTCCCTGCGAGGCAGCATTCACCCGTGCGGATTCCCTCACCAGTTCCTGCGTCATCGCGGCGGCGACGGGGTTAGAACCGCGGTGGTCCTGGCTGGTCGGCGCGGCTTGCATCGGCGGCGGCATAGGCAACGACGGATCGGGTTTGGAAGATTCCCTGACGAGTTGCTCCGTCATAGCCGCCGCGACGGCATTCGAGCCATGCCGGGTCAGATCGTCGCGCGCGCGGCCCATCGGCTGCGCGGCGTTTGCCTTCGCGGCGACGGATTCGCGCGTCTCCGCCGATGCGGGCGCGCGGCCCGGCTGTTTATGTCGCGATACTTGTGGCTGCGCTGCCGTTTGCGCATCATTGGCGATGGGGCCAGATTTAGACGGCAACGGTGCGCCCGCGATCTCGCCCGTGCTGTTCGCGGACGGCGAAGTGGGAACCACGTTGCCCGCGGTCACATGCGTGCCGTCCGCTCGCGGATCGACCGCCGCCGTCGTGACGGAGTTGGCCGTTACCGTGTCCGGCGCCGCCTCGGAGCGATTGCCCTTAGGGAGAAGCTGGTAAGAGATGAATCCCACGTCCACCAGAACCAGCGCGATTATCAACGCCTTGCCTGTATTCGTCATATCCAACACCGAGTCGTTCGAGTGAGGTGATCGAATCATGATAATCGACCGCCAAAAAACATTTTGGGCGGCGTTTTGCAATGCGATTTATTCGGTTTTCTGCACGTGTTTTGACACCGTTTTGACATCCCCCGTCAGCTAATCCATCAGCTACCCGCAGGTTCTCCGCGTTTCGCTCCAAAGTTCCAGCGTTGCGCCTGCGCAGTCTCGACTTTGGCGGGCAACAATCCGGCCTGAAAGAACGTATCCGCAATCTTTTGCTGCTCGCCGAAATTCTGCGCGAGAACCGGGCGCACCAGATAACTGCGGCGCGCATTCGCACGTTCGATCGTGGCGGCGTCGAGTCCCCAGATCGGCGCGAGCGTCTGGGCCGCTTCCTGAGGATGCGCGCGCAGCCAAACGCCTGCTTGGGTCAACTGATCGAACACGATCTGGATAACCTCGGGGTGCGCCGCGGCGAAGCGATTCGACGCGAGATAGTAGCGCTGATACGACGCGAGTCCCTTGCCGTCCGCGAGAATGCGCACGTCCGCGTCGCGATCGACGGATGCGACGTACGGATCCCACGTGATCCACGCATCGACGCTGCCGCGCTCGAAGGCCGCGCGGCCGTCGGCCGGGGTGAGGTAGCTGATTCGCACATCCGCGGGCGTGAGGCCTGCCTTGATGAGCGCCGCAAGCAGCAGATAGTGGCTGCCGGCGGCCTTGGTCACGGCAATGCGCTTGCCCTTGAGATCGGCGAGCGAATGGAGCGCACCGTCCTGTTTGACGATGATCGCCTGCGCGCCCGGCGACGGCGCTTCCTGCGCGACATAGACGAAGCGCGCTTGCGCGGCTTGCGCGAAGATCGGCACCGTGTCGGCGACGTCCGCGCTGAAATCAACAGCCTCGACATTGAGCGCTTCGGTCAAGGGCAGGCCGCTCGAAAACTCATTCCACGACACGCGCACGCCCAGCGGCGCGAGGGCCTTGTCGAGCGACCCGCGCGCCTTGAGCAGCGTGATCAACGTCGATGACTTCTGATAGCCGATCCGCAGCGTAATGGATTCGCCGCTCGCAGCCGATGTTTGCGCGTAGCTGCGCGCCGCGAGCGTAGTCAGCGAGGAAGCCAGCGCGACGCGAATAAAAGCCCGTCTGTTGAGCAGCGCCATGATTCATAGTCCTTGAGTCGAGTCTGAAAAGAAGGCCAATCGGCCATGCTAGCAACGACCCTGTGCGGCGCGAACTGATGGTTTCAGCTAAAGATCGAACGCCAGCGCATAAGCGCATGCGTGCATCGAAAACACAGAGCGAATGAGGCGATCCGCATGCGCCATTAAATGCAAAAGATAAATATTGATTCGATATAAACATATCGAAAGAGAATAATTCTCAGATGCCGTGTTCGTCGCTACGCTTGCGGGCACATCGTCAGCGAGGGCATATGGCCGGTTCTATTTCTACTTCGTTTTCCGCACGGCGGCGCGCACTCAAACTCTTGAGCGCAGTGCCGGCATTCGCCGCATCGGGCGCATTCAATTCACTCGACGTACAGGCTGCCGACCTCGCCTCGGTCACACTCGTACTCGGCGATCAGGCGGGCGGCACGCGTGCTTTGGCCGAAGCGGCCAAGGTGCTCGACGGCGCACCGTACGCGTTTCGCTGGGCTAATTTCCAGGGCGCGGCGCCGCTCTTCGAAGCACAGCGCGCGGGCGCCGTCGATCTCGCGCCGGCCGGCGATTTGCCGGTGCTTGCCGCAGCCGTGGGCGACCCGACGCTGAAGATCGTCGCGACGCGCGTCGGTTCCGGCGAACAACTCGGCATTCTGGTCGCGCAGGACTCGAAGATCCGCACGGTCGCGGACCTGAAGGGGCGCACGGTGTTCGTTTCGTCAGCGCGGGGCAGCATTTCGCAGTTCCAGCTTTATGGCGCGTTAGCCGAAGCCGGTCTTTCGAAAGATGACATCAACGTCCGCTTCATCCTGCCCGTCGATGCGTTTGCCGCATTCGCGTCCGGCTCGATCGACGTGTGGGCCACATTCGATCCGTACTACGGCATCGCCGTGCAACGCGGCGCGCGCGTTTTGCGCGACGGCACCGGCATCAATAGCGGGCTGGGTTTCATTACGGCCTCGGGGGCGGCCCTCGCGGAACCGCGCAAACGCGCAAACGCGCAGCGATCGCAGACGTGTTGTTGCGATTCCAGCGCGCGGGCGATTGGGCGCTCGCGAATCCCGACGCCTACGCGCAAATCTACGCGACGCTGACGCGATCGCCGCTCGATGCCGCGAAGCGCATCACGCAGCGCGCGTCGCTGAAACAGCACTTCGTCAACGAGGCGGATATCAGCGCGCTGCAGAAGGTCGCCGACAGCGCTAATCGCGACGCGATTCTGCCGCGGCGCATCGACGTGCGCGCGATTTCCGAAACACATGTCGCGAACGTGTGACGCGCAAGAGCCGATAACCTGGCATGAGCGGGCCGGTGCGTCCGGCGCGCCTACGCAACCGGCGTTTTCACGCCATTGGCCGGACAAACGACGTCATAACGTGACGTCATGGGCACTCCAACAATTCGGGCGTTGTCGCGGATAAATAGACTCACTATATTGGGCTCAACGATGCATGACATCGACGATATGTTCGCTCAACCGTCTCGAGGACCCCGTCGTGATCAAGAACCCCATGTTGCGCCCGCTTGCCGCTGTTCTGATCCTCGGCGTCGCGAATCTCGCGCCCGCGTGTTTGACGCCCGCGTTTGCCGCGGCCGGCAAGATTACCTTCGTCTCGCAAGGCGGGACCTATCAGGAGGCGCAGACCAAGGCGATCCTCGACCCGGCCGCGAAGCAGCTCAACATCACCGTGAACCAGGACAGCATTCCGGACGCGTGGCCGCAGATCAAAGCCCAGGCCGCGACCGGCAAGCCGATCTGGGACGTGGTCGACACGCCGACGTCGAATTGCCTGCGCGGCGGCAAGGAAGGCCTGCTGGAGAAGCTCGACTTCTCGAAGATCCCGAACGCGGCGGCCATGCCGGAGAAATACCGTACGCCGTACTCGGTCGCCTACGAGTTCTATTCGACGGTGATCGGCTACAACAAGAAGACGTTGAAGAAGGTGCCGCAGAGCTGGGCAGATTTCTGGAACGTGAAGGCGTTCCCCGGCACGCGCGCGCTGCGCAATGACCCGCAGACCGTGCTCGAAGCCGCGTTGCTCGCCGACGGCGTGCCGCGCGACAAGCTGTATCCGCTCGACGTCGATCGCGCGTTCAAAAAGCTGCAACAGATCAAGCCGGACGTGACCGTCTGGTGGACTTCCGGTGGCCAGTCGGCGCAATTGCTGCACGACGGCGAAGTCGATATGACGATGATCTGGAACGGCCGCGCGAGCGCGGTGCGCAAGGACAATCCCGATGTCGACTTCACATTCAACGACGGCATTCTGCAGAACACCCAACTCTGCGTGCTGAAGAACGCGCCGAACTTGCCCGAGGCGATCAAGTTCGTCAACGCGGCGGTCTCGCCCGAATTGCAGGCCAATCTGCCGCTGTATATCGATTACGGTCCGGGCAATCCGGCGGCGTTCAAGACGGGCAAGATCGACGCGAAGCGCGCGAGCGAGTTGCCGAGTTCGCCGGAAAATGCATCGAAGCAGGCGTTGATGTCGGAGGAATGGTGGGCGTCGGACGCCGGCGTCCAGGCGAAGGCGCGCTGGCTCAAGTTCATGCAGTAAGCGCAGCCGTATCTTCTTGAGCGCGGGATTCGAGTCCGTTGGACGCCAAGGACGCCGAAAACCGCGCGCAACGCCCAGCGCTTCTCGCGCGTCCCGCACGGCTTATCGTCTGCGCATTCATCGAACGTGATCGACTATCTGATTCTCGGCGGCGGCTCGGCGGGCTGCGTGCTTGCCGCGCGCCTGTCCGAAGACGCCGGCAAGACGGTCTGCCTCGTCGAGGCCGGTCGCAATATCTCGCGAACGGACATGCCCGCGGCGGTGCGCAGCCGTTATCCCGGCCGTGCCTATCTCGACACCGCGAATATCTGGCAGCGCCTGAAAGCGCGAATGAGCGCAACGGCCGCGACGCGCCGCTACGAACAGGCGCGCCTGCTCGGCGGCGGCTCGGCGATCAATGCGCTGATGGCGAATCGCGGCGCGCCCGCCGACTACGACGAATGGCACGCGCTCGGCGCGCACGGCTGGAACTGGAGCGCCTGCCTGCCGTACTTCCGCAAGCTCGAAACCGATTGCGATTTCAGCGGCACGCTGCATGGCGAGAGCGGGCCGATTCGCATCCAGCGCGCGCCGTGGACGCGCATTTCGCCATTCGTGCGCGCGGTGCTCGCCACACTCGACGCGCGCGGCCACACGCGGCGTGACGACCAGAACGGCGAGTGGCAGGACGGCACGTTCATCGGATCGATCGCGGTGAGCGAAGCGGGCGAGCGCATCCCGACCTCGGTCTGCTATCTCGACGACGCCGTGCGCGCTCGCCCGAATCTCACGATCCGCACGCAAACGCTCGTAGAGCGCGTGCTATTCGACGGCAAGCTCGCCATTGGCGCGCGGATCATCGGCGCGGACGGCGCGAGCGAAGCGTTGCGCGCCAGACATGTGATCGTTTGCTCAGGTGCGATTCACAGCCCGGCGTTGCTGATGCGAAGCGGCATCGGCCCGGCGGCCGAACTCGCCGCGCTCGGTATCGAGGTGGTGGCGGATCGAGGCGGCGTCGGCGGCAATCTGATGGAGCATCCGTCGATTGCCGTCTCGGCGTTTCTGCCGCGCGCGTCCCGCACGTTATATCCCGACGAGCATCACGAGCAGGCGATCGTGCGCTTTTCATCGGGCGTGAGCGGGACAGTGCCCGGCGACATGCACGGCGCGATCCTGTCGCGCTCGGGCTGGCATTCGGTCGGCCATAGGCTCGGTACGATCTTCTTCTGGGTGAACAAGTCGTACTCGCGCGGTCGCGTGAGTCTCGCGTCGGCTGATCCGCATGACGAGCCCACCGTGGACTTCAACATGCTATCCGACGCGCGCGATCTCGAACGGCTCAAGCTCGCGCTGCGCTTCGGTGCCCGCACGCTGGCCGATCCGATGATGGCGCAGCATCGCGCGACGCTGCTGCCTTCGAGCTATTCGCCGCGCGTCGCGAGCGTGGCCGTGCCGGGGGCGTGGAATGCATTGCAACGCGGGCTGCTGAGCGCGCTGCTGGACATTGCCGGGCCGCTGCGCGCGTGGCTGGTGAGGCGTGTGGTCACGCAAGGCGTGACGCTCGACGAACTGCTCGCCGACGATCACGCGCTGACGCGTTTCGTAACGCGGTCGGTGGGCGGCACCTGGCATCCGTCCGGCACTTGCCGCATGGGCGCCGCCGACGATCCGCTCGCCGTCTGCGACGCGCGCGGCGCGGTCTATGGCGTCAGCGGACTTTATGTGTGCGACGCGTCGCTGATGCCGTCGATACCGTGCGCGAACACGAATGTGCCGACCATCATGATCGCGGAGCGGATTGCTGATATGTTGCGCGGCCGCGCGTGAATGCAATGCTGGGCCGCCCGCGTTGAAACGCGGCGGCCCGGCAGGCATCAAGCGGTGAACGGTCCGGCTAAGCGCAAGAAGGCCGAAGCACGCTCACTCGCCAAACCCCACAATCCCCTTCACTTCAAGAAACGCCTCGAGCCCCCATTCGCCGTATTCGCGTCCGTTGCCCGACTGCTTGTATCCGCCGAAAGGCGAGCCCGCATCCCACGACGGGTAGTTCAGATACACGCTGCCCGCCCGGAGCCTGAACGCCACGCGCCGCGCGCGTTCCAGATCGGCGGATTGAACGTATGCCGCAAGCCCGAACGGACTGTCGTTGGCAATCGCAATCGCTTCTTCCTCGTCGCGATACGGCATGATCGCGAGCACCGGGCCGAAGATCTCTTCGCGCGCGATCGTCATGGAAGGGCGCACATCCGCGAAGACCGTCGGTTGCACGTAGTAGCCGCGTTCCAGACCCGGCGGACGCCCGAGGCCACCGGCCACCACTTGCGCGCCTTCGTGGATCCCCGCTGCAATCAGCCGCTCCACACGCTCGAACTGCACGCTGTTGACCACCGGACCCATGGTCGTGCGCTCGTGATCGGCGGGGCCGACGCGCTGCGCTTGCGCCGCGCGCCGCGCGATCGCCACCACTTCGTCATGGCGTGCCGCGGGCACGAGCATGCGCGTCGGCGCATTGCACGACTGTCCGCTGTTGTTGAAGCACGAGTTGACGCCGGCCGTGACGGCCGCTTCGAAATCGACGTCGTCCAACAGAATGTTGGCGGACTTGCCGCCCAGTTCCTGATGCACGCGCTTCACAGTCGGCGCCGCGAGTTTCGCAATCTCGACGCCCGCGCGCGTCGAACCGGTGAACGACACCATATCGACATCCGGATGCGCCGCCAGCACCGCACCGACGGTCGGACCGTCGCCGTTGACGAGATTGAAGACGCCCGGCGGCACGCCCGCCGCGTCGAGTATCTCCGCGAACAGCAAGGCATTGAGGGGCGTGACTTCGCTGGGCTTGAGCACCATCGTGCAGCCGGCCGCGATGGCGGGTGCGGCCTTGCAGACGATCTGATTGATCGGCCAGTTCCACGGCGTGATCAGCGCGACCACGCCGACCGGTTCGTGATTGACGAGCGTCGAGCCTTTCCTGCGTTGCCACGCGAACGTTTCGCACGTGCGAATCAGTTCTTCGAGATGCCGCCGTCCGATGCCCGCTTGCCACGCATGCGCCATCGCGCGCGGCGCGCCGAGTTCGCGCGAGATGGTGTCGCCCATCTCGTCGTGACGTTCGAGAAACACTTCGAGAATGCGGCGGATCAATGCGAGGCGTTCGGCCGGCGTGGTCTGCGAGAACGACGTGAAGGCGCGTTTCGCTGCGGCTACCGCGCGATCTGCATCGGCGGGTGTGCCCATCGCCACTTCGGCGAACGCTTCCTCGGTGCAGGGATCGACAACGGCGCGGCGCGCGTTGGTGGACGGCTCGACCCACGCGCCGTCGATATAGAACTTCAGTCCATTGACCATGTTGTAGTTATCTTCAGAGAGAGTTTAGGCGCGCGCCGCGTTGGAGCGACGGCTCACCACGACGATCATCACGAGGCACAGCGTCAGCGCGGTGAGCATCGTGCTGATGGCGGCAATGGTCGGATCGATCTCGTCGCGCAGCGTCACGAACATGCGGCGTGTCAGCGTCTGGTTCGAACCGCCCGACACGAATAGCGCGACCACCGTTTCGTCGAGCGCCTGAATGAACACGAACACCGCGCCGGAAATCACGCTTGCCTTGATCTGCGGCAGCGTCACCGTCATGAAGCTGCGAAAACGATTCATGCCGAGACTGCGCGCGACCATCTCCTGCGTGCGGTCGAAGGTGCGCAGATCGGCGCCGACCGAGATCAGCACGTACGGCAGCCCGAGCATCGTATCGGCGAGAATCAGGCCGCCGAGCGTATTCACGTAGCCCGCCTGAGAGTACACGAAGAACACGCCCACCGCGACGATGATGATCGGCACCATCAACGGCAGCATCAGCAGCGTACGCAGATAGCGCATGATCCAGTGCGTGCCGTTCTGGATCGCGTACGCGGCGGCCACGCCGAGCGGCGTGGCGATCAGCGCGGCGCAGATCGAAGCGGTGAGCGTGGTGCGCGCGGCGTCGATCCATGCGGGGTTGTCGAAGAACGAGTGATACCAGCGCAGCGAGTAGGCGGGCGGCGGGAAGGTCATGAAGCGCGTGTCGGAGAACGACAGCGGCACCACGATCAGCACCGGCACCATCAGGAACAGCAGAATCAGCACGACGGTCGCGCCGAGGACGATCCGTCCGAACGGGAGTTTGTTCATTTCGCGCCCAGAGTCTTTTCGAGTGGCACCACGCGGCTCGCGGCATAGAAAATCGCGAACACGCAGATCAGCAGCACGACGCTCACCGCGCTCGCCGCGCCCCAACTGTTGTAGATCTCGACGTTGCGGCTCACCACCATCGACACCATGATCGACTTGCCGCCGCCCATCAGTTCAGGCGTGATGTAGAAGCCGAGGCACAACACGAACACGAGCGTCACGCCGGCGAACACGCCGCTCATCGACAGCGGCAGGAACACGCGCAGGAACACGTGCAGCGGCGAGCCGCCCAGGCTCGCGCCGGCTTGCGAGAGATTCGACGGGATTTTCTGCATCGCCGAATAGAGCGGCAGCACCATGAACGGCAGCAGGATATGCACCATTGCGATGACCGTGCCGAACTGGTTGTAGGCGAGCTGCACCGGCCGGTCGACCAACCCTGAGGCGATCAGAGCCTTGTTCACGAGCCCCGTGCGCTGCAACAGCACGAGCCACGCGTAGGTGCGCACGAGTACGCTGGTCCAGAACGGCAGAATCACCATGCCGAGGACGAGCGCGCTCAGCTTCGGCGGCAACGAGGCGGCGAAGTAGGCCACCGGATAGCCGAGCAGGAGCGTGATGACAGTCACGACGATGCTCAGCTTGAACGTCAGCAGAAACGTTTCAAGGTAGGCGCCGGTGAACATGCGGCGGTAGTTTTCGAGCGTGAAGCCGTCGTGATAGATGGACTGCCACGACAGCCACGCGAGCGGCACCACCAGCAGCACGACGATCACGAGGAGCGCCGGCGTCATCAGGAGAAGCATCGTGCGATCCTCGCGGCGCTGATAGCGCGCGGCGGGATCGGACTCGGTGGCCTGCATCAAGGTGGTTCCCTGGAGCATCCGCTTGGCGGTTGTCATCATGCACCTACGGCGTCGAGAAACTGATACCACGCCGCGACGAGTCTCACACCCGGCGCGCGCAGCGAATGAAAGGGCACGGGCCGCAGGCCGGGCGCGCCGAGCAGCGAGAGCTCGGGCGTTTCGCCGAGCGCGAGCGCGGCGGCATGCTGGCCGAGCAGGCTCGCCATCGCGACCCCCGCTCCGTTATACCCCAGACAAAAGGTCGTGGCGTCGTCGCTGCGTCCGACATGCGGCAGCGAATTGAACGTCATGCCCACATAGCCCGACCAGCGATAGTCCACGCGCACGTCCGCGAGATCGGGAAAGAGCGCGACCATCGCGCGTTGCAATGCGTCGAAGCCCGTTGTTTGCCCTTCCTTGCCGAACGCGTCGCGTCCGCCGAACAGCATGCGGCCGTCCACTTTGCGGAACCACTTCATCATGCGCCGCGTTTCGGTGTAGCTGCGGCGCTCGACCATGAGATGTGCGTCAAGCTCGGCGGGCAGGCGCTCGGTGGCGATCATCGCGCTGCGAAACGGCACGAGTTCGCGCTGATACGCCGAGGTCGCCGCCGTGAGATCCGAATACGCGTTGGTCGCGACGATGACCTGCTTCGCGCGCACCGTGCCGCCGGGCGTGCGCAGCGTCACGCGCGTCTCGCCGGACGCGCGTTGCATCTGCTGTACCGGCGTCAATTCGTAGATCGGCACGCCGCGCCGCGTGAGTCCGCGCGCGAGTCCGCGTACGTACTCGAGCGGCAGAATGGTGCCGGCGTCCGCGCTCAGCACGCCGCCGACAAAGCCCTTCGAACCCGTCTCGTGCTCGATGGCGGCGCGCGATTGCACGGTCATCGAGGTATCGCCGAGATTCGTGTGAACCCAGTCGGCTTCGGCACGAATCGCGGCGAACGCGGCCTCCGTGTGAGCGCAGCGCAGGCTGCCGGTATGTTCGAAGCGGGCGCGCGTCAACTGGAATTCGTCTACCAGCGTCTCGACGACCCGCACGCCTTCATGCGCGAGACGATGCATGCGCTTCGCGGTATCGAGACCGTGCAGCTTGTCGATGGTGGGAAACGACAGTCTGAACTTCGACGACACCACGCCGCCATTGCGCCCGCTCGCACCCCAGCCAACCGGATTCGCATCGAGCACCACGCACTCGACGCCGCGCTTTTGCAGCGCATACGCGGCGGCGAGGCCCGAGTAGCCCGCGCCGATCACGGCGACCTCGACTTCGAGATCGCGCGCGAGCGGCACGCCGGTGCTGACCGCCGCACCGGCGCCTGGCGATGCCGCGAGGAGCGCCCGCCAGAGCGAATCAGGCGCGGGCGTGTGCAGTGTCATCGGCGCAAGCATCGGCTCAGGCCGCGAGACGCGCTTCGGCTTCGACGGCGTCCGCAAGCGCGCCGAGCGTCGCGAAATTGAAGGTCGGCGTGGTCACGGTTTCCGGCACGGGCGTGGCGCCGAAGCCCTTCACGTTCTGACGGCGTTCGATCCAGCAGGTTGCGTAGCCGAGCTTCGTGGCGATGCCGATGTCGTGATACTGGCTTTGCGCGGTGTGCAGGATTTCGCCGAACTTGTAGCCGAACGCTGCCTGACGGCCGCGGTTGTATGCGAAGAACTGCGGGTCGGGTTTGGCGACGCCGGTTTCGTCGCAGCAGACGGTGTCGTCGAACGGATCGCCGAGCGTGTGCGCATAGGCCGAGAGCGCCACGCGGTCCGCGTTGGTCATCGCGACCAGGCGGAAATGTTTGCGCAGACGCTTGAGCGCCGCGACCGAATCCGCGAACGCCGGCCATTCGAGCACGTCGCGCTGGAAGGCGGCGGCCGATTGCGCGTCGTCGGGCAGACCGAGTTCTTTCGCGAGCGAGAGATAGACGTTCGCCATTTCGTGGCTCGACCGGCCCGGATAGGTCGCGCGGCCACGCATGTACGGTTCGAAGATCTGGTCGTCGGTCAGGTCCTTCGCTTTCGGGCCGCCAATGCGCCGCACGGAGGCGAGCACGCCGCGCTCGAAGTCGATGAGTGTGCCGACGACGTCGAACGTCAGGACCTTGAAATCGGTGAGCTTCATGAAATCATCCTTTTGCAGTATGCGGTGAATCGGAGAGAGAGTGCCCCACGCGTGGGCGGAGAAAATCAGGCGGGCACGACGATCGTGTCCTGCGGGTCGAGCGTCACGCTCATCTGTGCGCCCGGCTGCGGGATGCGGCGGCGTGCGTCGTGGCCGCCGGGCTGCCGGAGACTGATGGCGGTGCCGTCGGCGAGCGCGGCGAACACGCGCAGGCTTTCGCCCTGATACAGCACCTCGGTGACGCGGCACGACAGACGGTTCACGCCTTCCTGGCGATCGCCGCCGTCGATCACGAGTTTTTCGGTCTGCACCGCGAGCAGCAGTTTGTTGCCATGCGGCAGCGGATGCGCGGTGCGCAGCACGGTATCGCCCAGACGCACGGCGTCGTCGCCGGCGCGCGTCACGTCGAGCAGCGTCGCCTCGCCGATGAAGCTCGCCACGAACGCGTCGCACGGCCGGTCGTAGAGCCGCTCGGGCGTGTCGATCTGCACCAGGCGGCCGTTCTTCAGCACGGCCACGCGGTCGCTCATGGTGAGCGCTTCGCGCTGGTCGTGCGTCACGTAGACGATCGTCGCGCCGAGCTTGCGATGCAGCCGGCGCAGTTCGATCTGCATGGTTTCGCGCAGTTGCTTGTCGAGTGCCGAGAGCGGCTCGTCCATCAGGATCAGTTGCGGCTCGAACACCATTGCGCGAGCGAGTGCCACGCGCTGCCGCTGACCGCCGGAAAGCTGGCTGATGCCGCGGCTCTCGTAGCCGGAGAGTTCGACCATCGCGAGCGCGTCGGCGACTTTCTTCGCCCACGTGCCTTTCGGCAGACGGCGCGCGCGCAGCGGAAACGCCACGTTCTCGCCGACGCTCATATGCGGAAACAGCGCGTAGTTCTGAAACACGATGCCGATGTCGCGTTTGTGCGGCGGCGCGAATGTAATGTCGCGTTCGCCGACCCAGACCGCGCCCGAACTCGGCTGCACGAAGCCGCCGAGAATGCCGAGCAAGGTGGTCTTGCCCGAGCCCGAAGGGCCGAGCAGCGAGACGAATTCGCCGGGGGCGATGTCGAGTGAAACGTCGTCGAGGGCCACGACCTGGCCATAACGTTTCGCTGCCGATCGGATCGAAACACCTGTTTTCGCTCGTGCGTCCATTGCGTCCTGTCTCGCTGAAGAAGCCTGCGTTAGGGAAAATATAGGCTGCGTCCTTTTTGGCGGCAATTCCCAAATTGTTGGAGAAGGCATAACATCAGGTCATGCCTAACCTTCGCAAAAAACTTCCGAGCGCCAATGCGCTGTTCGTGTTCGAAGCTGCCGCGCGCTGCGGCAACTTCACGCGCGCGGCGCAGGAGTTATATGTGAGCCAGCCCGCAGTGAGCCGCATGCTGGCGCGCATGGAAGACCATCTCGGCGTGCGCCTGTTCGAGCGCGTGCGCGGCGGCATCGAGCTGACCGAGAACGGCAAGATCCTTTACCGGAAGATTTCCGAGGGCTTCAACGGCATTGAAGGCGCGATCCGCGAGATCGAGGCGCGGGCCACGGGTGTGGAGTCGGTCACGTTGTCGGTGTCCACGGCCTTCACCACGCACTGGCTGATGCCGCGCATGAACCGGCTGAATCAGGCGTTCCCGAACGTCGACTTGCGATTCCAACTGATCTCGGGGCGGATCGGCGGGCCGCTCGTCGACGTCGATCTCGGCATGCGCTTTCGGCGCGAGGACGAGATCGGCGAGAACAGCGTGCTGGTCATGCCGGAGACGCTGCTGCCGGTGTGCAACCGGCGTTATGACGAAACCGCCGCCACGGAGGCGGGGCGCGCGCATGGCGACACGGTGATCGTCATGGACGACGGCGAGCGCGGCTGGCATGACCGCTTTGAAGCGTTCGCCGCACACGGGCGGCACGCCGCGAGCATGCTGAGCTTCAACGACTACGCGATCGTCGTGCAGGCCGCGTTGCTCGGCCAGGGCGTCGCGCTCGGCTGGCTCAACGTGGTGTCGCACTGGCTGCTGGAGGGCGCGCTTCAGCCAGCGGAACAGGAACTGATCGTCACGAACCGGCGCTGCTGTCTGGTGTGGCCGGAGAGCCGCGCGCTGCGGCCGGCCGCGGCCGACGTGCGCGACTGGATCATCGAGGAAACGCGCGCCGACGTGCGCGCGGTCGATCGCGCATATCCGAAGCTCGGGCTGCGCCGCTCGCTGGCCGACGCGGGATTGGCGATCGGGTAGGGTTCGCGGGCGCTCAGCGACTTTTCTGGCGCAGTGCAATACTGCCGCCGACGCTTCGAGGCTGGTTCTCGACGTCATTATTCGGTCACGAACCTCACGCAGTATTACCGACGGCCTTCAATCGGCCGACGGGCCGCAGGCCGGCCCGCCTTCACGTCTTTCGCACCTCCACGCGGACCAAGCGCCCATGTACGACGTCGCGCGCCCGATCCGTCGACAACAAGCATTCCACTCAAGGAGACACCGTGGCTCGTTCAAGAATCTTTGCTCTGACGGCGATCGCTTCGTCGCTTTTCGTCGCAACGGTCGCGCACGCCGGCGTCGATCTTATTGCGGTTGGCCAACTGAGCGGCCTCACGGGCGATCTATCGAAGGAAACCGCGGCGCCGCTGGAGAACGGTGTGGCGGGCAATCTGCTCGGCGGCCTCGGTTCAGGCATCGGTTACGCGGGCTGCCATACGTTCGTCGCCGTGCCGGACCGTGGCCCGAATGCCGTGTCGTACAACGCGGCGATCGACGACACCGCCTCGTATATCAACCGTTTTCAGACCTTGCGCTTGCGTCTGAAACCCGGCGCGGCCGGCGCCTCGCTTCCGTACACGATGACGCCGACCCTGCTCGCCACGACGCTGCTCCACACCAACGACAGGCTGGTTTACGGCACAGGCGCGGCCGCGGGCGTGCCTAACGGCGCGCCGGCGCTCAACCGCCGCAATCACACCAGCTACTTCACCGGCCGCTCGGACAACTTCGATCCGACGCGCCTGTCGACGGACGACCGCGACGCGCGCTTCGATCCCGAAAGCGTGCGCGTGAGCAATGACGGCGACAGCGTCTTCATCTCGGACGAATACGGCCCTTACGTCTATCGTTTCGATCGCCGCAGTGGCCGCCGCATCGACACATATAAGCTGCCGGACGCATTCGCGGTTGCCACGCTGAGCCCGATCGGCAACGACGAAATATCGGAGAACACCTCGGGCCGCGTCGCCAACAAGGGCATGGAAGGCCTCGCGATCTCGCCGGACGGCAAGACGCTGTTCGGCGCAATGCAAAGCCCGCTGATCCAGGATGGTGGCACGAACGGCGCTTACACGCGCATCGTCAGGATCGACGTGCGCACGGGCAGGACGACCCAGTTCGCGTATCCGCTGACGAACATCGGCACGGCGGCCAAGCCTAAATATCCGACCATCAGCGACGTGGTCGCCGTCAACGATCACGAATTGCTGATGGACGAGCGGGACGGGCAGGGGCTAGGCGACAATTCGACGGCCGTGTTCAAGAAGGTGTTCCATATCGACCTGAACGGCGCTCAGGACGTCAGCAACACGAGCGGCGAGGCCGGCCTCGCGCCGTACGCGGTGCAGAAGACGCTGTTTCTGGATGTGGTCGCCACGCTCACCGCGCACGGCTACAACGCGAACGATATTCCGGCGAAGCTGGAGGGTCTCGCGTTCGGTCCTGACGTCGTGGTCGGCGGTGTGAAGAAGCACACGCTGTTCGTCGCCAACGACAACGACTTCCTGGGCACGATCACCGACACCAACCATCCGGCCGGCATTGCGAACCCGAATCAGTTTTTCGCCTTCGCGTGGGACCCGAGCGACTTGCCCGCGTACGTCGCGCAAAAACTGCCCGGCGTGGATGACGATCGTCACGGCGATCATCGTCATGACCACGGCGACTCGGACCGCGCGTGCGGCCCCGATCGCGACGACGATCATTGAGCCGCTGACGCGCGCCTCGCATTTCCCGACGCGCATTGAAGCAACAGAAGGGCGGCGCCGGTTGATGCCGGCGGCGCTACATCAAGCTAAGCGTCACCGCCTTGCGCCACGATCAGATCCAGCGAGCCCGCGAGAATCGATCTGGCGAGTTCGGGGTCGTCGACGGCGCGCGCGAGCGTCACCGCGCCGACGATGGTCGCGACGATGCCGAGCGCCAGGTTTTCGCTATCGCCGGCCAACGTCTGCGCGATTCGCGATGCCAGTTTGTGCACGTATTGCGTGAGACGATCGCGAACTTCCGGTGCCGCGTGCCGCGCCTCACCGGCAAGCGCGCACAACGCGCAGCCGTTGCCCGGATTCTTGATGTGTTTCTCGCTGAGAAACATTTCGCCTAACGCCCGCAACGGTTCTTTCTTCGCCGACCCGTTCGAATTCGCCGCCGCGATCGAAGCGGCGATACGTTTCTCGCTTTGCGCGACGGCATATTCCAGCGCCTCGACGATCAACGCGTCACGCGACTCGAAGTGGCCGTAGAACGCGCCATGCGTGAGGCCGGCGCGCCGCATGCAGTCCGCCACGCCGAGCGCCTCGATCCCGTCTTCCCGAATCTGCCGCGCCGCCGTTTCCAGCACACGCTGACGGCTTTCTGCTTTTTGCGCCTGCGAGTAGCCCATTTCCGTCACCCCTCTTGACAATCTGCATGATGAGCATAATACTGAAAATGTGCATGATGATCAACATGCAGATTGTTCGATGAGGGCGTCTTTGCGGATGTCCGTACACGGCGGCGTTTTTGGGCCGCCTAACCGTTACAGGCGTCGCACGGCCGTGTTTTCCGGCACGTTGGCGGCGCAATCCAGGAGAGAGATGATGCGTTTCACGGGAAAAACAGCGTTGATTACCGGTGGGAATAGCGGCATTGGTTTCGTCACGGCGAAGCTGCTGATTGCCGAAGGCGCGCAGGTGGTGATCACCGGCCGCGACAGTGCGAAGCTGGATCAGGCCGTGTCCGAACTCGGCGAAAATGTGCTGGGCGTGCGGGCCAATCTGGATAACGAAGCGGATATCGACTCGTTGTTCGAACAGATCAAGAGCAAATTCGGGTCGCTCGATATCGTGTTCGCCAACGCCGGCATCTCCGGTCCGACGCCGCTCGGCGGCACGACGGCCGCGGCGTTCGAGGCGATTCTTCGCACCAATCTGACCGCGGTCTTTCTGACGGTGCAAGCCGCATTGCCGTTGATGAGCGAGGGTGGCGCGGTCGTGTTGAACGGTTCGGTGATGCGCGAACTCGGCTCGCCTGGTTCATCGGCGTATTCGGCCACCAAGGCCGGCATCACGGGCATGGCGAAGGTCTTCGCGTCGGAATTGGTGCAGCGTGGTATTCGCGTGAATACAGTGATCCCCGGCGGCACGCGCACGCCGATCTGGACGCGTGGCGCGCGCGAAGGCGCGACGCTCGACGGAACCGAACAGGCCCTCGCGCCGCGCGTTCCGATGGCGCGCCTCGCCGCGCCGGAAGAAGTGGCGGCAGCCGTGCTGTTCCTTGCTTCCAGCGATGCGTCGGGAATGACGGGCGCGGAGATCGTCGTGGATGGCGGGACGATCGGAGCCCCGTGGGGCGCGCCGATTTTCCGTCAGGCTTGAGGCGGTAGCGATAGACAGCCGCGCCGGACGACGAATCGGCGGCGCGGCTATCGATTCAGTACGCCCCGCTCACCAGATTGTTCGGCGCACCATCGACGAAGTTCTCGATGTTATCCATCAACTGATTCGCCAGACTCTGCTGCGCCTCGTCCGACGCCCACGCCACGTGCGGCGTCAGAATCACATTCGGCCGGCCGGCGGCGCGCAACAGCGGGTTATCGTCGGCGGGCGGCTCGGCCGCGGTCACGTCGAAACCCGCGCCGCTGATCAGCCCTTCATCGAGCGCCTGCACGAGCGCCGCTTCGTCGACGAGTCCGCCGCGCGCCGTGTTGATGATCAGCGGCCGGCGTTTCATCGCGCGAAACTCGGGCATGGCGAGCATGTTGCGCGTGTGCGGGGTGAGCGGACTGTGCACGGTGATGATGTCGCTGGTCGCGAGCACTTCATCCCACGGCGTGTACAGCGGGCCGAGCCCTTCGCGTCCCTTGTGCGCGGCGAACATCGGCTGCATGCCGAAGGCTTTGCCGAGTTCCGCCACGCGCTGCCCAAGCACCCCTTCACCGATGATGCCGAGCCGTGCGCCGGCCAGATCGTGAATCGCATGCGTGAAGAAGCAGAACTGCCCGGACTTTTGCCACTCGCCGGCGAGCACGTCGTCGCGATAGGCGACCAGATTGCGCCGCAGCGCGAGAATCAGCGCGAACGTATGCTCCGGCACGGTGTTGATCGCATAGCCGCGAATATTGCTCACCGCAATGCCGAGCCGCTGGCAAGCTGCCTTGTCGACGCAATCCGTACCGGTCGCGGCCACCGCAACGAGTTTCAGATCGGGCAATTGCTCCAGCACTTCGCCGGTTAGCGCGACTTTGTTGGTAATCGCAATCGATGCGCCAGCGAGGCGCTGGATCAATTGATCCGGCGTAGTGCGGTCGTGCTCGATCAACTGATGCTCGAAGCGCGGCTCGCGCAATACGATCTGCGGGGCGAGGGTCGTGCGGTCCAGAAAAACGATCTTATGCATGGTCATGTCCCCGATGATTTACAGATGCCGCTTCGCTTCAGCGACAATATGCTGCGCGGTGATGCCGAAGTGCTCGTACAGCGTCTCCGCCGAAGCCGACGCGCCGAAACCCGTCATGCCGACAAAGCCGCCGCGTTCGCCGAGATAGCGGTCCCAGCCGAAACGCAACGCCGCTTCCACGCCGACTCGCACCGTGCCGGAACCGAGCACGGCGGCGCGATAGGCGTCGTCCTGTTCGTCGAAAATCTCCCAGCACGGCATGGACACCACGGCCGTCGCGATGCCTTCGTCCTGCAACTGGCGGCGCGCCTGCAAGGCCAACGCGACTTCAGAGCCGGTTGCCAATAGCGTCACGGCGCGCGCGCCACCCTCGGCTTCGGCCAGCACGTAAGCGCCGCGCTGCGAGAGCGGCTCGGCGCTATATTCACGGCGCACCAACGGCAGCGCCTGGCGCGCGAACACCAGCGTGCTCGGCCCGCGCCGATGTTGGAGCGAGAGCGCCCAGCACTCGGCGGCTTCGACGGCATCGGCGGGACGCAGCACGAGCATGTTCGGCATCGCGCGCAGCGAGGCGAGAATCTCGACGGGTTGATGCGTCGGTCCATTTTTGCCGACACCGATCGAATCGTGGCTGAACACGTAGTGCACCGGCAGGCCCATCAGCGCCGCCATGCGCATGGCCGGACGTTGATAGTCGGAGAACGCCAGGTAGGTGACGCTGGTCGCGATCACGCCGCCGTGCGCGGCCATGCCATTGGCCATCGAGCCCATCACGTGTTCACGCACGCCGCAATGGACGTAGGCGCCGCTGCGGTCCTGAGCGGTAAAAGCATGCAACCGGCGCTTGTGGCCGGTGGGCGCTTCGAGATCGGCGCAACCGACCATGCGTTCCGGCAACAACGGCGCAAGCAGATCGCTGATCTCGCCCGATACGGTGATGCCGGGCTGCGGCTCGTCGCGCTCCACGGCGCGCTTGCGGTAGTCGTCGAGCACGTCGCGCCAGCCTTGCGGCAGGTGGCCGGCCTGGACCCGTTCGAACTCGTCGCGCTGTGCGGCGGGCAACGCAGCGAGACGTTCGTGCCATGCGTAATACTGCGGGTCGCTACGCCGTCCTGCCGCGCGCCATGCTGCCAGAATCTCCGCGGGTATCTCGAACGGCGCGTGCGGCCAGCCGAGTGCGTCGCGGGCTGCATCGGCGTCCGCCTGGAACAGCTTGCCGCTGTGGCCGCCGCGCTGTCCTTGCAGGCGCGCAATGCCGCGGCCGATCACGGTCTTGCACGCGATCATCGAAGGCCGCGGGTCCGCGCGCGCGATCGTCAGCGCCGCCGACACCGCTTCGAGATCGTGCCCGTCGACTTCGACCACATGCCAGCCGCCGACGCGAAAGCGCGCGCTGACGTCCTCGCTGATCGAGAGGGAAGTGCTGCCATCGTCGGTAATCTGATTGTCGTCCCAGCAGAGGATCAGCTTGCCCAGTTGCAGATGCCCGGCCAGCGAAATCATCTCCTGACCGATGCCTTCCTGCAGACAGCCGTCGCCGACAAACGCATACGTGTAGTGGTCGATGAGGTCGCTGCCGAATTTCGCCGCGAGATACGCTTCGGCGATCGCCATGCCGAATGCGTTGGCGATGCCCTGGCCGAGCGGGCCCGTAGTGGCCTCGATACCGTGCGCGGGTTCGTACTCGGGATGGCCCGCGCAATGCGAGCCTAGCTCGCGAAAGGTCTTGATCTGTTCCAGCCCGATCGCGCCATATCCGGTGAGATACAACAGCGAGTACAGCAGCAGCGAGCCGTGGCCGTTCGACAGCACGAAGCGGTCGCGGTCGGGCCAGGTCGGATCGGCGGGATTGAATTTCAGGTGGCGTGTGAATAGCGCGGTCGCGATTTCCGCCATGCCGAGCGGCACGCCCTGATGGCCTTCGCCGGCGCGCAGAATCGCATCGATGGAGAGGAAACGGATCGCGTCGGCCAAGGGCAATGGCGCCGCTTGCGTGGCTGATACCGACGCGACCTGCGGCGGTGAAGTGATCGAAGCAGACGAAGCGTTCGGTGCAACAGATAGGGCTTCGGTGGTGGACATGGCAAAAGGCTCCTCTACGCCGCTGCGTCATGCGCCGCGGGCGGTGATCGGACAAATCTAACGAACCGGCCTGAAGGAACGGGCGGAAGAACATCGCGCGAGGCGGGGCACGCCGCATGCCTCGCGCTTGAAGGACTCAATGGCTCAATGCAGGAAGCCCGTCGAAATCCACGGCACGGCGGCCACGATGATCAGCCCGGCCATCAACGCGGCGATGTAGCCGAGAATCGGCTTCATGCCTTCGTCCGGATGGATGCGGCTCACCGCGCAAGCGGAGTAGTAGCCCACGCCGAACGGCGGCGCGAAGAGGCCCACGCCCATCGAGAGGATCACGACCATCGCGTAATGCACGTCGTGGATATGCATGGCTCGCGCAATCGGAAACATCAGCGGGCCGAACAGCACGATGGCCGGAATGCCTTCGAGTACGCTGCCGAGAATCACGAACATGCAGATCGACGCCGCCATGAACATCGCCGCGCCGCCCGGCAAACCGCCCAAGGTCTGCGCGAGTTGCCCCGAGAAGCCGGATTGCGTCAACGCCCACGCCATGGCGGTGGCCGCGCCGATGATCAGCAGGATCGCGCCGGACAGCGTCGCGGTATCGATCAGCATCGGCTTGAGGCGCGTCCACTCGAAACGGCGGTAGATCAGCAAGCCGGCAAGAACCGCATAGGCAATGCCGATGGTGGAGACTTCGGTCGCCGTCGCGATGCCTTCGACCACCGCCGCGCGAATCACGAACGGCAGCGCGATTGCCGGAAACGCGATCACGAGCTTGCGCAGAATCTCGCCGCGAGTCGCGCGCTTGACGCCCGACATGTCTTCGCGCCGATAGCGCCATTGCACGACGATGCACAGCGTGATCGCCAGCACGATGCCCGGCAGCATGCCGCCGGTGAAGAGCGCCGAAATCGACACGCCGGTCACCGAGCCGAGCGTGATCAGCACGAGGCTAGGCGGAATCGTTTCGGTCTGCGCGCCGGTCGCGGCGAGCAGCGCGACCAGGTCGCCGGGTTTCGCGCCGCGTGCTTTCATCTCCGGAAACAGGACCGGCGCGACCGCCGCCATGTCGGCGGCTTTCGATCCCGAGATGCCCGACACCAGATACATGGCGCCGACCAGCACGTACGAAAGACCGCCGCGCACGTGGCCGAGCAGGCTCGCGAGAAACGCGATCATCGCCGCGGCCATGCCGGTCATCTCGATCAGCTGGCCGAGAAACACGAAGAGCGGCACGGAGAGCAGGATCAGATGGGACATGCCTTCGTCCATCCGGCCGACCACCACCGGCATCGGCGTGTTCGTGGTCAGCGCGAGATAGCCGAAGGTGGCGAGTCCGAACGAGAACGCGATGGGCACGCCGCTCAGCACGCCGAGCGCCACGAGGCCGACGAAGAAGATCAGCAGGTTCAGATTGCCGAGGTCGCGTAATACGGGCCCGAGCGCGATGAAAATGCCGACCAGCGCGCCGACCGACGCGAGCGCGCCCAGCACGAGGCGCCAGTTGCTCATGCGCGCGAGCCGCACCACGGCGACCAGCAGCATCAGCGCCGAGCCGACCGGCAACGCGGCGGCGCGCCACGAGTTCGACAGTTCGAGCGCGGGTGTGGTGATGAACGACTCGTCCTGCGCGAAGCTGATTGCCGGGCCGATCACCAT
The DNA here is from genome assembly GCF_046026985.1 of Paraburkholderia sp. RL18-101-BIB-B. NCBI lineage: Bacteria > Pseudomonadati > Pseudomonadota > Betaproteobacteria > Burkholderiales > Burkholderiaceae > Paraburkholderia > Paraburkholderia sp. RL18-101-BIB-B. Next base: position 125,225 of record NZ_JARESV010000014.1, read on the forward strand.
CGCGAGAAACGCGATCGGCGCGGCGATCGCCACCACGTCGAGGAACGCGCGCACGCCTGGCGGCGCCATGCCCACGAGCGCCGTCATCCGCATATGCTCGCCGCGCCGCAAGGCGATCACGGCGCCGAGCATGGCGAGCCAGAGGAACAGCATCGAGGCGAGCTCGTCGGACCAGACGAGCGGCGAGTGCAGGATATAGCGGCTCGTCACACCGGCCAGCAGCACGACGATTTCGGCGAGCACCAGCAAGGCGGCGGGAATCTCCACCAGGTGCCCGAGCGCCGAATCGAGCGCACAGGCGAAGCGGTGCTGCCGCTCGTGCGAATATGAGATCGTGGTCATCGCATTACCCCAGTTTTCCGACGGACTTCTCCAGCAGACTCCAGGCTTCGTCGCCGTATTTGCTCTTCCAGTCGTGGTAGAAGCTCGTCTTGGCCAGCGCGCCGCGGAACGACTCGCGGTCCACGTCGATGAAGGTGATGCCCTTCGTCTTCAGATCGTCGCGCAGGGAGCTGCTCAGCTTCGCGATGTCCGCGCGCTGCAGCATCGCGGCTTTTTCGAATTCGCGCGTGACGATGGCGCGGATATCCGCCGGCAGCCGTTCCCACGCGGCGCGGTTGCCGAGAATCCAGTAACCGTCCCACACGTGCGAAGTGAGGCTGATGTACTTCTGCACTTCGTAAAGCTTGGCCGTGGCGATGATCGGCAGCGGATTTTCCTGGCCTTCCACCACGCCGGTTTGCAGAGCCGAATACAGTTCGTTGAAGTTGATCGGCGCGGGACCGGCGTCGAGTGCCTTGAACAGCGAGGTCAGCATCGGCGCCTGCGGCACGCGGATCTTGAAGCCTTTCAGATCGGCCGGCGCACGCAGCGCACGCGTGGACGAACTGATCTGCCGGAAGCCGTTGTCCCACACCTTGCTGACCGACACGATGCCGGACTTGCCGATCTGCGCGCGAATGTAATTGCCGAGGTCGCCGTCCATCGCTTTCCACACCGCGTCGTAGTCCTTGAACGCGAAGCCGGTGTTGACGATGCCCGCGGCCGGCGTGAGCGTCGCGAGAATCGACGAGGCCTGGTTGAAGAACTCCACGCCGCCGTTGCGCACCTGCGAGAGCAGATCGGTGTCGGAGCCGAGCTGGTTCTGCGGAAACAGCTTGATGTCGAGGCGGCCGTTGGTCGCCTCGCGAATGTGATTGATCGCCTCCTGGGCGCGGATATTGACCGGATGAGTCGGGTCCTGGCCGGTGGCGAGCTTGTATGAAAACTCGGGCGCCGCCATGGCGCGCCGCGAGACGCTCCATAACGGCACGGCTGCGGACAAGGTCGCACCGGCTTTCAGAAAGTTGCGGCGGCTGATGCCCTGCGGGGCGTTCGAACGGTTAGTCATGGTGTCTTCCTCCAAACCTGGATCGCGCGTCGTTATGTTTTTCGAACTTCGAGCGCGGCGGCTGCACGTGTCGCGCGCCGCGCCTGGTTGTTATCTACTACTGTGTCTCCATCGCCGCCGCCGGCCTCCCGCCGGACGGCTCGTCCTGCTGGACGAATCGGCCTTGAATCAGCCGTGAATCAGCATGCCGCCGTTCACGTCGATCACCGCGCCGGTGATATACGAGGACAGGTCCGACGCGAGGAACAGGAACGCGCCGGCTACGTCGTCGGGCACGCCGAGGCGATTCAACGGAATGCCCGCGAGAATCTCGACGCGCTTGTCGTCACTGATCTTGCCGGCGTTGATGTCGGTCTGGATCAGGCCCGGCGTCACGCAGTTCACGCGGATGCCGTCGTTGCCGAGCTCGCGCGCCATCGCTTTCGCTAGCCCGAGCACACCGGCTTTGGCCGCCGAATAGTGCGGGCCGCCGAGAATGCCGCCGCCGCGCTGCGCCGATACCGACGACATGCAGCCGATCGAACCGCTCTTCTGCTTCTTCATTTGCGGGACGACCGCTTGCGACAGGTACAGCACGCCGCGCAAATTGACGTCGAGAATGCGATCCCAGCTTTCCGGGTCGATGTCGAGCAGCTTGGCCGCCTGGGTGATGCCGGCGTTATTGATCAGGATATCGATCGAACCAAGATCGGCGACGGTGCGCTCGACAGCAGCCTGGCATGCGCCGCGATCGGTGACGTTGCACATATAGCCGCGATGCTCCGGCCCGATCGAAGCGGCGGCTTCGATCGCGGCCTTTTCGTCGAGATCGAAAATGGCGATGCGCGCGCCATGAGCGGCGAATTTGCGTGCGGTCGCCATGCCGATGCCGCGCGGCGACGCGCCGCCGGAAATGACGGCGACCTTGCCGTCGAGAAGACGTGACTCTGACATGATGCGGATCTCCTGAGTGTGATGCTTATGTTGTGCTGCGTGGTTGGCAATCGGTGATTACGATTTGCCCTGCGGATCGATTCAATGCCTAGCGCAGCCAGCCTTTGATCGTGTCGCACATCGCCTCGGTGGAAATGCCGTAGCGGTCGTGCAGTGTCGGCAGCGCGCCGGCATCGAGAAAGGCGTCGGGCAGGCCGATCTGACGGAAGGGCGGCGTGACGCCGTTGGTCAGCAGCACGGTGGCCACCGCTTCGCCGAGGCCGCCGATCACCGTGTGGTTCTCCGCGACGATCACGAGACGCCCCGGCCGGCGCGCTTCGCGCAGCAGCGTGACGGCGTCGAGCGGCTTGATGGTCGGCACATGCAGCACGCCCACGTCGATGCGGTCCGTGGCGAGCGCCTTGGCCGTTTCGAGCGCACGCATCGTCATGATCCCGGACGAGATGATCAGCACTTCGGCGCCGTCGCGCAGCAGCTTGGCTTTGCCGAGTTCGAACTGGTAGTCGTATTCGTCGAGCACGACCGGCACGTTGCCGCGCAAGAGCCGCGCATACACCGGGCCGCGATGGTCGGCAATCGCCGGCACCATCTGTTCGATTTCGAGCGCGTCGCACGGATCGATCACCGTGAGGTTCGGCATCGCGCGGAACAGGGCGATGTCTTCGGCCGCCTGGTGGCTCGGGCCGTAGCCGGTCGTGAGGCCGGGTAGCGCACAGACCAGCTTGACGTCGAGGTTGTCCTCGGCGATCGCCTGGTGGATGAAGTCGTAAGCGCGGCGCGCGGCGAACACCGCATAGGTGGTGACGAACGGCTGCGCGCCTTCGTGCGCCATGCCGGCGGCGGCGCCCATCAGCAACTGCTCGGCCATCCCCATCTGATAGAAGCGCTCGGGGAATTCCTTCGCGAACAGATGCAGGTCGGTGTATTTGCCGAGGTCGGCGGTCATGCCGACCACTTCGGGCCGGTTGCGCGCCAACTCCACCAGCGCGTGGCCGAACGGCGCAGAGCGGGTGATCTGGCCTTCACCGGCGATCGAGGCGATCATCGCCGAAGTCTTCAGACGCGGTTTCGGTGCGGCGGCGCTCATACGGTTCTCCCGGCTTCCAGCGCCTGCAGCGCGAGTTGCCACTCGTGCGCATCGACGCGGATAAAGTGGTTCTTCTCGCGTGCTTCGAGGAACGGCACGCCACAGCCCATGCGCGTATCGCAGACGATGATCCGCGGCTGCGCTTCGGGATGCGCGCGCGCCGCATCGAACGCGGCGACTACCGCCGCAAGATCGTTGCCGTCCACGCGCTGCACGAACCAGCCGAACGCCTGCAACTTCTCGACCAGCGGCTCGAACGCCATGACCGCCGAAGACGGGCCGTCGGCCTGCTGGTTGTTGACATCGACCATCGCGATCAGGTTGTCGAGTTTCCAGTGCGCGGCGGACATCAGGCCTTCCCACACCGCGCCCTCGTCGAGTTCGCCGTCCGAGAACAGCGTGTAGACGGTGGCGTCCGAACCCTTGCGCTTAAGACCGAGGCAGCGGCCGACCGCAATCGTCAGCCCCTGGCCGAGCGAGCCGCCGGACATCTCCATGCCGGGCGTGTAGCTCGCCATGCCGGACATCGGCAGGCGGCTGTCGTCGCTGCCGTAGGTCTCGAGTTCTTCATCGGCGATGATGCGGGCTTCGATCAGCGCCGCGTACAAGGCGATCGCGTAATGACCGTTGGAGAGCAGGAAGCGGTCGCGGCCTTCCCAGTCGGGGTCGTCGGCGCGATAACGCATGGCGCGGAAGTAGGCGACCGCCAGCACGTCGGCAATGTCGAGCGCCTGGCCGATATAGCCTTGGCCTTGCACCTCGCCCATGCGCAGCGCGTTGCGGCGGATCTGATAGGCGTGCTCCGCGAGTTCGGGATACGGCGCGGTTTCGCTGATGTTCACTGTTGTCTCCTAGGTCTTTTGCGTGGGCCGCATTGACGCCGCAGCCAGTGATGACAAGCGTAATCGCACGCCTGCAAGCGCTCAAACGAATTAAGATGGGTCGATAGATGAATTGAATTCACGTGGATGCTGCCATGCACAATCGCGTCACTCTCAAGTCGATACAAGCCTTCGAAGCGGCCGCCCGGCTTTCGTCGTTCGCGCTCGCAGCAGAAGAACTGTTCGTGACGCCCTCGGCGATCAGCCATCAAATCAAGCTGCTCGAAGAGCAATTGAGCATTCGTCTGTTCCATCGGCTGCATCGCACGGTGCTGCTGACGGACTCGGGGCGGCAATACGCAGAGGAAATCACGTCGGCATTCGCGCGCATCGATGCGGCCACGCGCGAGATCGGTCGCGTGGCGAAGAGCGACATCCTCACGATTCACTGCACGCCGAGTTTCGCGACCCAATGGCTGATGCCGCGCATCGCGCGCTTCAGCGCGGCGCATACCGATATCGACGTGCGTTTGAATGCGTCTTCGGAAGCGGCGGACCTGATTTCGGAAGCGGTCGATATCGACATTCGCTATGGTCCGCGCAAGCTGCAACCGGCCGGCACCCTGGTGCTGGAGTTGCCGCCGGAGACGATCGTGCCGCTATGCGCGCCGGCGCTGATGAGCGGCGACTATCCGCTCGTCAGCGTCGCGGACCTGCAGCACCATCCGCTGATTCACAGCGAAGGTTGTCTGGTCGGCTGGCGGGACTGGATGCGTTTGCATCGGAAGACGCGGGTCGATATTGGACGCGGGCCGCGCTTCGACCGTTCGTTCATGGCGTTGAGCGCCGCGGTCGACGGCCTGGGGGTGTGTCTGGAGAGTCTGCTGCTTGCGCAACGCGAACTGGAAACCGGGCGGCTCGTCGCGCCGTTCGGTGTGGAGGGACTCAGCGTGAATGGCTATACGTTGAATCTGTTGAAGTCGCGTGCTGACTTGCCGAAGCTGCGCAGCTTTCAGGACTGGCTGTTTGCTGAATTGGAAAGGTGAGATGCGCGGCCGGACTTCGAATGGCGAGGTTCGTCTGGCGATTCGCCGACGGAATTCCAGACGGGCTAGCCAGGCTTTCTCTCCAGTCTAGTGTTGTTGAAGGACGTCCCGTCCTGACGACGCATCACGCGACATCGCAGCCTTCAATGCATGGTGCGAGGCACTGTAGAGAACTTCAGATTGCTTAATTGTTCTGAATGCGGATCTTCGCCGGTCGGCGTTATCAGCGCGCGCCGTGCGTCGCGCCGCACGCTTTCATTGGGTCTTTTTTAATAACGATTAAGGACTTCGACAAGGACTCCGCGCAGCGCCGTCGATAAACTCGGTTCCAGTTTTTCACTCGCTGCTCGAGCGAGCACGGCAAGTCACTCAGACTGCTTTGTCCATTCAATACGGAGCCCGTAATGCCGAAAGAACTCTTGACCCCTGATTCATGTGCGGTTGCCCTGATCGACTATCAGCCGCAGATGTTCTTTGGAACGACGTCGCATGAGCGCACCACCATTCTGCACAACGTCCAGGCGATCGCAAAGGCCTCGAAGCTCTTCAAAGTCCCGACGATCCTGACCACGGTGGCCGCCAAGTCGTTCAGCGGCGACATGGTGCCGGAAGTGCAATCGGTGTTTCCGGAGTACACGCCGATCGACCGCACGTCGATGAACTCGTGGGAAGACGTGAATTTTCGCAAGGCCATCGAGGCGACCGGCCGCAAGAAGATCGTGATCGCCGGCCTGTGGACGGAAGTGTGCGTGTCGTTCCCGACTATCCAGATGATCAACGAAGGCTACGAAATCTACGTGCCGACCGACGCCTGCGGCGACATCACCACGGAAGCACACGAACGCGCGGTGCAACGCATCATCCAGGCCGGTGCGGTGCCGATGACCTCGTTCCAGTACATGTTCGAACTGCAACGCGACTGGGGACGCAGCGAAACGTACGAAGGCTGCATGGACATCCTGAAGGCGCACAGCGCATACGGCATCGGCGTGCGTTACGCCAAGTCGATTCTCGGCGAGCACGCGAGCGAAGCAGGCTGATTCGCCGCAGCCGGCGTGACATGACGCCGGCCAATCCGTATCGACAGACGCCGGGCCGTTCGGCGGCGGCGTGCCGGCGTCCCCGATGCGCCGTTGCCGGCCGCAGCACCTGTTCGAATGCTCGATGGAAGGCGCGCCCCGTGTGCGCCTCCAGGCCTCCCTGTTTCCCGATTTCCGGGCTTGCCCGGACATAGCTCCGCGCGCGCCAACCGGAGCGTTCTCCCATGAGGATCGCCATGACTTCCACACCTTCCGCGCCGACGCCGGCCGAGGTCGTCTTCTTCAACGGCAAGATCGCCACGCAGGACGACAAGCGCTCGTTCGCCGACGCGCTCGCCGTGGCGAACGGCCGCATCGTCGCCGCGGGATCGCGCGATGCAGTGATGCGGCACGCCAACGACGCCACGCGGCACGTCGATCTGAAAGGCCGTACGGTCATTCCGGGCCTGAACGACTCGCACCTGCACATCATTCGAGGCGGCCTGAACTTCAACCTGGAGTTGCGCTGGGACGGCGTGCCGTCGCTGGCGGACGCGCTCGACATGTTGCGCAAGCAGGTGGCCCGCACGCCGGCGCCGCAGTGGGTGCGCGTGGTGGGCGGCTGGAACGAATTCCAGTTTGCCGAGCGCCGCGGACCGACGCTCGAAGAAATCAACGCGATTGCGCCGGATACGCCGGTGTTCGTTCTGCATCTGTACGACAGTGCGCTTCTGAATGCAGCGGCATTGCGCGCGGTCGGCTATACGAAAGACACGCCCAATCCTCCCGGCGGCGAGATCCAGCGTGACAAGCGCGGCAATCCGACGGGCATGCTGATCGCACGGCCCAACGCCGGGTTGCTGTACGCGACGCTCGCGAAAGGCCCGAAACTCGCGCCCGAGGATCAGCGCAATTCCACGCGCCACTTCATGCGCGAGTTGAACCGCCTGGGCGTGACGAGCGCGATCGATGCGGGCGGCGGCTATCAGGCCTATCCCGACGACTACGCCGTCATCATGGACATGGCGAAGCACAGCGAACTGACCGTGCGTATCGCCTACAACCTGTTCACGCAGAACGCCAAAAAGGAAATCGAAGACTTCGCCAAGTGGGTGAAGATGACCAAGCCCGGCGAGGGCGACGATTTCCTGCGCATGAACGGCGCTGGCGAAATGCTGGTGTTTTCCGCGGCGGACTTCGAAGACTTTCTCGAACCGCGTCCCGATTTGCCGGACGCGCTCGAGGACGAACTCGAGACAGTCGTCAAACTGCTGGTGGCGAACCGCTGGCCGTTCCGTCTGCATGCGACCTACAACGAATCGATCGAACGCTTCCTGAACGTGTTCGAACGCGTGAATGCCGAGATTCCGTTCAACGGGCTGCGCTGGTTCTTCGATCACTGCGAGACCATCACGCAGAAAAATATCGAGCGTGTGCACGCGCTCGGCGGCGGCATTGCGATCCAGCATCGCATGGCGTATCAGGGCGAGTACTTCATCCGTCAATACGGTGAGGAGGCGGTGAAGCGCACGCCGCCGATCCGCCACATGCTCGACGCCGGCCTGCCGGTCGGCGCGGGCACGGATGCGACGCGCGTCGCGAGTTTCAATCCGTTCGTCTCGCTCTACTGGATGGTGTCGGGCAAGACGGTGGGCGGCACGTCGATGTATTCGAGCGAGAACAAGCTCGACCGGATGGAGGCGTTGCGCCGCTACACGGTGGGCAGCGCATGGTTCTCGAACGAGGAAGACCGCAAGGGCGCGCTGGTGCCCGGCCAGTTCGCGGACTTCGCGGTGCTCAGCGAAGACTACTTCTCGGTCGACGAGAGCCGCATCAAGTTCCTCACCTCGAACATGACGGTGGTGGGCGGCAAGGTGGTCTATGCGGACGACGAGTTCGCGCCGCTCGCGCCGCCGGACTTGCCGGTCAGTCCGTCGTGGTCGCCGGTCACGGAATTCGGCGGCTACAGCCGTTACAAGCCGACCGCGGTCGCGTGCGTGGACGGTTGCGTCAATCTGTGCGGCGTGCATGCCCATGCGCACGGTTGGGCGTGGCGCAAGAACGTGCCGGTCAGCGATTCGAATGGTTTCTGGGGCGCGCTGGGATGTAGCTGTTTCGCGTTCTGACAGCCACCGCTTCGTGCCACCCGACAAGCGAGAACCTTTATGCCGACCCTCGACGATGGCGTGCTGTATGGGCTAGGCATCCTGGTTCTCGATTTCCTCGCCTGGCGGTTCATGAGCCGTAAAACGGACAAGGGGCGTCTCGCGCTGCGTGCGCTGATGTTCGGCTTGTCGACTTACGTGCTGTTCAGTTATGGCATGAATCCGCTGCGTGCGGCGCCATGGCCGGACGAGCCGTTGCGCCATCTGCTCGCGCAATTGCTGGAGGTGGTGTGGTGGTTGCAAGGGGCGCGGCTCGTGACGATCGTGCTGGATCGCACGGTGCTGCCGGAGACATGGCACGAGGAGCGCCTGTTTCAGGACGTGCTCGGTGCGCTGGTGTTCCTCGCGGCCGGGGTCGGTGCGATTGCCTTCGTGCTTGAACTGCCGGTGCGCGGCCTGCTCGCGACCTCGGGTGCACTCGCGATCGTGCTCGGTCTCGCGATCCAGAGCACGCTCAACGACGTGTTTTCGGGCGTGGTGCTCAACGCAACGGAGCCTTTTGCGATCGGCGACTGGGTCACCATCGGCGAGGTCGAAGGCAAGGTGGTGGAGACCAACTGGCGCGCGACCAGCCTGCTCAACGGTCAGGGCAATATCGTCGTGATTCCCAACAGCGTGGCGGCGCGCACGAATATCGTCAACGCCAACCAGCCTTCGCACACGCACGGCATCAGCGTACTGCTGCCGGTCAAGCCGTCGATCCGGCCCGCTACCGTGTTGCAGGCGCTCGCCAACGCCGCCGCCAGTTCGGAGAACGTGCTCGCGGATCCGAAGCCGGTCGTCAGCGTGCGGCGGGCGACCAATGACGCGATCGAATACGAGATCGTCTGCTACGTCGATGCGCTCGGCAAGAAGACCGAGGTGCGCAACGAGCTGTTCGATCTGGCGCACCGGCATCTGTTATCGCGCGGCGTGGTGCTGCGTCCGTTGTCCGTGCCCGAACCCGTGGTCGACGCCGCGAATGAAAAGCAGCGCCTGCTGCACAACGTGCTCATCTTCCAGACGCTCGACGACGGTGGGATCGCGGAGTTGGCCGCGCAACTGACATGCCACGAGTTCGACATCGACGAGACCATCTACAGCGCCGCCGATGAAAGCAGCCACGCGCTGCACATTCTGGCGCGCGGCGTGGCGAAAGTGAGCGTGCCGAAGGACAGCGGCGAGGTCGAATTGCGCCGGCTCGCGCCAGGGGACTCCATCGGTCAGTCGGGCATTCTCGCCGGCGTTAGAACTGGCGTGGTCGTTCATGCGATGACGCACGCCACGGTGTTCCAGCTCGACAAGGCCGCGTTGACGCCGATTCTCGCGCGGCGTCCCGAAGTGGCGCGCGAGATGTGCCGGCTGCTATCCGAACACCATGAAACGGAGAAGCTGATGCTGGCGTCGCCGAACGACGCCGACCCAAGCTCCGGCGGTCTGCTGCAATGGATTCGCGACGGCGTTCGGCGCATTCATGAACTCACGTTGTGAGCGCAGCGAGACGCGCCGCATCGATTCAGTCTTTTTAAGGATTCGCCAAAGTCTTTATGAGGTTAATTCGGTACGCTGCATTGATCGGTCGGTCGGCGATGCGCGCCCGCGGCGGCGTGTCGGATAGGGAGAAGATGACATGAAGAAGAACATTGCGGGAGTCGGCATTCCCGACAGTCCGATGGCGCGGGCGGCAACCGATCAGATTCGGGCCGCGGAGTCCAGCTTGATGTTTCATCACGCGCTCAGGGCGTTTCTGTTCGGCGCGCTGACCGGCTCTCGCGACAAGCTGACGTTCGACCCGGAGTTGCTGTACGTGAGCGCGTTGTTTCACAACGTCGGTTTGAATGTGCGACACCGGCGCTCTCCGTATCGCTACGAGGTGGACAGCGCGAATGAGGCGCGCGACTTCATGCTGCAGTACGGCGCCGCCGCCGGCGCGATCGACGAGGTCTGGGCGGCGATCGCGTTGCACACCACGCCGGGCATTCCCGAGCATTTGTCGCCGCTCGTCGCGCTGGTGAGCGCGGGCGTGCAGATGGATATTCGCGGTGCCCGTTATGACGAATTCACCGCGCAGCAGCGCGATGAGATCGTGCAGGCCTGTCCGCGTGAAGCCGGCTTCAAGAAGAAGATCCTCGAAGCCTACGCGCGCGGCATGGAGCATCGTCCCGAGACGACGTTCGGCACCGTGAATGCCGACGTGCTGGACCGGTGGGACCCGAACCATCGCCGGCTGAATTTCTGCGGGCTGGTGCTGGGTTCCGACTGGGCGAATTGACGCGGTTCGCCGCATATGACGACTGGCTCGCCGCGTGTCGGACGCCGCCTGGAAACGGGCCACGCGAACGCCGCAAGCGGGCATCGAAAGGAAATCAGAATGGGCTACATCATTTCATTGGGCGTTGGCTTCGGCATTGGACTTCTCTACTGGCTGCTCAAGGTGCAGTCGCCGGCGCCGCCACTGATCGCGCTCGCCGGCCTGCTTGGGATGGTGCTGGGCGAGCACGCGATACCGGTCGTCAAGGCGCAGTTTTTCGCGCAGACGGCCACGGTTCGGGTCGCCGAATCGCAGCAGAGCACCTCGGCGCAAAAGCCGGCCACGCCCGGCGCGACAAAAGAGGGCGGCTGATCCTGCAAGCCGTCCGTTCAGATCTTGCTAACACCATCGGGTAATCACATGTTCACTTCGCTTCAACGCTTTCGTCCCATCGCGGCCTTCTGCGCTGCCGTGTTGATCGGCCTCGCGCCGGTGTCGTCCGCCTTTGCCGATAACGGCCCGCCGGAAGTCTCGAACGGCAAGACCGCGCTCGCGGCGCGCATGCCCGACGTCTCGGTCGGCGCGCAGTACGACACGACACACGTGTATGTCGCCTCGGCGGATCTCGACGCGTTCGTCAACAGCTTTCTCGCCACGTTCGGCGGCAAGGCATCGCCGCGCGCGGTGTTCACCGTGACGCCGACGCCGAGCAAGACCGCGTCGCAATACGTGCAGACGCCGGTCGGCATGCTGTCGGTGTTCGGCTTCGAAACGCCGATTCCCTATCCGTTCGGCAACGAGCGGACCGGCTACCTGGTCACCAACATCGACCAGGCGGTAAAGGCGGCGCGCGCGGCGGGCGCCGACGTGCTGGTCGATAGCTTCGACGATCCGATCGGCAAGGACGCGATCATCCAGTGGCCGGGCGGCCTGACGATGCAGCTCTATTGGCACACCAAGGCGCCGAACTACGCGCCGCTGCACAGCGTGCCGGATAACCGCGTCTATGTATCGCGTTATGAAGCCAACAACTTCGTGCGCCGCTGGCTGCATTTTTCGCATGGCAAGGTCGTGTCGGATAACCCGCGCGCGGATGCCGGCGTGATCGGCCGGCCTGGCGAGACGATTCGCGAGATCCGGATCAATTCGGGCTTCGGCCGGATGGTGGTGTTCGTCACGGACGGCAAGCTGCCGTTCCCGTTCGGACGTGAAACGACCGGCTATGCCGTCGACGATCTGACGCAGACTCTCGAGCGCGCACAAGCGGCCGGCGCGAAGGTGCTGTCGCAGCCGTATAGCAGCGAAGCAGGCAAGAGCGCCGTGCTCGAATTCCCGGGTGGGTATATCGCCGAAGTGCACGATGTCCAGTAAAGCAGGCCTCATCCAGAACTTGCAGGCGTTGCGGCGGCGTTCGGCGCTGCGTGCCGCCCGTGCGCTGTTGATCAGCACGGGACTGGCGGCCGCGCTGCCGGCGTCGGCGGCGGATACGGCGCTCGGCGGCGCAGAGGATACCAGCACGACCGGCGCGCCCAGCAGCACGGCAGCGGCCGCAAGCACTTCATGCGCGCGGCCGGCTGTCATGTTCAATCGCTGGCAGGAAAACTGGTCGGCACTCGCCAATCCGTGCGTGCCGAAGAAGCCCTTCGATTCGCTGAAATACATTCCGCTGTTCGGCAATCCCGACGCGTATATCTCGCTCGGCATGGTGCTGCGCGAGCGGCTCGAAATGAACGACGCGCCGCTCTTCGGCCTCGGTTCGGGCCGCGACGACACGTACGTGCTGCAACGTCTTGAAGTCCACGCGGATGTGCGCCTCGGCCCGCACGTGCAGATCTTCACGCAGTTCGAGGATGCACGTCCGTTCGGCAAGGACAACGTCTCGCCGGTCGACAAGAATCCGCTCGACTTGCGCCAGGCGTTCGTCGCCATCACCGAGCCGCTCGGACCCGGCACCTTCAAGTTTCGTGTCGGCCGGCAGGAGATGGCGTTCGACTTGCAGCGGTTCATCTCCGTGCGTGACGGCCCGAACGTGCGCCAGGCCTTCGACGCCATCTGGGCCGACTATGAAACCGGCCCGTGGCGCTGGATCGCTTATGCGACGCAGCCGGTGCAGTACCGCGACAACTCGGATTTCGACGACGTCTCCAATCGCGACCTGACGTTCAGCGGCGTGCGGGTGGAGCGCAAGGCCGTCGGTCCGGGCGACCTGTCCGCCTATTACTCCCGCTACAACCGCAGTAATGCGCGCTTTCTCGACGCCACCGGCGACGAACATCGCGACGTGTTCGACGCGCGTTACGCGGGCTCCGTCAATCACATCGACTGGGACGCGGAGGCGATGTATCAGTGGGGCCATGTCGGCAGCAAGACGATCGGCGCATGGGCGGTGGGCACGCTCGCCGGCTACACGCTGGCTTCGTTGCCGTGGACCCCGCGTCTCGGCCTGCAAGTGGATGCGGCCTCAGGCGACACGCATCCAGGAGACAGCCGCATCGGCACCTTCAATCCGCTCTTTCCGAACGGCTACTACTTCGCGCTCGCTGGTTATACGGGCTACTCGAACGTGATTCACGTCAAGCCTTCGCTCATCGTCAAACCGAACAGCAAGCTGTCGCTGCTCGCGGGCGTGGGGCTGCAATGGCGCGAGACCACCGCCGACGCGGTGTATCAACAAGGCTCGGCGGTCGTGCCGGGAACCGCCGGACACGGCAGCCGCTGGACCGGTTTCTACACGCAGCTGCGCGCCGACTATGCGGTCACCGCGAATCTCGCCACCGCGCTCGAAGCCGTGCATTTCCAGGTCGGTCCGTCGCTGCGCGACCTGGGTGCGCGCAATTCCGACTATGTAGGCGCCGAACTCAAGTTCGGCTGGTAACGCCGTATCGGCACCATGTCGTCAGCGAGGCGTGTCGGAAGAGGGATCCGGTTCTACCCGCAAACACTTCGGGAGCAGCATCATGCATATCGACACCCCCTTGAAGCAACGCACCGAGACGGCTCAGCACGAGACGCGCGATCGTCGTGAAGCGTACTGCCAGGTCAGCGAGAACCCGTCGGCGATGCCGGACGACGGCCGGGCGCCAGTGTGGAACCACGTGATCAACCGGCTGTTGGCGGACTATTGCAATGAGACCGAAGGTGAAGCCTATCTGAAGGCGCGGGCGAAACGCGTCGCCGCCGCGCACGCGCCGTCGCGGCATATCCAGATCGAAGTGCTCGAGCGTCTGTCGGATACGTCGATTGCCGTGCTCTGGCAGGATGCGACCCGTTGCCAATATGTCGACCAGGTGTGGATCTGCTGCCGCGCGCGCAGCAAGGGACGCTGCGCTTTGAGCGGCGCGACGATTCGCCGTGACGATGCGATCTACAAGCCGAGAGTACGCAGCGCGATCCCGGCCAATGCCGACGCCATGATTCTGGCTTCCGTTATCGCGTGCATGCCGTCCACTCTCATGTCAGGCGACTCGCGCTAGACCGCGCGATCCGCAGCCGGCAGCCGCTTGCTCAGTACAAAAAATTTGAACGATAGGATCAGTTTTTTCCGCGCATGCGTACTCGCGGTTGATCTAGACTTCGGGGACGCTTCGCTGAGCAGTCAGTCCTCAGCGGTTCCTCATCCCGCTGTGTCTTGGATACTCAGGCAATGACCCGCATTGGCCCGCTTCAGGTGGACCTCGCCAGCCGAGAGCTGTTGCTCGACGGACAGCCTGTGCGCATCGGCACCCGTGCATTCGACATACTCGCCGTGCTGATCGCCGCGAACGGCGCGCTGGTGTCGAAGGACGCCCTGCTCGAACAGGTATGGCCGGACACCATCGTTGAAGAGAACAATCTTCAGGTGCATATGTCCGCCTTGCGCAAGGTGCTGGGCGAGAGCCGCAACCTGATACAGACCGTGTCGGGAAGAGGCTACCGGCTGGTATCCAGAGAGGCTTGCGCGGAACAGCCGGCCAACGCCGTTCGCGACAATGCGGCCGATGCCTCCGAACCAGTCCCGTCGGTTCGCAACGTCCCCAACAATCTGCCTGCCAATAGCTCGTCGCTGATCGGCCGGGATCAGGCCATCAGCGACGTTGCGCAGGCGCTCGCTTCGACGCGCCATGTCACGCTCGTCGGTTCCGGCGGGATCGGCAAGACCCGTCTGGCTATCGAGATCGCGCGCAGCTCGCTGGCGCACTTTCCGGAGGGCGTCTATCTGGTGCCGCTGGCGTCCGCCGTCGACGCAAATAGCGTGCTTGCCATGTTCGCCAACAGCGTCGGCGTGAGCGCGGCGAGCGGGCCGCTTACGCTGGCGCGCGTCAGCAAGGAACTCGGCGAACGGCGCGTGCTGTTCGTACTGGATAACTGCGAGCACGTGCTTTGCCCCGCCGCCGAACTGGCCGAAGCGTTATTGAACGTGAGTCCGGCCATCCGGATTCTCGCGACCAGCCGCGAGCCGCTGCGTGTCGTGGACGAGCACCTGTACTGGGTGGCGTCACTCGACGTGCCCGCGCGCGACGATGAGAGCCAGCATGTTTTGCAACGCAGTGCCGTGCAGTTGTTCCTGTCACGCGCCCGCGCGATCGACGCGCGCTTTTCGTTTGACGACCGAAGCATTCATCTGACCGGCACCGTGTGCCGCCGCCTGGATGGCATTCCGTTGGCCATCGAACTGGCGGCGGCGCGCGCTGCGATACTCGGCATCGAGACGCTCGCCGACCATCTCGACGACCGCTTCAACATGCTGACGGGCGGCAATCGCACGGCGCTGCCGCGCCACCAGACCTTGAAGGCGACGCTCGACTGGAGTCACGCCTTGCTCGACGACACCGAGCGCACGACGTTGCGCCGGCTCGGCGTTTTTGTGAACAGCTTCACGATCGATTCGGCGATCGCCATGGTGAGTGACGAAGGCTTGCGTGAGTCCGGCGTGATCGCGGCGCTATCGGGACTCGTCGAAAAATCGCTGGTCGTGATGCACGCGGAGCGCGGCAAGGCAAGCTACCGGCTGCTGGAAACCACGCGTGCCTACGCGATGCAAAAGCTCGACGACAACGGCGAGCGGCGCCTCGTCACGCTCAGGCATGCACGTTATTTCGCGGACCTGGTCGCATTCGATTCGCCGAGCAATGCGCGTGAAGCACATGAAGCCCATGACACAAACGCCGCGGGCGCCGGCCCGGAGCATTGGCGCCACCACATGCGCGAGCAACTCGACGATTTGCGAGCCGCGTTGGCCTGGGCGTTGTCACCGAAAGGTGACGCTGCGCTGGGCGAAACGCTGGCGGTGAAGTTCGTGTCGCTGCTTTATGAACTCTCGCTGGTCGACGAATGCTGCGTGTGGGCAAGGCGTGCTCTTGACACCGTGGACGCGATGCATCAGGGTGCGCGCTCGCCGCGCCATTTGCGCTTGCGCATGCAGCTGCTCGCCGCGCTCGGTGCGGCGCTCGTCCATGTGAACGGACCGAACCGGGAAACGCTCGGCATCTGGGCCGAGGTGCTGGCACTCGCGATCGCGTCGGGCGATCAGACCTTCGAAGCGCGCGCGTTGTGGGGCATGTGGAACGCGAGCCAGTCGGCCGGTGCGGCGCGCAATGCGCTGGCGTTCGCACGGCGCTTCGCGTCGCTGGCCGCGCAGACGGGCGATACCGCCAACGGCATTCTCGCTCATCGCTTGCTCGGCATTGCCTCGCACTACGTGGGCGATCAGCAAGAGGCGCGTGCCTCGCTCGATCAGTTCTTGCAGCACACCGGCCGCTTGCAATATCGGCTGCCGCTCGGACAATCCATCGATCAGGGCGTGGTCGGCCGCGCGACGTTTGCCCGCCTGCTCGGCTTGCAGGGCGCGCGCGATCAGGCGCTCAGAGTCGCCGAGGCATGCGTTGCGCAAGCATGCCGGCAGGAACAGGCGATGGTCACGTGCTACGTGCTGGTCGAGGCGGAAATTCCGCTGGCGCTGCTGGCGGGCCGGCGAAAGCGGGCGGCTCAGGCCATCGCGCTGTTGCGGGACGTGTCGGCGCGTGCCGGGCTGCGGGTGGCGCATGCGTGCTGCCGCTGTTTCGACGAATACCTGCATTCGCTGGACGACACCAGTGCGCAGCGTGTGCGTAGCTTCCGCGCCGCGCTGGACGATCTCCAGGCGCTCGAATATGCCGCGCCGCGCGCCATGCTTGCCGCGCAATACAGTCTCGCGCTCGGCCGTGCCGGACAGCGGGAGAACGGCATCGCCGCCGTGGCCGACGCGCTCGCGCAGGGCGATGAGACCGGCGACCAGTGGTATGCCGCCGAACTCAGACGCGTGCATGCCGAATTGCTGCTGATGGAGTACGCCGGCCAGTCACCGTTCGGCGATGCGGCGACGCATGCACAGGCGAGTCTCACCGCGGCACTGGAGGAATCGTTGGCACAGGGTTGCCGCTCGTTGCAACTGCGGGCGGCGACCAGCCTCGGGCGGCTTTGGCATGCGCAAGGCCGAAGCGTCGAGGCGGTGCAACTGGTGAAGTCCGCCTGCGCGAGACTCACGGAGGGCCGCGACTGGGACGACTTCAAGGCCGCTAAAGACTTGCTGCGTGTCGCGACTGAAGCGTACGCGCCGGCCGGTACTTCTGCCGGCGGCGATACGCGGATGGACACGAATGCGCATGCCACTGCGGCATCGTTCGACGACCCGCCGCCGGACGAGATCAGCGAAGCCTGCTAGTCGAACCTCAACCGTGCAGCGTTCGCTGTTGCACCACTTCGTCGATCAGGTCTGGCCGGTTCAACTGCTCGACCCACCATTGCAGCGCCTTGCCGCATTCGTTGTCGCGCCACGCCAGATAGAAATGCGTGACGTCGCGCATGCCGATCACTTCCTTTTGCACCAGTTCGCCCTGGCTCAGCGCTTCGACGGCGAGGCATTCTGGAATCGTGCCCGCTGCCAGGCCCTTGATCTGCGCGGCGAGTTTGGCCTCGAGCGTCGGCACCGTGAGCACTTCCTGATTGACGGCGAGCGCGATCGTGCGCGGCGCGAGTTTGCGTGACGTATCGCCGATCGCGACCGCGCGATGGCGCGCGACGACGTCCAGCGTGAGCGGTCCGGGTATCGACGCCAGCGGATGATCCGGCGCCACCACGAACACATGCCGCAGCGAGCCGATCGGTTTCGCGATCAGATTGGGAATGGGCGGCGGATCGCCGGCCGCGCCGACGATCAGGTCCGCGCGACGAGTGAGCAGCGCGTCCCACGAGCCGCCCAGCACTTCTTTCGACAGATGCAGCCGCGTGTCCAGCTTGAGCTTGTAGAACTCGCTGACGTGATGCCAGAGCAGATCGAACGGAATGATCTCGTCGACGGCAATGTGCAGATCGGCCTCCCAGCCATGCTGGATTCGCTTCGCCTTGAATTCGAGCGCTTCGGCCGCCTCCAGCAGACGGCGGCCTTCCTCGACGACCACACGCCCCGCGTGCGTCAGCGTGGCGCGCCGGCCGGTGCGGTCGAACAGCTTGACGCCGAGATCGAGTTCGAGTTTCTGAACCAGATAACTCAGCGAGGACGGCACCTTGTGAAGCGTTTCGGCGGCGTTCGCAAACGTGCCGGTTCGATCGATTGCATCGAGCACCTGCAGGACTTCAAAAGATAGATTCATGGAGAAGAGCCGGCTCTGTCGGATACGTTCAGCAGGATGTTCAGGATACTGGATTTCCTGAGCTCCGCAATGATCCGGCCGCACTCACCACACGTCCCGCCTCTAACCGTCCAGCCGATCCACCAGCGCAAACGGAATACTCTCCGCAAACAGTTCGCGGTCGCCCGTCGCGCTGGTCTGCGTATTCAGCTGCAGCGCGAAATTGAAACCCGGGCTGCGCGTGCTGGTGGTGCGCTCCTTGACCTTCAGTTCGATCGGCATCCAGGAGGCCGGATCGTTGAGAATGCTGTCCACCTTCGCGTCGATTTGCGCGTGCCCCGCGGCGGCCTCGGCGGGCGGCAACTGTTTCGACATTGCCGCCAGCATGTCCAGTTGCTTCGCCGCGCCGCGCTTGAGCCGGTAGCGGTGGAAGTAGGTCTGATTCGGCCGCCGGTTCGCCTTCACGTCGCCGAGATGGCGGTCGAGACGTTGCGCCGCGAGCGTGCGCGCTGGCGTTTGCTGCGGTTCGGGACGGCCATTCAGCCGCGCGTCCTGGCGTTCGCCTTCCTGCTCGGCGAGCACCTGTTCCGTGAACAGATCGAGCCACTGGTCGCGGCTCGCGTCGAGCGCGCGCGTGTAGGTTTCAGCGCTGGAATACTCGGTGTCGAGCAGACACGCGCGATGCGTCAGCGCGCCGTCCTCGCGCACGAGTTGCACTTTGGCGAGGTGGCTGTCGTCGGCGAAGGTCATGGTCGCCGAGGGTGCGTCGAGCGAGACGAGGCCCACCCCCACACTCGACGCAGGCGCACCGACCGCTTTCGTGGCGCTGACGGTTCCGCTCAGCCGTCCGATCAGACGCGAGCCCGCGCCCACCCGATGCTGCTCGATCTGCATGCGGCCGCTTTGTTCATTTGAATCGAGCGTCTGCTTCGCGGTCTTTTCATAGCCGATGCCGATATTCGCGCCCGCGCGAAACGGCGAGCCGATCTTCGGCACGGTCACGGAGACGCCGGCATCGGCGGACCCGCCGCGCTTGACGGTGCGTGCCACCGAGTCGGTCCAGCTGATCGACACGTCGGGGTCGTCGAAATAATGGTCGGCGAGCCGGTTCCAGGTGCCACGCGCGCCACCAGAATTCGCGCCGTGCGCCTCGGTCGTCTCGTCGAACACATGATCAATGATGCCTTCGAGTTTCGCGCGCATCGCGCTGTCGTCGTAGCCGGTGCCGTTCCGATTGACACGCCGCGCCACCCGCAGCGATACGCCGCTCGGCTCGGACAACTCCTGCGAATGCAGCACGGCCTGCGTGGTCAGCCCGGCGCGCAGCTGGGTCAAGCCGACGTCGACGTCGTAGCCCACCAGCACGCCGACGCCCGCATGCCGCAGCTGGGTTTTCGCGGTGCCGACGAACATCTCGACGCCATGCGTGCCGCGGCTCAACTCGACCACGGCTTCACGGGTTTGCGACGCGCGCAGATCGACGCGCGGCGCGATCGGCACCGCGCCCGCATGCAGCACCTTGCTTAGATTCGCCGAGAGACCGCGCGTGCTCACGCCGATGCGGCGGCCATCGGTCAGGCGCAAGCGCGAACTCGATTGCAGATCGTGCGCGACGTCCTTGAGCGTTTGCCGGACCGCGTCGGCGCTGTCGGCCTGGGCGGCCGGGGCGGGCGGGCGCGCCTGATCCTTCAGGGCCGACACCTGCGTCCAGAACGGCGAATCGGCGGGCACCCCGGCGACCTTACCCCATGCAGCGAGCCGCTCCAGATTGAACGGTTGTTTCGCGATCGACTTGAACGGCTTGCTGCGCGCGAGCGTGTGCGGATCGGTGTTGGCCCAGCGCGTGGTTTCGGCGCGCAGGCGATCGAGCGTGGCGGGTGAGCCGACATCGCGCGGCTGCAACTCGGCGCACATCTGCTGCGCGCGTTCGGTGACCTGGTGCAACTGATCGGCATCCATCCGGCCGTTCGGAAAGCCGCCCGACTCGAGCCACACATGCAAGGCCGCGAGTTCGGCAATCGACTGCTCCGGACGCGCGTGCGAAAGCGCGGCGGCGGCGCGCATTTCCGGACGCTCGCGCAGCGGCTCCAGCGCCCCGCGCATGGCCTCGTCGAGTTTGCCCTGTTCGGCGCCGATCGTTTTGCGCGGCACGCCCTGGGTGCCGAAGCGCAGCGCCGAGAGCGGCGAGCTGCGTTTGCCGGCGAGGCGCGGCAGGAAACTCTTCCAACGATTTTCGCCAACCCGGTCGATGGTCTTCGCGGAGAACTTGTTCAAACGCTCGCGGGCTTGCGACAGGTCGCTGCCGCGTCCGTCCTCGCGGAAATTCTGACGCCACGCGAAGAACGCGCCTTTCTGATCGGCACTCAGTGCCGCGCGTCCTTGCGTGGTCAGTGTCGAGGCGGCGTCGTAGGCTTGCCAAGCGAGCGGCGTTTCATCGAGCGGCGTGCCTGCTGCCGGTGCCGCGCGCGCGGCGACGGCGGCGGGCGCGGGGTCCTGCGCCGGGCCTGCGCCGTGGAGCGGCGGATCGAGCGCATCGGCGGCTTGCAGCATCATGCGTTGCGCGAGTTGCGTCGACACATCGCCGGGGGCGGGTTGGCCGTGATGGCGCAATTGGCTGAGCGCTTCGAAACCGGCGTCGGTGCGCGCCAGCGTGCGGGCCACTTGCCAGGCGCCGGCTTCGGCGGGCGTGCTCGAGCGGGCGGTGTGCATCTGCGCGAAGTCGAGATGTTCGAGGGCGTCGAGCACGTGGTTGGCGCTGGGTGCGTCGCCGATCCTCGCGCCGTGCAACGCCTGGGCGACGAGCGAGCCCCGGCCGGTCGGCAAGGCCGCGTCGGAGCCGCCCAAAGCGCTCAGCCGATGCGAAAGTTCGGCCTGTGCGAGCAGATCGTGCGACGGACCAGGCAGTTGATGGCGCACGTACTCGCTCAACGCGGCCTCGCCGGTCATGGCATCGAGCGGGATCGCCGTCGATGCTTCGTTGCCGTGCTCCACCGCAAGCGCGGTGTTCGAAGTGGAAGAATCCGCGGCGCGCGCCGTTTTCCCCAACGCCTGGCGGCTTTGCCGCTCGGTCTTGGCCAGCGCCGTTCCCGCCGCGTTCGACCCTGCTACCGGCTTCGCCGCATAACGCTCGCCGTCGGCGGTGAAATCGGCCGGCGCGAACGGCTTGCCGTGCTGACTGGTTTGCGACAAGGCGGTGCTGACGTCGAACTTGCTCGCCCGCAGCCGCGCGCCGGTCCGCGAGAGCGTGTTGCCGAGCCGGCCCAGCAGCGTGTCATCGACGAGCGGCCGGGCCTGCGGCGTGCCGGTGGGCGGCGTGGCGGGCGCACCGCCGGGCCGCTGCGCGGGCGTTTGCGCCGCTTCGGTGTCCGGCGTGTGGGGCAGGTGCGGCGGCAGGGCATGAATGTCGGACATGGCGCGTGGCGTTCAACGAGCGGCAGTTGAACCCACGGTATTAAGCGCGTGTGACACCCCCATGCAGCGTGCGAAGCGAAGTCACCGCACGCGAAGCAGCCCCGCGGCGGCCGAAGCGTGCAGCGCTTCGAGATCGACGGTGATGCGCAGTTCGAGCCGGCGCGCGCCATGCTGACGCGCGCGCAGCAGCGCGTCGTCGAGCAACTCGCGCACCGTGCGTGGGTCGTCGCCGGTGCGCAGGCGCAGCATGGCGTCCAGACGCAGCAGCTCGGGCACGTACCAGAGCTCGCCGGTGCGCTCGCTGCGGCTCACGGCGTCGCGCAAGGTAGCGCCGAGCGACACCGCGAGTTCCGGCTTGCCGTGCAGCGCAATGCGCGGCAACAGCGTGGCGATGAACGCGATGTCGGGCACATAGATGCGCTCGCGCGCGATCCGCTTCAACGCGCCGGCAATCAGGCGCCACGCGGCTTCCTCGTCGCCGCGCCGGGCCTCGAGCCAAAGCTGGAAATCGAGCCCGAGGCGCAGCCAACGCTTGACGCCTGCCGCACGCGCGCGCGTGACCAGCGCCGCGGCGCACGACTCGGTGAGCGCGATGTCGTCGTCGAGCGCGGCGAGCGCGCAGGCAAGACCGAGCGCGATGCAGCACGCGAGCGGTTCGCTCTCGTCGGCGGGGTCGCGGATCGTGACGCGCGGCGGTGTCGTCAGATGCGGTTCGCCGACCAGCCACAGCGCGACGGCATGAATCGCGCGCGCCACGAGATGCAGCGAGAGTCCATAACTGGTGGCCACCGCGTTGGCCTCGCGGCTCAGGTCTTCGTCGATGTCGTCGGCGGTGTCGTCGTTCAGGCCGACCACCGGCGCGAGCAAACGGATCGCGGTGTCGAATTCGCCCGCGTACGCCTTGACGATGCCCTCGATGCGCCGCGCGTTGATGCTCACGGCGGCACTCTGCGCGACCGGCGCGATCTCGCTGAATTCGTTCGCGAGGCGCCGGCATTGTTCGATCTCGCCGGCGTCGAGCGCGCACATCACGAGGCAAAAGAGCGCACGCAGGCGGTAGGGCGTGTCGGCGCAGATATTGGCGAGTTCATAGGTGCGCTGCCAGCTCTCGACGATCTCCGCCGACGCGCCGCGCCTGAGCATCAACGCACGCGCGAGCACGGCGCGCAGCCGCATTTCGTCGCGGATGCGCCGCATCGACACGCTGTCCACCCGCGCCAGCACGGCACGCACCCAGCCGATGTATTCGTCGACGAGCGCGAGCGCCACCCAGATCGGCGCGGTGTTGTCGAGCAGCTCGATGCACAGCTCCACCTTGTCGACGGACACGGCCCATTCGAGCGCGGCGCGCAGCGCGTCGATGTCGTGGCGGCTGTGCGCGGTGGCTACGGCGACGCCCGCGCCGAACCGGCGCGCCATGTCGCGCGCGACGAACTGCGCATGATGCAGTTCGGCCTCGGCGCTTTCGCGATTGCGCTCCAGCGCGTCGAGCGCGAAGCGGCGCACGGCGGGCGGCAAGCGCAGCCGCAAGGCGCCGTCGCAGTCGACGGCATTCACGAGGCCCGCGTCCATCAGCGTATGGAGCTGGCGTTCCAGCAGATGCGGCTCGGGCGGGCCGAAACCGTAGTCGCTGCCGAACGCGCCGAGCATTTCATAGGCGGCGTCGTGCGAGAACGCGGTGGCGAAAATGCCGAGCCGGCGCAGCATGGTGCGAGTGGGCGCTTCGAGCGCCGCGTACGAGAGATCGAGCATCACGTGCACGATCGCCGCGCGCGGCAGCACGATGCGGCGACCGCCGCTGCGATACGTCATGACGGTGTCGAGTTCGCGCGCGAAGGCCACGATCGCCTCTTCCGGCGGCACGCCCGCGCGCACCTGGCCGGCAATGGTCGCGGCCGCCAGTTCGAGCGCGAACGGCACGCCGTCGACGCGCCGGCAGATCAGCGCCGCCGCCGCGAACGTGGCCGGCGCGATGCCGCTCACTTCCGGCAGCGGCGCGTGCAATGCGGCGGCCTTCACGCAGCGCGCGAGGCGGGAGAAAAGCAGCCGCAGCGCGTCGTAGTCGAGTGTGGCGGGCGTGCCGTCGATCTGCTCGGGCGGCACGCGCAACGCGGCCACCGGCACGGTGGTCTCGCCGCCGATGAAGAGCGGCGACTCGCAGGTGGCGATCACATGCAGGCCGCCCGTGTTGGCGACCAGCGTGTCGATCAGGCTGGCCGCCGCTTCGCTCAGATGATCGCAATGATCGACGATCAGCAGCATGCGGCGCTCGCCGATCTGCGCGGCCAGATTGGCGGCGCTGGCCAACTCGCTGGCCGGCTCCAGTCCGACGGCCGCGCCGATCGCGTTGGCCACGCGATCCGGTTGCGCGAGCGAGGCGAGCGCCGCGCAGAAGTCGCCGTCGGGAAAATGCGGCGCGAGGTGGCTTGCGGCTTCGATCGCCAGACGCGTTTTGCCGACGCCCGAGGCGCCCGTCAGCGTGACGATGCGGCGCGTGGGCACCAGCGCGAGCAATTCCGACAATTCCGCATGACGGCCGATGAACGGCGACGGATCGATGATCTGCGAACGCAGCGAGGTGACCGCGCTGGTCGGCATCAGCGCGGGGAACGCGGACACGGCCGGCGCGACCGCCGCGGCGAGATTCGATGCGCCGGCGACGGATGCGACCGCGGCGGACGGACTGTACGGCGCGCTGCTGAAGCGCGCGGTGCGGGTGGAGGCCGAACCGGACGCGCCGAACGCGGCGCTATATGCGGACGCGGCAGTCGCAGCGGACAACGCGCGGGCCGGCGCGCCGAACCGGAACCCGGCCGTGGTCAACGGACTCGCCGCGACCGTCGTGGCGAACGAGGTGGCCAGCGACGCGGCAATGCTGCCGGCGTTCGCCACCGCGAGATCGAGCCCGGTGTCCGGCGTTTCGAGCACGCGGACCTCGCCCGCGAAACGGTAGCCGCGGCCGGCCACGGTGACGATCAGATCGCGGTCGCCGTCGAGCGCGCGGCGAATCGCGGAGATTTGCGCCTGCACCGTGTTCGCGTCGACATTGCTGCCCGGCCAGACGATTTCGCGCAACTCGGCGCTCGACACCACGCGGCCGCGTGCGTCGAGCAGCGCCGCGAGCATCGCGAACGGACGCGCGCCGAGTTCGATGACGGCGCCGTCGGAAATCAGCAGGCCCACGTCGCGCGCGAGCCAGAATCGCGAGAAAGCGATCACCTGACCAGTGAGCCGCGGTAGCGACATGATGAATCTCCGGCGTAGTAGTGTTTCGGTCCACCGGCGAGGAATACTCGCGAGGCATGCATGACGAAATGCCGCGCTGCGGCTATTCGTCAGACCAAAGTATTATCGCCCGAGAAGTGAACAATTGCCTGGACTGCGGACACTTCTTCAATGCAGGGTGCGCCGTCGACGGTTAAAACGCTTGCTTCACGCGTCCGCGAGACTCCATCGCATGGTATTGCGCAACCACGCGACGCCTTCGCTGGCCGGTTCGGGCGGCACCGGTGCGGGACGCGTGAGCGCGTAGAGATAGCTGTCGGCGGCGGCGAGGCCACGGTTCGGACGCGGTTCGTGATTCGTCAGGCGCGCTTCCTGTACGAAGCCGAGCCGCTCCATCGAACTGTGCGCGGCGCCATCCACGGCGCAGCACGCGAATACGCGGTACACGCCGGGCTGCTCGATCAGCCAGTCGATCACTTCCTGCAAAGCCAGCACGCCGGCCCGGCGCCGCCGCGCGCCGCCATGCCGGCTGATGATCACGCCGATCTCCACGCGCGGCAGCGTCGGCTTCAATTCGATCAGCGCGGTCAGGCGGCCGGTCTCCTTGCATTCGAGCGTGTAGCGGATCAGGCTGCCGTCGTCCCAGCCGCGCCGCGCCTCGGCGATGAATTCCTCGGTCTGGCTCACGCCGGTGTGGCGCAGCACAGGCAGGTCGCGCATCGTGTCGGCGTCGCCCAGCATCTGGTCGAACAGGGCGGGAGCGTCGGCGGGGGTCAGGGGGCGTAGCCGCAGATACGGCGTGTCCAGAGTGTCGAGCGGAGTGAAACGCATGAGTCGGATTCCGAGTGAGCGACGAACCCCGGCAGTGTGCCGCCGACGCATGACCGGCGCACGACGCGCCGCGAATCGGCGTAAGGGCGCGCGAAGACCTGGCAGCGGGCCGGGCGGCTGGCCTCGGCCCGCCGCTGAACACGCAAGTGCGGCGGCTACGGTGTCGTGCTGCTGAGCGCTCGCGCTTCGCATCGGTGCACGCGAGTTCGCACGCTGACTGCGGGTTTCGTACGCTGCTTGTAAGGTCGAGCAGGATGCCTGTTCGACGTCCTTGTCTTGTGCTTCGCGTTGGCGGCGCACATTCACACCAGGAGCCCCGCACCATGCCGAATTCCCCATCGATCGGACGTTCGAGCAGTACGCTGCCGCTTTCCGACTCCAACGCTCCGTCGTCGTCGCCGGCGGACGGCGGCAAACCCGCCGGCGGCTTGCCGCACGCCGGTCCACAAGCCGACGACAAACTGGGCGCGCTGGCCGGCAACGGCAGCGGCGCCGCGGCGGGCAAGGGCGCGCGCGCATCGTTCGCGGCGAAGGTGTCGTCGGCGGCCACTTCGGCGACGACGGCTGCGCCGGGCGCTGCTCAGTCGGCCGCTCAATCAGCCGCTGGCGGCGCGCCGGGGCGAGCCGGACGCCTCGGCGCTTTCTCGCAAGGCGCGGCGACACTCGCGAACGGCGCCACCGGTGTCGCGACGGCGGGCGTGAACGTGGTCGGCGGCCTGCTGCAACTGGAACAGGCCGCGGTCATGCAACTCGCCGAATTGCTGAAGCAGGGCGCGCGCAACGTGGAAGAAGCATCGAAGGGATGAGGCGTGCAACGAGGTCCGCCAGGCGCGGACCCTCGAGCGAGCGTGTTGCGGGTGCAGTGCCTGCGTTGCTGGTGAGTGGCGTGGCTAGTTGCCCTTGTGATTGCTCCGGCGTTGCGTGATCGGTCGCGTTCGACGTTGCATCACGCCCGCAGCCAGAAAAACTCTCCCGACGCGATCCCTTCGAACATCTCGTCGTTCGACTCGACGATGTTCTGTCGCCAGTAGCGCCCGTGCTCCGCGTAGTGCGCGAGCAGATCGGCGAGCGCCTCGCCGTTCAGATCGTCCGCGAACGGCAGCCGCAGCACCAGCACGACGCCGCCGGTATCGGTGTCGAGCCCCAGTTGCGCCTGGTCCTGCGCATAGATCAGCAGGTTGGCCTCCAGCATCAGCCGGAACACGACGAGCGTGCGTCCGGCCGTGACCGTGCCGAAATGGAAATTCGCGTACATCGCGTCGAGATCGCGCTCGAAGTAATCGAGCCGCACGTCGAAGCCCTCGACCTCGATCGACCGCGTGCGCAGCACATGGTCCGCGTCGCCGAGACCGACGGTCGCGCAGAGATCCATGATCAGGCTGGTGTAACGCTCGCTGCTCATTCTCGACCCTTGCTTGGCGGTTGCGCGCGGTGCCCGGTTGGCCGGGCGTTCTTTTGTCCGCTTCGTGAGCGGCGGACGCCGCGCCGCGCCTCTCGCGCATGCCGCAAAAAACACGGCCGGACCCCGTGTGCGACGGGGCCGGCCGCGTGCGGACCGCCGCCTGTGGCGAACGGCCCGCGTCTGCAATGCTTAGCCGCCGCGCGAAGCATCCTTGACGTTGCTTGCGCCGCTCTTCGCGATGTTCGCCACCGATGCATACATGCTTTGTTCAACTTGCATCTGGGCGGACATCATCGTCATCTGGTCCATTTCCTGCGTGAGACCAGCCATCATTCCGCCTGCGCTTCCTACGGACATAAGAACCTCCAGTGACTATGGGTAGAGAGTGAGTGGCCTACATCGAGACCTGCCGCCGCGCCGGCCGCTCCTGAGAGCGGGCCGCCGCGGCAAGCGCGTTATCCGCGCGCCGCGCGCGTGCTGCGCCGGGCATGCGGTGAGCCGCTGCGTCGCGCTCAGGCGCGCGCGCCGGCCTGTTTTTCCTGCAGCCGCGCGATCACGCGCGACGCGGCGAGAAAGCCGCGATACAGCTTCGCCAGATTGTTGCGATCGAGGTCGGTGGCGCCCTGCTTGTCGCTGATGCGCTGCGCCGTCGCGTCGAGCGCCTGGCGGATCGCTTCCACTTTGGGCGCGCCGGCCGGATCGGCGAGCGTCTTCTGCAGGTCGTTGAATTCGCTGGCGTGGGCTTCGAGCTGCTCGTACATGTCGATCTCCTGGTTGTGCTGGTTGAAGCGTGGCGGTGTGCCGTTGATGGGTCAGCTAGACGGACCGCGCGGCTGGGCCGGCGGCAGTGTCGCGGGATTGGGCAGCGGCACGACGCTGGCCGCGCTGCGAGTGACGGTGTCGTTGTCCACGATCGAGGCGTTGGCGGTGTTTTGCGTGTTGCTCGCAGCGGTTTTGCTGTTCGCTGCCACGTTCGTGTTCGCGGCGGTTGTGTTACTGGCATGGCCGGCCGCGTTCGCATCCGCAAGCGCCGCGCCGCTTTCGCCATTTGCATTCGCATTCGCAGCCGCATTCACAGCTGCATCGCCGTCCGACGCCGGCGTGTCGATCGCGTAGATGTGTTTGACGCCATCCGGCGTTTGCGCGTAACGGACGTCGTCGGAGGAAATCATTTCGGAGTACGACGCCGCCGCTGGGCCGGCCGCCATGACGTTGGAGTTTTCCGCGGCCTGCACCACGATATTCTTCACGTTCGGATCCAGATCGGCCCGCACGCGCGCGAGCGCCGCATCGAGATCCGCGCGGCTGCTGACCGCGCCGGTCACCGCGAAATTGCCGTCGCCGAGATAGCGCACGTGCGCGCCCGCCACGCCGAGCGAATCCTCGATGCTGCGCGCGTCGTTCTGCGCGACGTCGTAGTTGCGCGAGATGCCGGTCGGCGAAATGCGCGCGAACAGATTGCGCACGGCGTCGTCGTCGGCGGGGCTCGTGACCATGCCGGTCACCACCACCGTGTTGCCGACCGCGTGCGCCTGCAAGCCGGTCACATGGGCCGCGGCCAGCCCTTCGTTGACGCGCTGCGCGCGGTCGTCGGCATTGCGCGGCAGCGCGGCGCGGCTCATCTGCGTCGTGGTCAGCAGCGAACCCGCGACGATCACGATGCCGAGCACGAAGCACGCGACGATCGCGCCCACATAACGGCGGCGCTTCTTGCGTTCGGCGGCGAAGCGCGCTTCGGCGGGGCGCGTCAGCAGCATCGACAGCAGGTCGAGATCGGACGGCCACACGGCATCGTCCGCGCCCACGCACAGAATCATGTCGTCGAACTGCATCGGCACGAAGTCCACCAGCAGCACCACTTCTTCGCCGGCCACCGGCGGCGCGGCCTGCCCGTCCGCGGTGTCGGCCATCTGCACCGCTGCGGCGACGCGCTGTGCGCTGACCACGCCGCTCGCGTCGACGTGCAGCAGCGCATCCGCGCCACGCCAGTCGGTGAGGCGGATGTCGGCATCGTCGTCGGCGCCGACGCGATGCGTGCCCGGCGTGAGCTGCAATTGCGCTCCCGCGTGGACGCCCGTCAGTATCCGCAGCAGTTTCATCGTGCTCGCACAGGGTGGGTGGGAGAAGCGCCGGAGAAGCGCGCGGCTTGCGCGCTCAGGCCGGCTCGATCGACCTTAAATGTAGCCGCGCGATGTGGCGTGTCAGCGAACGGATGCGAAGGCGCCGCATGCGATGCGAAGCCGCGCGGCAAACCGTTTAGCGACGATTGTCTGGAAAGGCGCGGCGTGGTCCAGGCGGGCTTGCGGGGGCGTCGGATGGGGACGGCGGTGTGCCGCCGGCGCCGTGCGGGCTCGCTTCAGCGGCGAGGCGACGGGATGCACCAGACGCACCAGACACGCCCGAAGCCGAAGCCCGCCCAAGCACCCCGCCGCGCAGCCCGCACAACGTATCGATCGAGCGCCCGAGCTGCGCCGCGTTCGACGGCTTATCCGCGTGCAGCCACAGCAACGGAAACAGCAGGTTGAAACGCTGCACTCGCTCGGGCGGCGGCAGACGCGTGACGGCTTGCCCGGACGCACTGCCCGCGCGCTCACGCAGCGCGGCCACGCCCGAACTCGCCCCCGGCTGCGCGGCGGCAAGACTGCCGATGCGCTGCTGCACACTGAGCAGATCGATCGACTGCTCGAGCACGCGCGCATCGAGCGGCATCTGCGGATTGGCGGCCAGTTGCTCGCGCAAGCTCAGCATGTCGTTGCGCCATGCGTCGCGCACCGCCGCCGCGCGCGCGCTTTCCTGGCCCGGCTGCGCGTACTGCGCGGCGACCGCGTCGAGCCGGCCGGACGGCGGCGGTGGCACGGCGCCGCGATCGCCGCGCGCCTTGATCCCGGCCGCCGCGCCCGTGCCGTGCTCGTCGCTGTGATCGCCTTGCGAATGACCGCCGCCGCCCCCGCGTCCGCCGCCGTCGCGGTTGACCTTCTGGCCTTCCGCGTGATGCGCTTCGGCGTCGTCTGGGCCATCGTCGTCGAGGCCCGCGCCGTTGCTGCGCTGTTTCTTGGCGGCGCGTCGTTTGCGCGCCAACTGGTCGGCCATGCGCTTCGCGCGCACCGAACTCACCGAGGGTCCGCGTTGCGCGTCGCCGCCATAGGTGAAATTGGTGGTGCCGCGATACAGCGCCGCGAATTGCGCGCCGTTACGCGCGCCTTGCGCGTTGGCCGATTTCTGCTGCGCCTCGGCCGTGCGCTGCGCGTGGGCCGCCGCTGTGTCGCTGCCCTGATGGGAGATTCGGCTCATGTCGCGCGCCTCGCAAAGTGGCCCGGTTCAACGGCCGACCTGCGCCGCTTCAGAGCGGCACGGCCGCCTGCATCAACTCGTTGGCGAAGTGCAGGATCGCCGCGCACGAGAGCGGCGCGGCGACCACGATCACCACCGTCACCGCGATCAGCTTGACCGCGTGCGACAAGGTCTGATCCTGCATCGACGTGATCGCCTGCAGGAACGACACGCCGAGACCGACCACGGCCGCGACGATCACCGCGGGCAGCGACACGGTCAGGCACAGCAGCATGCCTTCGGTGGTGAAGCGGATTAGCGAATCGATTTCCATCTGGTCTCCCGCGCTATTTGTAGGACATCACGAGGCCGTGAATCAGCGTCGACCAGCCGTCCATCACCACGAACAGCAGCAGCTTGAACGGTATCGCGACGTTGGTCGGCGTGACCTGGTTCAGGCCCATCGCGAGCAGCACGTTTGCGATGATCAGATCGATCACGATGAAGGCGATGTACAGCAGAAAGCCGATCTTGAACGCGTCGGTCATTTCCGTCAGCGTGAAGGCGGGCGCGAGCACGATCAGGTCGTCTTCCTTGATCTGCGCGGCTTCTTCCTTCGGCCACACCACGGAAGCCGAGCGCAGAAAGAAGCGCTTCTCGCGCTCGTTGGTGTGCTTGACGAGAAACGCGCGGAACGGCTCGCGCGCCGCGCCGAACGCCTGTATCAGCGCCTGCGATGGTTGCGAGGCAAGTTGCTGGCCTTCGAGCGTCTTCGCGGCGAGCATGCCGATCGGCGCCATCACGTAGATGGAGACGAGAATCGCGATGCCGTTGAGCACCATGTTCGGCGGCACCTGCTGCACGCCGAGCGCATTGCGCAACAGACCCAGCACGACGACGATCTTCGCGTACGAGGTGACCACCATGGCGACGAAGGGCAGCAGGCTGATCGCGACGACGACCAGCAGCAGCCCGGTGATATCACTGAATTGGACCATGCCTGTGCGCCATGCGAATGATGCGGATACCGAGATGTTCGCCGACCGTCACCAGCTCGCCATAGCCGATGGTCTGTCCATGCGCGACGAGCCGCAACTGGGCATCGGCCACGGGAACGGGCAGTTCGAGCACATAGCCTGGGCCGAGCGCCGACAGTTGGGCGAGCGGTAGGGCCACCGTGTCGATCTCGAACTGCACCGGCAGTTCGAGTTCTCCGATCCGGATCGGATCGGCGGGATCGTCGATGGCGAGCCCGGCGTCGGCGCTCGCCGGGTCCAGCTCTTCTGACATGTT
This sequence comes from Paraburkholderia sp. RL18-101-BIB-B, assembly GCF_046026985.1. NCBI lineage: Bacteria > Pseudomonadati > Pseudomonadota > Betaproteobacteria > Burkholderiales > Burkholderiaceae > Paraburkholderia > Paraburkholderia sp. RL18-101-BIB-B. Next base: position 156,934 of record NZ_JARESV010000014.1, read on the forward strand.
CGGCTCCTTGACGATGACGAGCGCGTGCCCGTCGATTTCCACAGCGGCGCACACGCGGGTGAGCCCAGGGGTGCCCCACGCGGCGACGGCACGCGGCCGAGCGTGAGACGCGGATGAGTCGTCCGATGCGCCGAGCAGCGCCGCATCGAGCGAAGGGAAGGCGGCGCGCAGCAGCACGTCGCCGGGTTCGAGCGCATTCAGCGTGTCGACCGGCAGGCGCTTCACGCCGAGGATCAGGCTGCCCGGCACGTCGAGGTCGGCGCTCGCGTGTGCCGACGAATCGTTCGATGCGAATGCGCCTGGTGTCGGGTTCAGCGCCTGGGTCGCGTCGGTATCGCTGCGCAATAGCCGGTCGAGCAGGTCGTAGCATGCGGGCTCGGCGATAACGGCAGCCTGATAGCGGCGCTCGGCAAGTACGAACGAGAGCGCGACGACCGGTGGCGTAGCGGCGTGGGCTTCGCTCGTGAGCTTGCGCATCGAAGCCGAAGTCGAAGTCGAAGCGATATCGCGCAGGCGCGCCCGGCGCACGGCAACCACACGCGGGTCCTTGAAGCCGGCGCCGACGAGCCGCTCGAACAACGGCGCCAGCACGACGCCCGCGACGGCCTGGCGCAAGGCGACATCGGCGGGTGGTTTGGTGCTCAGCGCGTCGCTATCCGGCCATGCCGCGATCGACAGCGCCGGATAGGCGCGCAGATCGAGCGCCACACGCAGGCCGGTTGTCGTGCCGCCGTCAACCGGGGCGAGCGTGAGTTCGATGACGCCGGGATCGGCGTAGGCGGCATCGAACGTATGGGCATCGGTCAACGCCGCATGCCATTCGGTGATGCCGAGCGTCACACGCAGATGATTGGCGACGCGCGTATCGCAGATCGTGCGCGTAATGCGCGCGTCGCCGTGGGACACGACCGGCATGCGGAACGGCACGATCACTCGCCGATGCGCAAGCTCCGCCGCGCCGCGCGACGGCTCGCTGACCGATGCGCGTTTACGCACCGCGCGCGGGTCGGTCACGGCTTCGTCTTCAGTCGTCGGCTCGTCGAGCGGATAGGTCATGCGCAGGGAATCTGTCACCAGACAGTGAGTTCGATTTCGCGGGCTTCACCCCACGCGCGCAGCAAGGTGTCGAGTTCTCGTTCGAGCAGTGCGCTATGTTCCAAGAGTAATTGCCGCGCCGCCGTATCCGTCGTGTCGAACCGAAGCTGCAGACTGAAACGCGAAAGCGTCAGATACAGCGTGGTGTGCGGCAACAGTTTCTGATCGAGCGGCAGTTGCACTTCCCAATTGCCTGCTTCCGCAATCGACGGATCGCCGCAGAACGCACCGATCTCGCGCGCCAGCGAGCCGAGCAGCTGCACGAAGCGCTGTTGTTGCCGATACACGGCGGACACGACCGGTTGCGCGGCATCGGCGACACGTGCGCCGATCGCGAGGCGTTCGGGCGAAAGCGTGAGTTCGGTATTTGCGCCGGAACCTGAGCCCGTGCTCTCTTCGGCAGCATCGTGACCGGCGTCGCCTTCGTGCGGGAAGAACGGCTGCGGCGCGGCGGGCGCCGATGCGGTCTCTGCGTCTTCACTGGCATCCGCATGACTGCCGCCTTGCGAGCCCGCGTGGGCATCGGCATCCGCGTTGTTGTTCAGCCGATGCAACGCGCGGCGGCGGCCGAGCAACGACGCGTAGTCGAAGCCGCGGCCACGTGAAGCGGAACGCGAAGCGGCGTCTTCCGGTGTGTCGTTATCCGCTTCGCCCGGAATCACACGCACGTGGCGCGAAGCGATATGCGTCATCGCCGCCGCCTCAGATCGACACGCGGCCGAGCGGCCGCAATTCGACGTGCTCGCCGAGTTCCTGATACGAATACACCGCGAGCCAGTTGAGGCGCGCCTCGATCATGCGTCGCACGTAACGGCGAATATCCATCGAGGTCACGAGCGCCACGCCCTCGCGCGGCACCGCGCCGACGAAGGACTGGATCTTGTCGATCAGCAGCGCGGTTTCATCGGGCGGCAAGGCGAGAAAATTGCCGGTCGGCGTTTGCTTGATCGACTGCCGGATATGCTGCTCGACCGGCATGTCGAACAGCACCGCCGACAAGGTCCGCTCGCCGCTTGCGGCCCGATGCGCGAGAAAGCGCGAGAGATCGCCGCGCACGTACTCGGTCAGCATCAGCATGTCTTTCTCTTTCGGTCCCCACGCGATCAGACTTTCCATGATCGTGCGGACATTGCGAATCGAAATCTGTTCTTCGAGCAGACGTCGCAGCACGTCGGCGATACGCTGCGGCGGCAGCACTTTCTGCACTTCGGCGACCAGCCCCGGATAGTCACTCGCGAGCTGGTCGAGGATCCATTGCACTTCCTGAATGCCGAGAAAGAGCGGAGCGTGGCGCCGCATCAACGCGACGCAGGCGTGTGCGATGGCCTGCTCCGCACGCCATACGGGTGTTTTCGGCGGCACCGAGCGTTCTTCCAGCCAACGCGTCGGCGTGCCGCTCGTGTCGATCGGCGGCCCCGGCTCGCATTGCGCGACGAGCACCTCCAGCGCCTCGCTCTCTTCGCTAGTGAGCGTCACCGGTGCCGCCGAATGCGCGAGACGGCTCGCTTCGGGCAACATCACTTTGCCGGCGGGGAGTCCAATGGTGAGTTGCGGAACGTCGTGAACGAGGATCTGGCAAGTGGACGCCGGCAATGCGGCATACGTCCACATCGTGATGCCCGGAAACGGCAGGCCGAGTTCTTCCTGAAGCCGCGCGCGTTCGGTTTCGAACGACTTGTCGAGCGCGGGCATGGTGAGCCGCGCAACGAGGTCCGGCGCGATCCGCACGCCGAGCGGGCAGGTGAACTGCGGCGCACGCGCCAGAATCGCGGGCACGTCGATCTTCGCGCCCGAGCGTTGCATCGCGTGCAGCGACTCGCGTTCATGGCTGCTCTGCTGCGGCTTCTTGGTGTTCAAACGCCACGCGGTAAACGCCAGCGTGCCGGCGAGCAGCAGGAACAGCGCTGCGGGAAAACCGGGCACGGCAGCGAAACCGAGCAGCAGGATGGCCGCGAAGTACAGCGCGCGCGAACTGGAACCGAGCTGGCGGCCGATCTCGTCGCCGAGCGAACCGGGCTTGGCTTGCCGCTCGTCGGCGACGCGCGTGATCATCACGCCGGCTGCCACGGAGAGCAACAGCGATGGAATCTGCGACACCATCGCGTCGCCCACCGAGAGAATCGAAAAACGGTTTGCCGCTTCGCCCGCGCTCATGTTGTGATACGCGACGCCGACCGCAATACCCGCCACGATATTGATCATCGTGATGATCAGCCCGGCAATCGCATCGCCCTTGACGAACTTCATCGCGCCGTCCATGCCGCCATGCAACTGGCTTTCGACGGCGAGCGTCGCGCGCTTGCGGCGGGCTTCCTCGGCGGTCAGCAGATTGGCGCGCAGGTCCGCGTCGATACTCATCTGCTTGCCGGGCAGCGCGTCGAGCGTGAAGCGCGCGCCGACTTCCGCGACGCGTTCCGAACCTTTCGCGATCACGATGAACTGCACGGTCGTGATGATCACGAACACCACCAGCCCGACCACGAGATTGCCGCCCACCACGAGTTCGCCGAAGCTCTCGATAATGTGACCCGCCTCGGCATGCAACAGAATCGACTTGGTCGACGCGATGTTCAGCGACAAGCGGTACAGCGTCGTGAACAGCAGCAGCGACGGAAACGCGGAAAGCGACACCACGTCCGGCACGTACATCGTTACCATCAGCAGCGTCACGCTGATCGTGATGTTCACGCCGAGCAGAATGTCGATCAGCGTCGGCGGCAGCGGCAGGATCATCAGCGAAATGATCGCGACGATCAGCGCGACGATACCGATTTCACCGCCGGCAGGGAGTTTCAGCGTCTTCAGCATGGTGGGTCTCGTCAATGGAGGGCGGGCGGCGGAGTCGTCGTGTGGGGCGAGGTTTCGTCGTCGGGTGCGAGTGCGCCTTCGTTGCGCCGCGCGCCGATCGATTCGACCCAGCGCAGAATGGCCGCGACCGTCTCGAACAGTTCTTCGGGAATCGGCTCGTCGAGACCGACCTTGTACAGCGCGCGCGCCACCGGCGGGTTGCCGATGATCGGCACGCCCGCATCGCGCGCCGCGCGCCGCAGCGCGGCGGCGCTCTCGTCCATGCCTTTGGCGATCACGCGCGGCAGCGGGTGTTCCTCGGGGGCGTAGCGCACCGCGACCGAATAGTGCGTGGGATTCACCACCATCATGTTGGCCATGCCCACTTTCGACTGCGGCGGCGCATTCAGCATTTCGCGCGCGAGCCGCCGCCGTTCACCCTTGATGCGCGGATCGCCTTCCTGATTCTTGTGTTCGCGTTTGACCTCGTCCTTGGACATCTTCATCTTCTTGAGGAACATGAAACTCTGCAGCTTGACGTCGGCGGCGCCGACCAGCACGAACACAGCCGCGGCCACCATGAAGACCTTGAGCAGCAGATCCCAGAACATGCGCACCAGTTCCGGCAGCGGCTGATAGAGCGAACCGACGATCAGCGGAAACAGCCACTTGATGGTCTGCCACATCACGCAGAACACGATCACCGCCTTGACGATCATCTTCGCGCACTCGATCAGCGTGCGAACCGAGAAAATCCGCTTGAGGCCCGCCATCGGGCTGACGGCTTTCGGGTCCGGCGTGACCGGCTTGGTGGCGATCTGCATGCCGACCTGGCCGATCGAGCCGGCAATCGCGGCGAGCGCCGCGATGCATACGCACGGCACGATCGCCGACAGCGCCAGGCCGCCGATCTTGTACAACTGCGTCTGCATATTGGTGAGCGAATGATCGCCGTTGACGAAGCCGGTGGCGATCGTCACCGCCTCGCGCATGGCGTCGCTGAAGTGGCTCGCGCCCGCCATCAGCAGCAGCACCACCGCCGACATCGAGATCGAATCGGTCAAATCGCTGCTGCGGGACACCTGGCCTTCCTTGCGCGCGTCCCGCAGCTTTTTCTGTGTTGGCTCTTCGGTCTTTTCGTCGCTCATGTCGGCTCGGTCGCGATGTGAGGAGGGCAGCGCCTCATAGTCCGCCTGACGATAGCGCCCGCACCCGCCTCGCGTGCCGGGCGAGGCGAAGCGGGCGCGCGCATTACGAAGCGCTTTGATTCGCCGCCGGCACGCAATCCGCACCGGGATCGCGCCGTTGACGCGCGAGCATGGACAGCGCTGTTACGCAAACAGCACGGCTTCGCATCCGTTGCGGCCACTTCGCATTCGACGGCTTGCCGCCGCGCGGCGGTTGCTATGTTTGCGTCATCCTTCCCGACCGGCTGCGAACGGCACGGTCGACCTCAACGCTTCTGTCAGGAGCCCATCGCCATGACCGTCAGCACGCCGGATTACCTGAATTGCAGCCCCGATGTCGTCGGCGGCCTGATCGAAACAGTCTCGACCGCGTTGCTCAGCAACTTCCCGAAGGTGTCGGCCGACCCGTACGACATCGAACTCGTGCTCGACGCGCTGCGCGTGCTGCGACCGCGCGTCGCCGAAATCGATACGCTCGACGGCATCCTGCACATGGTGCGCGGCCACTGGGACGATGCGATTCACGTGCTGCGCCAGGTCGGCGAAAACGCGCCGCGCTTCGGCTACGCCAAGGCGCTGCTCGCGTTTTGTCTGTCCGCGAAAGGCGACCCTGACTGGAAACAGTGCGCCGCCGAAGCCATGGAAAACAATCCGACGCGCGACACTCAATCGCTGGTGCGCGCGCTCGAAGCTCGCGAAGACCTGCTCAACGCGATGAAGGTCAAGCGCGCGGGCGGCCGGTTCGTCACGCCGAAGTCGTGCGAGGCGCTGGCAGAATTCGACGCGGAAACCGCCGAAGGCGCGCAGTCCGCCGAACCCGCGACCGCAGCGGCGCCCGCACCGGCCGCGGCCGCGCCGGTCGACTATGCGCACCAGTCGTTCCTGCGCGCCTGATCACGGAGCCGCCCATGACCGTCAATGCCACCACGACCGCCTTGCAGGCGTCGCTCGAGCAGATGTCGCAAAGCGCGGGCGCCGCGCCGGCCGCGCAAACCACGCCTGAACTGGCGGACAAGTTTCAGTCGCTGATGCAGAAAGGGCAGATGAGCGCGCCCGCCACGCCGCAGCAGGACGGCACGGCGGTTGCCTCGAAACTGGTGGCGGCGCAGGACGCCGAATTGCAGCACACCGTCAACGACGCGCTGCAACTCGCGCAGCAGGCTCCGACCATGTCGATGAACGAGATGAGCGCGGGCACCATCCGCATGACGCTCGAACTCGCCAGCACGCAGCTCGATCTGGAAGCGAAGATGGGCGTGGTGGATTCGTCGAAGTCGGCGATCGAAACGCTGATGAAAAACCAGTAACCCGTCATTCAACTTCGTCACGGACGCCGTCACCATGTTCGACCGATTGCCCGCTGTGCAGCCCGCCGTGCCGCCTGTCGCGCGACCGGCCCGCCGAGCCGCGCCGCTGCTCTGCGTGCTGGCGCTGTGCGTCATGCTCGGCGGCTGCAAGAAGGAGCTATACGGCAATCTCTCCGAGCAGGACGTCAACGAGATGGTGGTCGCGCTGCTGGAACGCGGCGTGGATGCGTCCAAGGACACGTCGGACGCGGGCAAGACATGGTCGCTCGATGTCGACGACGCGCAGATGGTGCGTGCCATGGAAGTGCTGCGCGCGCGCGGTCTGCCGCACAGCAAGTTCGACGACCTCGGCGGCCTGTTCAAGAAGGACGGCCTCGTCTCGACGCCGACCGAGGAGCGCGTGCGCTTCATCTACGGCACCTCGCAGGAGTTGTCGTCGACGCTCTCGAAGATCGACGGCGTGCTGGTCGCGCGCGTGCAGATCGTGCTGCCGAATAACGATCCGCTTGCGCAGACCATCAAGCCGTCGTCGGCGGCGGTGTTCATCAAGTACCGGCGCGACTCCGATATCGGCGCGCTGGTGCCGCAGATCAAGACGCTGGTCATGCACAGCGTCGAAGGGCTCACCTACGATCAGGTCAGCGTGACCGCGGTCGCGGCGGATCCTGTCGAATACTCGCAACTGCCGCAAAGCAACGGCGTCCCGGCGTGGTGGTTCGGCGTGCTGGCCGGGGTGATCGTGCTGGCCGCGACCGGGCTGCTGGTGCTCGCGCGCCGTGGCGTGATCGCCGGACGGCCCAGGAGCGGCGATGCCGCCGGCAACGCGGATGCCGCGGCCGGCGCGAGCGGGCGCTTCGCCGGATTGCTGGCGCGCTTGCGGCGTCTGCGTCCCGCGAACTGATCCGTCGACGCGGCTACGATGAACGCGCCGACCGATCTACCCTTCATGCGCGTGGCCGCGGCGCTCGATGCGTATCGCCGCAATCTCGCGAGCGCGGCCCGCTGGGCCGATCCCTCATGGAGCGCCGCGTTGCTCGGCGCGGATGCCGTGCAACTCGAAAGCTGGCGCATGGCGCTCGAACGCGCGAACAGCGCGGCGGTGGAGAGCTGTTCACACGCGCTCGCCGATGCGGCCGCTGTCAAGCCGCCCGCCTTCGCGTCCCTCACGCATAGCGCGCTCAAACCGACGCCGTCCGGCGCGGCCCAGCCGAACGCCGTGCTGCTCGACGTGCTGCCGGTGCGTCACGCGCTGCAGGTGCTGCGCATGCGCGCCCTGTCGTTCCGCCGTGCCGAAGCGCGGCGTCTGATCGACAAGCGCACCCGTTCGCAGCTTTCCGAGTGGACCGGTGTCGGCGTCGACCGTCTCACCCAGGACGCGCATCTTGCCGATGCCCCCGATATTGCGCGCCTCGCCGCGCGCGCCGCGATGCCGCCGCTGACCGCGCTGGATGCCGGCACCCTCGCCGTCGAAGGCTGCGCGTTGCTGCTGCGCGACCTGGGCCATGTGAACGGTGCGAACTGCGCCGGCGACAGTGCGCGCGTGCCGTTTCCGCTGCTGCGTCTCGCCTTGCCGCGCGTGCTGACGACACCGGCGTGGCTCGCGTCCGTTCCCGATTCGATCGACGCGGCCGGCTCGGCGCGCCTGTTCGCGCGGCTGTCCGATCTGCTACCGGAGTTTGCATGGCTATTTGGTTGAAGCGCGCGCGCTCCGCTTTCGGCGAAAACGACGCGCACGGCTGGTCCGCGCGCGTCGGCGTGGTCAGCGATGTGATTCCGCGCGCGACCTTCGGCGAACTGCTGTCGATCGACGAAGCCTACGCCGCGCTCGCCATCGAACGCGAGGCCCTGCTTGCCGACGCGCGCGACGAAGCGGCGCGCATCGTCGATGCGGGTCATGCTCAGGCCGCGGAGATCGCCGCCCAGGCGCAGCGCGACTACGACACGGCCAGCGAGCAGGGGTATCGCGACGGTTGCGACCGTGCGCTCGCCGACTGGATGGAGCGTCTCGCCGATGTCGCCGACGCGCAGAACCAGTTGCAGATGCGCATGCGCGAGCGGCTCGCGCAGATCGTGGCGTCGGCGGTCGAGCAGATCGTGCGCGTCGAGCGTCACGAGGCGTTGTTCGAGCGGGCGCTCGCCACCGTCGACCGGATCGTGGAAGGCGCGACCTATCTGCGCGTGGCCGTGCATCCCGACGACTACGCCGAAGCCAAAGCCACCTTCGATCGGCTCGCCTCGCGCTGGCGCGATCTCGGCCAGCCGATCCCGCTTTCCGTGATCGCCGACAAGCGGCTCGATCCGGGCAGTTGCGTGTGCGAGTCCGACTTCGGCACGGTGGATGCGAGTCTCGACACGCAATTGCGCGCCATGCGCAGCGCGGTGTCGCGCGCGTTGAAGCGGTCCGTGGAAGAGGCTGATGCCGGCGGCGAGGAACCCGCCACGCCCGCTGCGCCAGACGGCGAGGAAGCCGCATGAGCACGCCGTGGCTGACCCGCACGGTCGATTTCGACCGTCTCACCGACGAGATCGAGCGCGAAATCCTGGCCGTGCCGGGGGTGGCGCGGACCGGCAAAGTGCTGGAAGTGATCGGCACGCTGATCAAGGTGGCCGGGCTCGATCTGTCGCTCGGCGAGCTTTGCGAACTGCGCGCGCCGAACGGCACGCTGCTGCAACACGCCGAGGTGATCGGTTTTACGCGCGACGTCGCGTTGCTCTCGCCGTTCTCGCGCCTCGAAAACATTTCGCGTTCGACGCAGGTGATCGGGCTCGGACGTTCGCTCGCCGTGAAAGTGGGCGACATGTTGCTCGGCCGCGTGATCGACAGCCTGGGCGAACCGGTCGACGGCGGGCCGCCGATTCATTCCGATACCTTGCGGCCGATCTTCGCCGCACCGCCCGACCCGATGAGCCGCCGCATGATCGATGCGCCATTGCCGACCGGCGTGCGCGTGGTCGACGCGATGATGACGCTCGCCGAAGGCCAGCGTATGGGCATTTTCGCACCGGCCGGCGTTGGCAAGAGCACCTTGCTCGGCATGTTCGCGCGTGGCGCGTCGTGCGACGTCAACGTGATCGCGCTGATCGGCGAACGCGGCCGCGAAGTGCGCGAATTCGTCGAGCTGATTCTCGGACCTGAAGGCATGGCGCGCTCGGTGGTGGTGTGCGCGACTTCGGATCGTTCGTCGATGGAGCGCGCCAAGGCAGCCTACGTCGCCACGGCAATCGCCGAATACTTTCGCGACCGTGGCCAGCGCGTGCTGCTGATGATGGACTCGCTCACGCGATTTGCGCGCGCCGGCCGCGAGATTGGCCTCGCCGCCGGCGAGCCGCCGGCGCGGCGCGGCTTTCCTCCGTCCATCTTCGCCGAATTGCCGCGCCTGCTCGAACGCGCGGGCATGGGCGAAACGGGTTCGATCACCGCGCTCTATACCGTGCTCGCCGAAGACGACAGCGGCAGCGATCCGATCGCGGAAGAAGTGCGCGGGATTCTCGACGGCCACATGATCCTGTCGCGCGAAATCGCGGCGAAGAACCAGTATCCGGCGATCGACGTGCTCGGCAGTCTGTCGCGCGTGATGCCGCAAGTCGTGCCGGACGGCTACGTGCAGGCAGCCGCACGGATTCGCGAATTGATGGCGAAGCATCGCGAAGTCGAGATGTTGCTGCAGATCGGTGAGTATCAGCCCGGCACCAACGCGCTCGCCGACGAGGCGATCGCCAAGGCCGACGCGATCAAGGCGTTCCTTTCGCAGCGCACCGGCGACTATGCCGCGCCGAACGACACCGAGGCGCAACTCTACGACCTGAGCGGGCTCGGCTGATGAGCGCGGGATCGAAAGGCCTGCAGCAACGGCGCATCGTCGCACTTGAGCGATCCTGCACGCGGCGGCGCCGTCTCGACGAGAGCTTGCGCGTCACGCTCACGGCGCAGCGCGGCGCGCATGCGCCGCTCGAAGCCGCACGCGATGCGAAGGCGGCACAAGTCGCGCACGAAGCGGGCGTGCTGCAGTTCTACCAGCATCGCGTGGACGGCATGATGACGGGCACCGAAGCCTTCTCGCTCGACGACCTGAACAACTGCCGGTTGTATATCGGCGTGGTGAACGACCGGCTGCGCGTGTTCGAAACAGAACTCGCGCATGCCGAAGCCGCGGTGCAAGCAAACCTCGCCGCGATCGCGCAGACCCAGCGCGAGATCGCGTTGAATCAAGGCCGCATCGATCTATGCGGCGAACGGATTCGCGACATCCGGCGGGTTCAGGAGAATGCCGCCAGCGACGCGAGTGACGAAGAGGCCGAGGAAACCGCGCTGGCGCGACGCTTCCAGGCACGCGGGGCGCACGCATGAACGACATCGCATCGGCGTTGCCGCAACTCGGCTCGCTGCTGGTCGGCTATATCACGTTGATCGGCGTGTGTTCGCTGCGCCTGTTCATCGTGATGTTCATTTTTCCGCCGACCGCCGACGGTCTCCTGCAAGGCGTGGTGCGCAATGCCATCGTGCTGCTGTTCAGTTCGTATGTGGCCTACGGCCAGCCTGTCGCGTTCATGCAATCGCTGCACGGCGTGCTGCTGCTCGAAGTCGGCTTGCGCGAGGCGTTGATCGGACTCGCCATCGGCTTCGCGGCATCGATCGTGTTCTGGGTCGCGGAAAGCGCGGGCACGTATATCGACGATCTGACCGGCTACAACAACGTGCAGATCACCAACCCCATGCGCCAGGAACAGTCGACGCCGACCGCCACCTTGCTCAGCCAGATTGCGTCTGTTGCATTCTGGGCGCTCGGCGGCATGACGTTTCTGCTCGGCACGCTGTACGAGTCGTATCACTGGTGGCCGATTATCTCGGCGGGGCCGAACGTGTCGAACATTCTCGAATCGTTCGTGCTGACGCAAACGGATTCGCTGATGCAATCGGTCGCCAAACTCGCGGCGCCGATGATGTTCATTCTGCTGCTGATCGACTTCGCCTTTGGCTTCGCCGCGAAGTCCGCTTCGAAACTCGATCTGATGACGCTCAGTCAGCCGGTCAAAGGCGCAGTCACGGTATTGATGCTCGCGTTGTTCGTCGGCATCTTCGTGGATCAGGTGCGAGACCAGGTGACGTTGCGCGGTCTCGCCGCCGAGTTTCGCGTGCTCTCCGATACGACCAAGACGCCGGCCGCGAAGGATGCGCCCAATGCATCCGCGCCCGTAGCGAAGCCTTGAGGTTATGTTGAGAATGCATGCGCAACGTACCGCATTGCAACGGCCTCGCGGCAAAACTCAAACCTTCTCAAATGCGCCGCGAATATCAGATTAATTGAAACTTCGCTTGATGCGAATCGTTACATTGACTCCACCGAACGCAACGCGCGTGCCGCGTGCGACGCGTTCCTGCACTCAGAGGAGTCGTCCATGTTCTCGATGCTTTACTTCCCCGTGGTGTCCGCACTCGCGACGCCCGCACCTTGCAAACACACGCCACTGTCCGGCCGTTTCCTCGACACCTTGCTCGACGGCAAGGTGAGCGCCGCGAGCCAGCTCGCGAGCCGCTGGGCCGACGAAGTGGGTCACGCCGAAGCCGCGCCGCATGCACTGCAACTGCACGCGGATCTGCAACTGATGCTGGGTATCGAAGTCGAGGCGGAAGAGAACTACCGTCGTTCGCAGAAACTGATTCGTTCGTCGAAGCATGCGATCCGCACGGCGTCCTGCCGCAATGCCGCGTGGCAGGCGTTGTTCCGTCACCGGCTCGGCACCGCGCTAGCCTGTTTTTCGCGTGTCGTGGACGAACCCGAGATCGAGCCGGCTCGCGCGGTGGAAGCGCACTTCGGGATCGTCTGCGTGCTCAATGAACTGGGCCGCACCAGCGAAGCGGCCGACGCGCTCGACGATCTGTTTGAACGCGTGGAGCGCGATCTCGACGATGCAGCGGGCCATTGGCACGCACTGCTTGCCACGATGCGTTTCGACCTGGCTGTGCAGATGGAAGTGCGGGCCGCGACGGCGCTGCGCGATCACGTCTACTGGCATTCGGGTTTGTCGAGCGAACACGCGCCGCGGCCGGGCCAGGGCGTTGACATGAGCGTCGACGGTCTCGCGCGCGCGGTGTTCGGTGTGCGCTCGCCATTGCTGCGCGCGCGTATCGACTATCTGCAGCAGTTGCGCCTCGCCGCCTGCGCGGATCGCGATGCCATCGGTGAATTGCAGCGTCATTTGCAATGGTCGCGCGAGCAGGGTCTCGGCGACTATCAGCGCACGCTGCGACTGGAAATCGCACTCGCGACGCTGGCGGGCGCGGCGCCGCATCTGGCCTGCTCGATTCTGGAACCGCTGCATCAGATCGGCCGCAACGGCACTACCGGCCACCGTCAGCTCGAATACCTCTACTGCACCGCGAAAACGCGCCAGGCCGAAGGTCGCGCGCAGGAATCGCTGCAACTGTATAGCCGCTATGCGCTGGTCGCGATGCAGTGTCTGCGCGAAGACTCGCAGGCGCGCGCGCCGTTCCTGCAACGCAGCGCAAAAGCCTCGCCGCAACTCGACGATGTGGGCGCGCGCCTGCCGGCCAAGTATCGCCGCGCATACAGCTATGTGCTCGACAACCTGGACCGGCGCGATCTCTCGGTCCGCGAGGTGGCCGCGGAAATCGGCGTGACCGAACGCGCGCTGCAAAGCGCCTTCAAGAATTTCCTCGGGCTGTCGCCCACTGAATTGATCCGCCGTCAGCGCATGGAACGGATTCGCGCCGAACTCACCGACCGTTCTTATTCCAGCGATCGCGGCGTGCTAGGCGCGGCGAGCAAATGGGGCGTGCAGAACCGCTCGACGCTCGTCAACGGATATCGCAAGCAGTTTCATGAAGCGCCGTCCGAGACGCTCGAACGATAGCGGGTTCGTTGCCGCTCGCCGCGGCGGCGTGCGACTTGATTCGCGGTTTCTTTCCTTCACCTTCACTCAGTCGACTCCATGAAATCGAAGACGCTCTTCTGCGCCGCGTGGCTCGCGGCGTCCCTCACGCTGGGCGGGCTGCAGCCCGCCAGCGCGGCGCCGGTGCGATGGCGCAGCAACGCGGTGCATATTGCCGTCGAAGGCAAGGACCTGAAAGACGTGCTGCGCGATTTCACCGCAAGCCAGGGCGTGGCCGCATCGATCGCGGGCAACGTTCAGGGCACGGTGACCGGCCGCTTCGACACATCGCCGCAGCGCTTTCTGGACACGCTCGCCTCGACCTTCGGCTTTGTCTGGTTCTATGACGGCAGTGTTTTGTCGATCAGCAGCGCCAACGACGTCACGCATCAGGTGATCAAGCTCGATCATGCGTCGGCCGCGGATCTGCGCGCGGCGCTGCACACCATGAGCGTCGACGACTCGCGCTTTCCGGTGGTGTACGACGAAAGCGCGGGCACGGCCATCGTCAACGGGCCGCCGCAGTATGTGCAGATGGTGAGCGAGATCGCCCGTCGTCTGGATGACAACGCGAGCCGCCGCAGCGGGTCGGTGATTCGCGTGTTCAAGCTCAAGCATGCATGGGCCGCCGATCACAAGGTGCAGATCGACGGCAACACGATCACGGTGCCGGGCGTGGCGACCGTCCTGTCGAACATGTATCACGCGAAACAGGGGAGGGGCGGTGGTGGTGGCCAGTCGCAGACTTCGATGTCGCCGAACATGCAACGCGTACCGCCGATGACCGACGTGGGTGGCGGCGACAGCGGCGGCGGCCAGGTGTACAACCCGCCGTTGCCGCCCAATATGGCGGACGGGCAGGGCGCGACGCTCGGCGGCCTGGTCGGCAATGCGCAGCCGTCCAACTACGGCAGCCCAGGCAATGTCGGCTATGCGAATGCGCCGGGCGGTTCGCCGACGAGCCCGCCGAGCGGCGGCGATCTCTCGTTGCCGATCATGCAGCCGGACCCGACCACCAACTCCGTGCTGATTCGCGATACGCCACAGCGTATCGACCAGTACGCGACGCTGATCGATCAGCTCGATACGCGGCCCAAGCTGATCGAGATCGAGGCGCATATCATCGAAATCGACGACGACGTGCTGGCGCAGATCGGTGTGGACTGGCGCGCTCACAACAGCCATCTCGACTTCCAGACCGGCACCGGCACGAATCAGCAGAACAGCTTCGCGAACGGCTCGATCAATCCGAACTTCGGCACCACGACGCTCGCCGACGGCACCACGGTCGTTTCCGCGACGCCGGTGGGCGCCTCGATTACCGCCGTGCTCGGCGACGCCGGGCGCTATCTGATGGCGCGCGTCAACGCTTTGCAGACCACCTCGAAAGCGAAGATCGATGCATCGCCGAAGGTCGCGACGCTCGACAACGTCGAAGCGGTGATGGACAACAAGACCAAGTTTTTCGTGCGCGTATCGGGCTATACGTCAGCCGATCTGTACAGCGTGTCCACGGGCGTCTCATTGCGCGTGCTGCCGATGGTGGTGCAGGAAAACGGCCAGATGCGCATCAAGCTCGAAGTGCATATCGAGGACGGTCAGCTCACCGGTCAGCAGGTCGACAACATTCCGGTGATCACCAGCAGCGAGATCAATACGCAAGCCTTTGTGGGCGAGGGGGAGAGTCTGCTGATCGCGGGCTATAGCGTGGACAACGACTCGAACGGCGTGACCGGCGTGCCGGGTCTGTCGAAGATTCCGCTCATCGGCGCGCTGTTCCGGTACAACAACGACCAGCGCTCGCATATGGAACACGTCTTTCTGTTATCGCCACGGGTGCTCGATCTGTAATCGGCATGCGCCGGAGTTCGATGTGAAGGCAGGGGCAAGGGCGGTTTGAACCGCGCTTGCCCCTGCTTGCGTTCGATGCGGTGCGCGGCCTCGTTAGCCGCGCGTCAACTTTAGCGCCGGCGTGCATTGCCTCTCAATAGCGCCGCGGGCACCGAGAACGACGTCAGCGCCGGCGAAGCCTCGCTGCCTGGCAACTCCTCGCCGTGCGCCGCGAAGCTCGCGACCGGGTGCACGAGGTGCGCCGTGCCGCCGTGCCACATCGCGGCATACTGGCCCCACGGTTGCGCGTTGCGCGCGGCTTCACTGTCTTTCGCATGCACGTCCAGCGTCATGCATGGTCGGGCCGTCGGCGCGATGCATTTGCTGGCGGCTTCCTTGCGATCGATGTCGACGGCCTGGGTGATTGCCGCAATCGCATCGGCGGTCTGCGCGGCTGGCTGGATTTCGGGCAGGCCGGCGATGATCGCTTCGCTCTCCGTCTTGCCGTCGCACAACTCGACGCGATATCCGTGCGCATACATCGTGCGAAGCTGAACGCCGGATGCGCCGTTCAATCCCAGTTTCTTGCGCAGCTTGTAGATGTGCTGTTCGAGCGTGCGCCCGACGATATCTTCGGTGCTGCTCCAGATTGCGCCCGCAATCTGGCGGCGGCTCACGTACTCGCCGGCGCGTGAGAACAGCAGCCACGCAATTGCGAATTCACGCACCGTCAGGCGGATTTCGCGTTCGTCGATCAAGACCGTGCCCGTGCGCCGGTCGAGACGGTAAGGGCCGAGTTCGGCCCAGTCTTCGGCTTGCACCGGCGTCGGCGACTGGAACCGGCGCAACGCCTGGTAAGTGCGGACTTCGAGTTCGCCACGGTCGATCGGCGAGAGCACGACGTCGTCGGCGCCCACTTCGAAAGCGCGCTCGATGCTGTCGCGATCGGCGAACGCGCCGATCACGATCAACGGCGCGCGGCGGTCGCCGTAGCAGGCGCGGCGCGCGAATACGGCGCGCGTCGCGTCGATGCCCGTGGCGACGTCGACGAGGATGGCGTGATAGTCCTCGCGATAGATCGCCCGCGACAGCGCGACGTCATCGAGGAAGCGGCAGCATTCGATCGTATCGTCGCGAAAGCATTGGCAAATCAGATTGAACAGGCTGCTGCTGGTGGTCATCACGGCGAATTTCAACATGCCCTCCCGGGACAGATGCTTAAGGTTGCTTCCTGAATCGCATTGCGTGTCCCGCAAATTACGGCCCTTAAAATATCAGGGCTGTAACGAATTGTTTCGCCCCAAGATGTATTGAAATAGCATGAAAGGTCGCTAATTTGTTTGGCACGGCTTTGTTCAGGTGAATAAGCGTGCAGATCGCCGTTATTAGCCGCGAGATGCGCGGCGGTATGCAATTACGGTAGCAATTTCCGTTACCTTTTCCAGTTCCGGTAAAAGAGACTTAAACCGCCCGGAATCGCACGCGAAGCAAGGTTCGCAGCACCTTTCAGCGTTGCAAGGCATATTTACCTTTGTTGAGAATCTGGAAAGCCCAATTTAAGGAAGATGGCTTCGCGTCGCCATGAGCTTTGTTGAATCTGTGAGACGGCCGGCTAATTAGACTCGCACGTGGCGGGCGCAAAAGCGGCGCCGGGCCGTATTTCTTTCTCCGACGATTCCATTGCGAGTGCGTTCATGTCCTTTCTGTTAAACGCCTGGTATGTCGCCGCTTTCGCGCACGAGGTTCACGCCCGCAAGCCATTCGCACGCACGCTGCTCGGGCGGCCCGTGGTCTTGTATCGCGACGCCGAACAGCGCGCAGTCGTGCTCGACGATCGCTGTGCGCATCGCTTCGCGCCGTTGTCGCAAGGGCGGATCGTCGACGGCGCGCTGGAGTGTCCTTATCACGGGCTGCGCTTCAGCGCGAGCGGGCAGTGCGTCCACAATCCGCACGGCGACGGCCGGGTGCCCGCGGGCGCGAAGGTGCGCGCCTATCCGGCGCTCGAACGTTACGGTGCGATCTGGTTCTGGCCCGGCGATCCCGCGCGCGCCGACGCCGCGTTGCTGCCGCCGTTTCCGTTCGTCGATCCCGCGGTCAACATCACGCACGACGGTTATCTGCACACGCGCGCGCACTATCAGTTGAGCGCCGACAATCTGCTCGATCTGAGCCACTTCCAGTTTCTTCATCCCGACACGCTCGGCAGCGAGGCGATTGCGCGCGGCGACGTGCAGTCGGGCAATCTCGACGACATTGTCTGGGTGCGCCGCAGCGCATACGACGAAGCGTTACAGCCGTTCGTCGCGCAAGGCTTCGGCATTGCGCCCGGCACGCGCGTGGATCGCTGGATGGACGTGCGCTGGACGCCGCCCGGACTGCTGTCGATCGTGGTCGGCGTGACGGCGGCGGGCATGCCGCGCGAAGCCGGGTTGATCGCGCCGTCGGCGCATTGGCTTACGCCGGAGACCGAACGCACGACGCACTACTTCTTCGCGTTCGGCTTGCCGAACGAGATGGGCGAAGCCGCGCTCGCACTTGTGCGCTATGCCGTCGAAGGACTCATGAAGCCGTTTGAATGCGAGGATCTGCCGATGCTCGAAGCGCAGCAGAACAACCTCGGCGACAACGACTTCTGGGCGATGCAGCCGGCGCTCCTGCCGATCGATGCCGGTGCGATTCGCGCGCGGCGCGTGATGGAGCGGCTGATCGCGGCGGAGCGCGGCGATCAGCCCGCGCCCGCGCGCACGATGGCGATTACGCCGGTGGCGGTTGCTTCGCGCGTGGTGGCTTGATGGCCACGGTACTGGACGTTGCAACCACGGGCAGCGGCGAATCGCGTCGTGCGGCTGGGGTCGTGGAGGGCGCATCGCTCAACGCGGTGTGGGTCGAATGCATCGTCGAAATGCTGAGCGCGGCCGGTGTGCGTCATGCGGTGCTGTGCCCCGGTGGACGTGCAAGCGCCATGTGCCTCGCATTCGACGCGCATCCGCGCGTGGCCGTCGAGATGGTGTGCACCGATGAACGCAGCGGCGCTTTCGTCGCACTCGGACTGGCGAAGGCGAGCGGCTCGCCGGTGGCGCTCGTTACGACGTCCGGCTCGGCGATTGCGAACGTACTGCCGGCGCTGACCGAAGCGGACGCCGCCGACGTGCCGCTCGTCGTGCTCACCTGCGACCGTCCGCGTGCGCTGCGCGGTGCGGGCTTTGGACAGATGGCCGATCATCTCGGCGCGACGCGCGCGTTCGTGCGCGCGCAGGCGGATCTGGCCGATCCGGTCGATTCGGCGCACGCGATGTCACAGGCGCGCGGTGCGCTGGCAGTTGCGCTTGCCGCAATGGTCGAGGGCGTTGCGGATCGCGAGGGCGTGTTGTCGCGTGCCGATGCATATCCGCCGGCACGGCGGCCGACGCGCGGGCCGGTGCATGTGAATGTGCCGCTGGCGGGCGTCTACGATGCGGTGGAGACGCAGCCGGTTTCGGTGGAAACGGTGCGTGCCGCGCGCGCGCCGATGGTGTCGTGCGAAGCCGCCGTCTCTTCGCAAGCTCATACGCCCGATACGCGCGGGGTCGAAATAGTCGAGCGCATCATGGCGCGCGTGTGCGCGAAGCGCGGCGCGCGTCCGCTCGACGACGGGCTGGACGGCCTGATCGTAGTCGGCCCCGAACCCGGCGTGCCGCTCGACGCCATTTTCGCGTTGGCGGCCGCGACCGGTTTTCCCGTGCTCGCCGATGCCGGCAGCGGCTTGCGGTCGGGGCCTGCAGCGCTGGCGCCGCAAGCGGCGTCGCGTGGCGCGGCAGGTGCGTTGATCGTCAACGCGTTCGATGTGTTCGGCGGCGCCGCGCGGCTCGCCGCGGCGCGCGCGGAATTGATCGTGCGCTTCGGCCTCGCGCCGGTGATGCCGGTGCTGCACGCGTACCTCGAAACGCAGGCCGACGTGCCCACCATCAAGATCGCGCCTTGCAGCGTGGCGCATGACTATCTGCATCAGGCGCTCGATCCGCGCGACGTGTTGGCGGCGCCTTCGGTGGGTGCGTTGCGTAAGCTCGCCGAAGCGCTGTGCCGTATTGCTCCACCTCCACGCGCCACACCTGTCGCCTTCTCCTGGCGCGACCGCTGGGCGAGCGTCGCGAGTTACGGCGCACGCGAGCGTCGCGCTTGTGTCGCGTCGCTCGAATGGGGTGAAGTGGCGGCGGTTCATCGCGTGCTGGCGGCGCCGGGTTTTGCCTTCGTCCATCTCGGCAATTCCATGTCGATGCGGCATGCCGATATTGGCTACGACGTGCGCGCGATACGACAGGACGTGTATGTCAACCGCGGCGTGAGCGGCATCGACGGCACGCTGTCGACCTTCATCGGCGAGGCGCTCGCAAGGCGCGACGCCGGCTTGCTGTTGCTCGGCGATCAGGCTCTGGTCCACGATCTGTCGGCGTTGGCGAGCGCGCAGCGCGTGAGCACACCGGCATGCGTCTGCGTGATCGACAACGGCGGCGGCGCGATCTTCGACTTCTTACCGATTGCGCAGGCGCCGGCGTATCGGCGCACGATCCGCAATCCGTACCGCCTCGACATCGGCGCGCTGGCGCAGGCTTTCGGGTTGGCGCATCGGCGTGTCGAGACACGCGACGCACTCGACCATGCGCTCGCCGAAGCCGCCGCTCACGCGGGCGTGACGCTCGTCGAAGTCGCCGTCGAACCGCATTCCGGCGCGATGCAGATGCATCAGCTTGCACAGGCACTGGGAGCGGCATGATGGATTGGGGCATCGTCGAGAGTCCGCTGGAGCGTTCGCTCGCGGCGTTGAACCGCTATGCCAGTGCAAGCGCACCAGACGAAGTCTTTCTCGACGACATGCAGCAGCGCATCGGCGCCGCGCGTCGCGCGCCCGATCGCGACGGCTCGCGTGCGCGGGGTGACGCGCCGCGCGTGCTATTACTCGGCTACAGCGGCGCGGGCAACACCGGCGCCGATCTGCGCACGATCGAGACGATCGCGCAACTGCGACGCCTGCTTGCGCCGTGTGAGCCCCGCATCACGCTGTTCGCGCTCGGCGATTGTTTCGATCATCCGCTATTGGCCGGCACCCCGCGTCTTACGCCGGCGCTCCCTTATTTACCCGATGCGCTCGACGCCGCAGTGCGTGACGCCGATCTCGTGCTGAACGTGGAAGGCTCGACTTATACCTCGAAGTTTTCCGATTCGCTGGCGGGCGTGCTGATCGGCGGGATCGCGCTCGCCCATGCGCATGAGCGGCCGGCGATTGCCTATGGTGTCGACAGCGGCAGGATGAGTGTTGCGCTCACCCGCTTCGTCGCGCGTAACGCCGAGGCCGGCGAGATCATCTGCCGCAACGAGGCTGCGCGCGCGCAACTCGCTTCGCTCGGCGTGCGCACGCATGCGGGCGCCGATACGGCGTGGACCTATCGGGCGCCGCCTGAAGCAGGCAACGTGGCGCAAGGTGCGCGGCGCGTCGCACTGTGTCCGAACAATCCGTTCTGGTGGCCGGTGCATGCCGACGCCGGGCGGGCCCGCGAACTCGACGCGCGCGGTGAGGCCTCGCCGTTTCGTTATGGGCCGCTGTATTTCCACAGTTGGGACGCGGCGCGCGCCGAAGCCTATCACGCGTATCTCGACCGCTTCGCGCGGATCGCCATCGAATTGAAGGCGCAGGGCTATACGCCGGTGCTGGTGGGCATGGAGCAACTCGATCGCAGCGCGTGCGCCGATCTGGCGGCGCGTGTGCCGTTCGCCATCGACACCGTCGCGCGCGGCCCGCATACGCTCGACGAAGTGGCCGCCACGGTCGCGCATGCCACGTGCGTGGTGACGACGCGCTATCACGCGGCGGTGCTGGCGATGTCGCACGGCGTGCCGGTGTTCGGCCTTTCGATGGACACGCGCATCGAGCGCTTGCTGAGCGAAGCGGGCTGCGCGCAATGGAGCGCGGCATGCGATCACGAAGACGGCGCCGATGCCGCGCTCGAAGCAATCGCATCGCTGCGTAACGGCGAGGTGCGCACCGCGCTGATCGCTGCCTACGATGATTACGCGCGGATACAACGCGCCCGTTTCGACGCGATGGGCGAGAGATTGCGCGCCGTGCTCGGGGGTTAAGCGCGATTTCATGCCCTTGCACCTTGCACCTTGCACGTTTGCATCTTGCATGTTTGCGCAGATCAACGCGACCAGCAAGCACTTCATGCGGGCTGCATGGAAATAATCCGGCCTCTGTCATCAGCGTGACAGAAACTTCGTTTTGTCGTTCGGCAGTTCCGGTTTGTCGCGGATCGCGGTGCCCCTTTCCGATGTACTAATGGATCGAGCCCCGAAAATCCCGGAGAACGCCATGTCCACACCGTCGATTCCAAGCTCTCATCACGGGGGGCACGTGCCGGGCGAGAACAACGGCGAGCACGGCTCGAATGATCCCGCCACGCAATCCTCTTCTTCAACGACACCGACACCGACCGGCGAAGGCAATGCCCAATTGTCCAGGCTCGGCAAGCTGAAGGCGAAGCTGTCGGGCGTGGCCAGGCGCACGGGCGAGGGCGTCGCGTCGATCGAGTCGCCGCTCGGCTCGACCGCATCCGGCGGCTATCTGGGGTGGGGCGCGAATAATACGGTGTCGTCCGGCGGCGGGGTGGCGAGCGCGTCCGGCCACGTCTCGGAAGGCACGAAAACGGTCGCCGAAGTCACGGGTGCCCTTGGCGCGGTGCCGCAGGCACTGGATATCGTCTCCACCGCAGTCGGCACGGCGCACAAGGCTTTCACCTTGTCGAAACATGCGCAGGCAGTGAGCACCACGGAAAAGGGCACGCTCGAAGGGGATGAAGCGCGGCGCGTGCTGCCCCAAAGCAAGGGCAATCTCGGACGAGCCGTGCCCGGCGCGATCCGCGATGTGGGACTCGGTTCGCTGAATATGGCGAGCCGCATGCAATCGGTGGCGCATCCGGGCACGTCGCTGTATGGCAAGCCGCCCCATCCGGTGAACGCGGACGGCGGCCTCGCCATTGCCTCCGGTGCGATGTATGTGGCGGCCGGCGCACTGCAGAGCAGAAAAGTCGATCGCGGCGTGCAGCGTACCCATGCGTTCGGCGCCGCGCTCAACCATCCCGCGAGCGCACGCGAGGACACGACGAGCGAGACGATGCAGGCGCTCGACGATTTGCACAGCAGGCGCGATATCGACCCGAACGTCTATTCGATCTTGCGTCAGCGCAGCGAAGGTGACGTGCGGAAATTCGTCGAGAATTTCGACGCGCTTGGTCCCGACGGACAGCGGGCGTTGAACAAGACGCTGCATTTCGCGGGCGAGCAGAACAAGCTCAATGTGCTGAACTTCACCCGCAAGACGAATCTGAACATGGCGAGCACGCGCCGCGCGATTCGCGAGGACGTGATCGATGCGTTCATCAAGTCCGATCTGAAACAGGGCGGAGCCAACGCGGCGCTGGAGCAAGGCGGAACCGGCGCGGCGGCGGAGGAGGGCGGAACCGGTACGGTGAGCGAGCATGGCGGGGCCGGCGCGGTGGCGGACCCGGCGCGAATCGACGCGGTGCTCGACGAGATGAAGACGGTCAGGAAAGAGTCGCGCGGCAGGCGCGTCGGCCCGGACCTGAGCACGTTACCCGACGAACTCAAGACCGGCGAGCTCGACAAAAACGCCTTGTCGGCCATCGCCCGTTCAGGCAATCCGGAGGCCTTTCTGGCCCGCTACCGGAACCTGTCCGCCGCCGACAAGACGCGCGTGCGCGACACGCTGCACTTCGACTCGTGGCGTTTCTGGAGAAGCGATGCCACCTTGCCCACGACGAGATATCAGCGCAGCGATATTCGCGTGGCGCTGGTGAAGCATTTCTCCGACGGCGCGACAATCGAGCGGCTGCAAACGCTCAAGCGGCGCTACAACGCGAAGGTCGTGCCGTTGAAACCGAGCGGCATACCGGCGCAGACCGCCGAGCCTCCCGAGATGCTGAAGCATCACCTGACGGCATACCAGGGGCTCAACCTCGATAACCTCAAGGAAGAAAAGCGCCACGCCAAGGTGCAGATCGCGTACGGCGGAGTGAACATGGCGATGGGCGTCGCCGAACTCGCTGTCAATCCCGTGGCCGCCGCGACTGCCGGACAGCTGAGCGCGTCGCGCGCGGTGCTGAGTCCGGTGTATCTGATCTATGCGGGCCGCCGCGGCATCGTCAGCTATATCACGCAAAAGAACGCGCGGCCGATCGACTCGAAGATGCACGAGGAAGCGCTAATGCGCGCGATGCCACGTCTGCGTGAAAGAATCGAAACAGGCGGCGCGCCGACGAAGGATCTGAAGAACCGCGACATGTTTCTGCGCGGCGAACTGAAGCTCAGCGAATCGGATATCAGGAAGCTCAACGCACTGGAGTTGAGCGGCAACCATGCGGGCGCGCGGGAGTTTCTCGCGGCAAAGCATCCCGAGAACAATGTATTGATCGCCCTGCGCAAGCTGGCCGATGAACGCGGCGGGGTGAGCTCGGAGTTTCATCGCAACGAGGCGCGCAAGCTGATCGACGACGAGGCTCAGACATACGACTCCGACGAGTTGCGGGCCATCGCCGACGGCTCGAATCCGGATGAGTCGTTTGCCGCACTCAAGACCCACTTTCTCGAGCATGCGGCTTACCGGCCCGACACGGCGATCAGAACGTTATCCGAACAATTGTCCGCGGGTACGGTGAAGGGCGAGGTGGGTTTCGACAAAGCCCCATACCAGGGCAGAAATCCCGACGACATCGCCACGGAGTTCAGAACGCGCTTTGCGCAGGACAATCCGCCGTTCGCTATCCGGCAGTTTGTCGCGAGCTGGCGGGCGGGCGGCGAGGGCGGCGTGCAGGCGCGGAACATGTTGCGCGATTGCCGCTTCACCGAAAAGGACATCGCCACCCTCAATGACATGCCGGAGAAAGACGCGTGCAAGTGGCTCGAAGGTCATCTGTTCGGTGAGAACGTGCGGCGGCGTTTTTCCACGGTCGCGCTCGACCAGCCGGGCCGCAATCGCGCGGCGAATGCGGCCCGGCATGTGCAGCTCGAACCGTCGGACGCAGCCGAGCCTTTGCAGTGGCGCAGTCATTTCGAAGAGGCCGGCGTCGATGTGATCGACAACCCCGGCACGCCGGGCCTCGATTCGATGTTGTACGCGCTGCATCAGAATTTCTCGGGTAAAAGCGACGCGTCTTCGAGCACGATGCATAAGCAGGTGATGCAGGCGCGCGAGGCGGTGATCGGAGAGTTGCGCAGACAGCGGACCGAAGCCGAGGCGGGGAATCAGAGTCAAGCCGAAGGTGAGGGCGAAGCCAGCCATGCTCGGCCGCTGCTGCCTGTCGATGTGGCGCGTGACGCGGAGACTATCGTGAACGTCGTGGCGGGCGTTTTCGGCAAGCCGGGTGCGACGGTCGCGCTTATCGATACGGCGGCTGGGCAGGGGCTTCAGCGTATTGGCGGCACGGGTAGCGCCCATGCGCCAATTGGCGCCGTGGTGTGCTACGACAGTCAGTCGAAGCGCACTTTCACGCTGCACGGCGGCAAGCCTGACTTGGGGAACGCGTTGGGTCGTGCGCCTTCGAGAAGCGGAAGCGTCACATCGTCGGGGGCGGGCAATGTTTTGCCGTCGAACAACGCTAGCGCATCGACATCGAATAATACGGCGGCATCGGCTAACGTTATCGCGCCGGCAGTGAGCACGGCAGAGGCATCGATGCCGGACAACGCCACGACCTCGACATCCACGACGACCACACCTTCACCTTCCCCGCGCGCCAGCACCGAAAGCAGTGGCCCACCGCAATTGCCGCTCATCGAGCCCGTAGGCGGCTTCCTGGGAGAAGTCCTCGGCAGGATGAACGAGTAGTCTCGCTCGAGCGGGGCCGCGTTGCGGACCCGCGTTTCACCGCAACATCACCACGCTAGTGTCGACTCCCGCGCATGCGGCGCTTTCTCCTCGCCCGAATCACGGTCACGCGCGAACGCCGGCATGACGTCCCGCGCGAACCGGTGCATCGACTCCATCGCCATGTCATGCGGCATCGAGCCGAACCAGAAGCTCGCGCTGAAGTAATCGCAGCCGAGGCCTTGTTGAATCCGGCGCAACTGGTGAATGCATTCGTCGGCGGTGCCGATCACGAGAAAGTCGCTGCGCAGCACCGCGTCTGACGGTTCGTCGGGTAGCGGCGCCGCCGGCACGATGCCGTCGATCACCTCGCCCATGTCGTGACGCAGACGCAGCGTCGCACGTCCATTCCAGCGCGCATGCTCGACGGCCTCGCGCGCCTGCGCTTCGTTTTGCGCGACGAACACGGGCCGCTGCGTGCCGATGCGCACGCTGGCCAGCGCGCCGGCAAGGTCCGGATAGTGGCGCCGTACGTCGGTCAGCTTCGAGATCGGTTCGAGCACGCCGGTGAAGAGATTGGCGCGCCGCTTCACAGCCTGTTCGACCGACGCCCGCCGGCTCGAATTGACCACCAGCCACAACGGGATTGCACGTTGCAGCGGTTGCGGCACGAGGCCCGTGCGCGGCACGCTGAAGTGCTCGCCGTGATGCGAGAACAGAGGCTCGCGCAGCGCTTTGAGCAGCACGTCGATCGCTTCGTCGTCGCGC
Organism: Paraburkholderia sp. RL18-101-BIB-B; assembly: GCF_046026985.1. NCBI lineage: Bacteria > Pseudomonadati > Pseudomonadota > Betaproteobacteria > Burkholderiales > Burkholderiaceae > Paraburkholderia > Paraburkholderia sp. RL18-101-BIB-B. The sequence continues at coordinate 182,652 of NZ_JARESV010000014.1, forward strand.
GCCGAGGTCGTGCCTTTGACGAGCTGGAAGCGCTCGTACTGGTAGCTTTGGTAACCGCTGCCGAGCCCGGCTTCGACGCGTCCGCCGCTCAGCACGTCGAGCGTGGCGAGTTCTTCCGCGATCACCAGCGGATGATGCAGCGGCACCGGCACGATCGCCGGCCCAAGCCGCAGATGGCGGGTGCGTGCGGCGATATGCGAGAGCAGCATCAACGGTCGCGACGAGTGCGAGTAATTCGTGAAGTGATGCTCGGCGAGCCACAGATGACTGAAGCCGAGCATGTCGGCGGCTTCCGCCATGGCGATGGCGCGCTGGTAAAGCTCGGCGGCGGGCGCGGGCTCGGGAGCCGGCAACGTCATGAACAAACCGAATTGCATCGTCGACTCCTGAGCGAATGTCAGTGCGCGGCCTGGTTCGCCGACAAGGCGACCGGCGCGAGGCCTTTGGCGCGATAGAACATGTAGGTCGCGCCATACGGTACGAGCAGATGCGCGCCTTCGACCTCGCAATCCGGCTGCGGCGGCAGGCCGCCCGAGGTATCGATGCGCTGGATCGAACTGATGTCGGCGAAACGGCCCTCGCCGGGACGCGGCGCGGCGACGAAGCGCGCCGTGTAGCGCACCCACGTCAGCGCATTCGCGCCCACCTGGCTTTCCGCCGCGACCTTGCCGATCACATAGCTGCCGTCGTACGAGAGGAAGTAGCGGCCCGGCGCGACAGTGCCGGCGCTCTGGCCGTTCGAGTCGACGAGGATGGCTTCCGAACCCAGCGGGTCCCACAACAGTTGGGTGCCGTCGCGGGCGACGCCGGGCAGCGCCATGCCGGGCTGCGTGGCGGCTTTGATGCGCCGGCACACGTAGGTTTCGTCGCCGTGCGTGGTCATCACTTCCTGCAACACTTCGTGCTGGCCGGCGCGCAGTTCCGTGGGCAAGGACGCGTCGGAGGTGGGCGGCGGCATGGGCGGCGTCGCGCAGGCGGCGAGCGCGAGCGCGCAGCACGCGGCGAGGCAGGTCAGCGACGGGCGCAGCGAGGGCGCGAGGCGGGGCGGAAAACCAGTCATCGGTGGCAAGGAAGGGCGAGCGATGCTGCCATCACACCCGATCCGGCGCGTGGATGGGGGCGTCGACACGAACGACAGGATTGAAAAGCGCACGTGGCGGATGAGGGTGCGTCGGCGCTGTGAAGCTTGGCGGCGAGATAGCGCAGCAGCGGCAGGCGGTGGTTCGCGTGACCATGCATCCGTTCGCGATCCTGTCGAACGTCAGCCGGCGTCGGTCGATACTGACTCCGGTTTGCCGCCGCGATCATCACGGCACACGTGACGGCGTCTTCGCAGTTCTTCTTCTGACAACGGCCCGCGCCCCCACCCGAACCGGCGATGGAATTGACTCTCCCGACTCCCCCAGGCCTGTCCTTTGCCTCCTTGCTCGATCCGGAACCGCGGTCATTCATGCCGCTTACGCAAGACGTTCGCGCCGCCGCCTATCTGGCCATGATCCGCCGCTACATCGGCGGCGGGGCCGTCGAACCTGACGGGCTCGCGCCATCGGACAACACACGCGAGACCCCGCCGATCACCGCCGCCGATTGCAGCGCGCGTCTCGCCGCTGCCGACCGCATGTTCGCCGACTGGCTCGCGCCCTTGCAGCGCACGGCAGCCGAAGTCGCCGGCGTCGAACCGGCGCGCATGGCGGATGCGCTCAACCACATGCACCACGAGTCGCGCCGTCTGACGATGTGCGACGACGTGCTGCTCGATAACGTCGTGGCATTGGCGCGCGGGGTGATCGATCAGCAGGTGCCGGGAGACTTCATCGAAACCGGCGTCTGGCGCGGCGGCGTGACCATTCTGATGCGCGCCGCGCTGACCGCGTTCGGCGATCGTGGCCGCAACGTATGGGTCGCGGATTCGTTCGCTGGCCTGCCCGCGCCGGACCCGGCCAGCGATTTGCGCGAGGCTATCTGGCATCACCTGATGGGTGCGGTCAGTCTGCTGCGCAGCGATCTGGCGACCGTGCGCGAGTCGTTCGCGCGGGCGGGGCTGCTCGATCGACGCGTGCGGTTCCTGCCGGGCTGGTTCGCCGACACGCTGCCGGATGCGCCGATCGAGCGCCTCGCGTTGATGCGGCTCGACGGCGACTGGTACGAGTCGACGCGCGTGGCGCTCGACGCGCTATATCCGCGTTTGTCGCCGGGCGGCTTCGTGATCGTCGACGACTACGGTTTGCCGACGGGTTGCGCGCGCGCCGTGGACGAATATCGCGCGCTGCATCGGATCGATGCGCCGCTGGTGCGCGTCAACGGCCAGGCGGTCTACTGGTGCAAGCCATGATGAACGCGCTGTTGCACGCGCGGCTCGCAGAGCATTACCTGGCGCCGCCGCAAACGGTGGCCGTCGATCTGATCGTCAGCGATTGCGCGGACGAGAGCCGCCGTTTCGTGCTCGGCCCGATGATCGAATCGACACCGATTGCCGCTCGCAACCCGTATTGCGCCGCGGCGCGCATCACGTTGAACCGCACGCTGTTGAGCGCCATGCTCGACGACCCGACCGATTTCGACCCGCGCAGCGCCGCGGCCATGGCGCTTGGCGGCGTGCGGATCGAGGGCTCGGCGCGGCTTGCCGCGTACTGGCTGCAATTGCTCAAACGTCCCTCGGCGGCGGGCCGCGCAGCGCTCGAACGCGCGCGGCGGCGCGCGCCGGCCTCGCTCGACGATGTGCCGACTTTACGCGCAAGCGATGGCGACGCTCATGACCTGTACGCGGCACTTGCCGACACGCTCGATACTTGCGTGCCGCTGCTATTGCGCGACATGATCGACTGGCCGGAAGTCGCGTGGACGCTCGATGACTGGCGCGCCCATGAAGGCGCGACCGTGTTGCGTGTGGACCCATCGAGCGGCGGCGCGCAGAGCGTCGCCGATTTCATCGACGGATTCGCAGCGCATCACGCGTCCGACGCGGGCGCCGCGACCTATACCGAAGGCTGCCTGTTGCCGCCCGCGTGGGAAGCGCGCTTTTCACTGCCGATGCTGCCGGCCCGCCTGTTCGGCGCGGGACAACTGTGGTTTGGGCGAGCGAGCGCGGCTGCGCTGGTCACGCGTTTGCACTGCGACCTGGCGAACTCGTTTCTCGCGCAGATTCACGGCCGCAAACGCGTGCGGCTCTATTCACCCAGGCAAGAAAACACGGTCTATGCGCTCGATGCCTTCAACACCTACCGGCCGTGCCGGGTCGATGCGGCAGTGCCCGACTTGACCCGCTTCCCGCGTTTCGCCGATGCGCAAAGTGTCGACGTCGTGCTGGAACCAGGCGACCTGCTGGTGATTCCAACCGGCTGGTTTCACTGCGTGTGGGCATTGGATCACGTGCTGTCGATCAGCCGTTTTGCCGACGACGCAACGACTGCGGCGCTGCTGCGCGAAGCCGCGCCGTCACGAACGAATCTATCCAACACAGCGACTACATCGAGGACCGGATGAACGCAGCAAACCGAAGCGACCCGCGGCATGTCCGCTATCTGCCATGGATACGCCGCGTGTCGGCGGCGATGGTGTTGACGTCGGCGGCGCTGTCGACCCCGCTTGCCGCATACGCGCAGGCCTCGTCGGCGATGACGCAGGTCTGCACGATGCGGGCGAACAACGCGAAGCTGATCGCGCAGGACCGCGACGCCGGCGTCAGCAAAGCGGACGAACTGCACAAGGCACAAGGCGTGGCCGCGGCGATGCCGATCGAACGTCAGGTCTATGCGCAGGCGGAGTTGTCGATTTTCATTGAACGTCTATACGGACGCTACGCCAAAATGCCGCCGCAAGAGGCCTACGACAAGTATCTGGCCTACTGCGAAGCACAAGCCGCGCGCGGCGCCGCGCAGTTCCAGTGACGGCCGGCGGCACGCACTTCGCTTCGCATTTCCGGCGCGCTTTTCGGATGCGCCGGATCGTCACGATTCGCCCAATTAGCATTAGACGACCCCGGACCGCCGCTCTGTTCGCTTCACCTCCGCTGTGCCGATGGCGGTCGATCTTTCCTTGCCGAGGACTCCATGACCGTTATCGCAAACGACTCCGTCTCCAGTCTTGCCACGCCCAGCTTCGACAGCTCGTTCAGTACGGAAAACCAGAGCATCCAGCAACTGGAGCAGCAGGTCGACCAGATGATCAATCAGGCGCTGCAGCAGAGTTCCTCTTCGCTTGGGCAGAACGCGACCGCGCAGGACGCGGCGGGCACGCTCGCGAGCTATATGAACCAGAACGGCATCAAGTCGCTCGATCCGAACCAGCTCTATCAACTGGCGAATAACCCGCCGGCCGGTACGCCGCCCGCGGTGTCGTCGGCGGCGTCGTACATGTTGCAGAATCCCGATGTCTACCAGCAGATCGAGACCCACGACGTGGCCGGCGCGGACGGCATCTCCGGTGTGGGTAACTTCGAGTGGGCGGCGCAAGGCGGCCTCGATAGCGAGCCACCGCCGGCGACGGCCAATACGCTCGATTCCACGTCGACCCAGGGCGCGATGATGGGCGCGCAAAGCGCGGCCGGCGCACTGTCGAGCTATATGAGCCAGAACGGCATCGCGTCGCTCGATCCTGACCAGTTGTACAAGCTGGCCAACAATCCGCCTGCCGGCACGCCGCCCGACGTGTCCGCCGCGGCGTCGTACATGCTGCAGAATCCGGACGTCTACAAGCAGATCGAGACTCACGACGTGGCCGGCGCGGACGGCGTATCCGGCGTGAGCAACTTCCAGTGGGCCGCGCAAGGGGGCCTCGACCAGATGGCCTCGGGCAGCGGCTCGTCTCCTTTCAACGAGCTGAACGTCGATCTGTCGCTGGGCGCGTCGAACAATCCGAGCTACCCGCAGACGCTGTCAGCCTGATCGAAAGCCAAGTCGCGGCGATCCGCCCCCCGCAGGGCATTTTTAACCAAGACGGCCTCCCACGGGACTGGTTATGCTAGGCATACCCAGTCAATTCCTGCGAGGACATCAAGGTGCCGCATTATCTTTGCCATGAGCAGCCGGACCTGCTGGACTTTGAAACGGCCGTGATCGCCGCGCGGCCCGGCGCGGTCGTGCTGGGCCGTTCCGCCCTGCATCCGGGCGGCGGCGGCCAGGTGTCGGACGCGGCCACGCTGACGCACGCGCACGGCGCGGTGCGCATTACCGGCGTCGCGGCGGAAGGCGACCTACTCTGGCATCTGCTCGACGAACCGCTGGAGCTGGCCGGCAACGTGCACGTCGCCATCGACGCGGCGCGCCGCGCCACGGTCGCCCAGCTCCATACCGGTACGCATATTCTCAACGCGCTGGTGTATCAGCGCTTTGCCGGCGCGCTCGTGACCGGCGCGCAGATCAATGCCGACGGCACCGCGCGCATGGACTTCGATCTGCCGGACGCGGATAACGACGCGCTGCGTCTGCTGGAAGAACCCGTCAACGAGGTGATCCGCAACGCCATGGACGTGCGCGCCTACTATGTCGGCGCCGATGAGGCGAAAGCGACGCAAGGTCTGATCCGCAGCCTCTCGGTGGCGCCGCCGCCGACGCCGGACGGCACGGTGCGCATCGTCGAGATCGGCGATCTGGACCGGCAGGCGTGCGGCGGCACACACCTGACCAATACCGCGCAGTCGCGGCCCATCCGCATCGCGAAGATAGAGAACAAGGGCCGCCGGAATCGCCGGGTCAGAATCGAGCTGGTTTGAAGGGCATGGGGGCGCGAGCTATGGAGACATCGGATAAAAGCGAGCCGGAAGTGGTCTGCTGGCGCGACGGCGCGCTCGACGGCGCATGTCTCGCGAGCGCCCGTTATGGCAATCACAAGTTCGACCGGCATCTGCATGACGAACTCGTCATCGTCATGACGGAGACCGGCGCGGGCCAATGTCATACGCGCGCGGGCAGCGAGGTGGCCGGGCCCGGCAGCGTGCTGGTCTTCGGGCCGGGCGAATACCATAGCGGCGAGGTCTGGGAAGGCCGCGAATGGATTTATCGCGCGATCTATCTCGACATGGAAGGGCTCGGCGCGCTCAGTGCGGTTTTCTCTCCCGACGCGCGCGCCGACAAACCGCTGCTGATTCCACCGGGGCTGTATCAGGATCCGCATCTCGCGGGCCTGCTCGTGAAGGCACATGCGAGCCTGGATGAACAGGGCGCCGTCTCGCTGATGGAGCGCCAGGCGAACTGGTGGGCGGCGATGGGGATGCTGGTCGGGCGCTATGGACGCTCAGGTCAGGAGTTGGGCGAACCCCGGCGCGAAGCGCGCAAGATGGAGCTGGTGCGTGAGTATGTCGCCGCCTATTACGAGCGCGATATCTCGGTCGATGAGCTGGCGGAACTGGTGGGGCTGAGCCGTTATTACCTCACGCGTGCGTTCTGCAAGGAATTCGGGCTGCCGCCGCACGCCTACGCGACGCAGGTGAGGTTGCTGGCGGCGAAGCGCATGCTTGCCTCGGGCCAGAGTGCGGCGACCGCTGCGGCGGCTGTGGGCTTCTACGATCAAAGCCATCTCAACCGGTTGTTCAAGCGGGCTTATGGGATCACGCCTGGGGTGTATGCGGCGTTGAAGCCGGGGCGGTAGGCGGGTTTGCCTTGTCGGCGGTGCCGCGTGCGGATTGCAGCCCGCGATGCAGGATAGTCCGATTTCTGAGCAAGGATTGCACGCGTCTTTAAGCCCGTTCAATAGCTCGATGCGAGTTTGAGATATGTTTTGTTATCCAAACTATATATAAGTTAATGTCTTGACCAATCTTTACAGTTGTCCTATATGCGATTGCCGCTGCCCCCCGGATAATTGGCAGGCAATTTCTAAAAAGGATAGCCGCAGTGAAGAATGGGAGTAAGCATCCGCCCGTTGGCTTGGGAGACGAGGCGCAATATAGCCGGACGTTGATCGAAGTCTCGTTCAGTCTGGCAAATACGTTTCACGTCGGGCCGGGGCGGGTTCATGTATAGCCCCATTCAGTCACGCACCCTCAGCGTGACGTGCGATGCCTTCCCCACCGAGTACGGTGAACCGATCCTGTCTCCCATTCGTCTACGTGGCACCGAGGCGCTCGGCAAGCTATACAAATACACACTCGACATGGCGACGAAGTACTCGCCGAGAATTTCCCAGATCGACACCAAACTGCAGGTCGTGCCAGATAAATTGATTGGCAGGGACATCACCATTGCGATCGAGTTCGACGGGAAGGGAACCTTCATTCCCGGCTTGCCCGGGAACCGGAGCCAGAGCAACCTGGGCGCGGGCACCCGCCTGATATCGGGTGTCATCACGCGTATGCAGTTCACGGGCGCCGACGACCGCCACGCGTACTACCGGTTCGTCGTGCGTCCGGCCTTGTGGCTGACCACGAAGAATTCGCGGAGCCGCATATTCCAGAATAAGAGCGTGGTGGATATTACGCGCGAGGTGCTGCGCGATTACCCGATCCTGTTTGAAGTGAAGGTGTCCGCGCACGGATTAAAAGGTGGCTACCCGCTGCGCGACTTCGTACGGCAGGTGTGGGAATCCGACTTCCATTTTCTGACCCGGCTATGGCGAGAATGGGGCATTTACTACTTCGAGGATAGCAACAGGCTGGTGCTATGCGACGGGCCCGGTGTCCACGAGCCGCACCGGAATGCCTATGACTCGATCCGTTACCACGCGCCCGACGGTGCGCGTATCGATGAGGAACATATCCACAAGCTGAAGGCGTCGCGCAGGATCACGGCGGCCAGGGTGAGCGTGATCGATTACGACTACACGCGTGGGAGTCAGAAATTTACCGAGGAACATGATGCGTTCGGGGAACTGGAGCAGGCCGAAGAGCGCCACTGGGGCGACTACTCACAGCCCCTTGCCGGCGCAATGGGCCTGTCGGGCCAGCCGAACAACTATCTGGAGGAAGCACACTATCTTGCGGGTGTGCGCGCCCATGCGCTTTTCTCGCGCAACGAACGTCTCAGGGGCCAAGGCAACCTGCTCGGCCTGAAAACCGGCAGGACATTCTTTCTCACGGATCACCCGGAGTCGGACATCAATGCCGAGTACCTGGTGGTGTCCACCGCGCTCGATATCCGCAACGTGAGCGAGACGACGATGTCGGGCAGAACATCGGCCAGAACGCCAGGCGCGGGCCAGTACCAGTGCGTGACCGACTTCGTGCTGCAGTCGCCGAACCGGTTCTTCAGGAACAGGCCGAAGAAGAAGCCCCGCTGTCACGCGGAGACGGCCGTGGTGGTCGGTCCCAAGGATCAGAGGACCTGGGTCGATGCGTACGGCCGGGTCAAAATCTGCTACCTGTGGGACCTGGAAACGCCGAGGGACATAAACGCAAGCTGCTGGGTGCGCGTGTCTTCACCATGGCAGGGCGACTCGTTCGGCACGATCTACGTGCCGCGTATCGGCCAGGAAGTGACGATCAACTACCACGAGGGGGATCCTGACAAGCCGTATATCGCTGACCGGATGGTCAACCGGCTCAGACAGCCGCCGTGGAAACTGCCGGCCAATCATGCGCTGAGCGGCACACGCACGCGAGACCTGGCAGGATTCCAGGCTAACCAGATCGTCGCTGACGACACGCCCGGCAAACTTCAGGTACAGGTCAGCAGCGACTACGCGCAGTCACGGCTGGTGCTCGGCTATAACACGCGCATCGACGGCAACAAGGGACGCACAGAGGAACGTGGCCAGGGCTGGGAACTGGCGACGGACGCATGGGGCGTGCTGCGTGCAGGCCAGGGCATGCTGATCAGCACCGAGACGCGCACGGGTGCAGCTGCCCCCGCGAAGGACATGGGCGAGACGGTGCAGCGGCTCACGCAGGCGCGTGACCAGCACGAGACGCTGGCCAATGCAGCGGTTCAGGCGCGGGCTCACGACCAGCAGGACCAGTTCGATATTGCAGGTGCGCTGAAAAAACAGAACGACGAGATCAGGGGAACGAAAACCGGCGAACCAGGAGACTTTCCTGAACTCGCCAAGCCTCACCTGCTCATTGCGTCCCCTGCCGGTATTGAAGCGACCACCGCTGGCAGCACGCACCTCGCCAGTGGTGCGCACACGGCTTTGACCAGCGGCGGGCACGTTAGCGTAAGCAGCGGCAACAATCTTCTGGCATCCGCACGAAACGCCATTCGTCTCTTCGCGCACAAGCTCGGCGTGCGGCTTGTTTCGTACGCGGAGGATATCGATATCACGGCACTGAAAAAGAACATCAACTTGCTGGCGAAACTCGATATCACGCAGACTGCGGAGGGCATCACGATCAAGGCCACAAAGCAGCTACTGCTCAACGGTGGCGACAGCTACATCCGGCTTGAGGACGGAAAGATTACCGTAGGGGCGATCCATTACCAGGTCAACGCAAAGCTGAGCAACCTGGCGCCCGAACCGTTAGGCGTGGATGCGAAGGGCATGCCGACAGTCGAGGCCAACGACGAAAGATTCAAGGTATTGACGCCAACCGGCGAGCCGCTCCCCGGTGTTGACTACAGGATGACAACGCTATCCGGCGGCCATATCTTCCGCACCAATTCGGGTGGCCATTCACCGGCGCTGAATTCGCCCGATCAACAAGACGTGAAGTTCGAATTGCATTGGGACGAACTGGCCCCCGCGTCGGGTAAGTCGCACACCCCTGGCACACACGAATAAACAAGGAACGAGTAGTGGCAGCCAATCTTCAGGCAAGCGGGCAGACGAACCCGCAACCGAACACGTGCGTGGATGCGCAGTGTGATTGCGACGTCATCTGGTCGCTTGCGCAGCAGTTCGCGATGCGGCAGATCTCCAACCATGTGCGCGCCGACCATGGTATTCCGGACTACCGGGACAACGAGCATTACGTGTCTGGCGCACAGGTTGAGAACGCCCGCCCCGAGTTCGTGAGCAACTACGCCGTGCGGGCACGGCGCATCGCCTCGGCCTATGCCCGGATGTACCTCGAGGAGTTTCATCTTGGGCAGAAGGACAAGATCGGCCGGTTCTACTGGCTGGGACTGGGCGCGTTCGCTGCCAAGCAGGTGGCGGTCACGCTGGAGTTGAAACGGGTGCGCATAGCCAGATGGAGCGCGCTGTATGAAGGTTTGGGTAACGGCAATCTGTGGCTCTTCAATGATGTACTGCCCTGGCATTATGGCTATGCGGCGGGGGCGGCGACGTTCAGTGAATGTGTGACGGCGCGCGACAGCCGACAATTCGTCGACGCGGTCGGAAGAAACCTGAGTAATCAGAAAGGCTTTGAGAAGTCGGTCGATAAGGTCCCTTATGAGATCGATGGTGAGACTGGAGTCAAAAAGCGGAAGCTGGGTTATTTACGTGCCACGCCGCTGGTTGTGGATGGGTTCAGGAGGGTAGAGGCTTGGGAGGTGGCTTCGCCAAACGATCGTCCCCGCATCGCGCTCGCCCATCTGCTCTGCATCGCTCAGCATGAACAGGGCGAAGTCCTTCAAGGCCTGATCTACGATGATCCCGATTTCGTCTGGTGGCTAAACCGTCAGCATGACGGGCTCGCCACATCTGATGAGACAGCATTCAACGATTGGATGGAGTCCGCTCGCTATAGTTCGTCGGACGGCTCTGATCTGACTGCAATGGTCTTTGTTCGAGCGCTCGTGCCAAATCTCCAACTGGTTCTGACGTCCGACGATACGACCGATGACCCGGATTTCCTGTCGGTAGCGCCGGACCGGACGGTTCTGCAAAACTATTTGCAGCGGATGTTCTGGATCAAAGGAGTTGCCAAGAAATATCATGGCCTTATGCAAGGACCGCACAAACAGAAAATGCAGGACTCGCTCGTTAGGATCGGTCAATGGGGCGACTTGCCGGACAAGTGATGAACTCAAAAAAACTAGCTTACTTTTCTGTGTGCCTCGGGGCCATTGCAATATGCATTGCTGCCGCAACACACTTTCTGAATTTCAGTTCGCTCCCTTCAAAAGGTACCAACATGCCTCCCGCCCTCACGCTAGTTCGTCTCGGTGATCCGAAAGGCTCCGATCTGGCCGGCGTCGGCGCTTCG
>NZ_JARESV010000140.1:0-2002 GCF_046026985.1 Paraburkholderia sp. RL18-101-BIB-B
CAAACAATGAAAACCGAAGTTCAGATGAAGATGGCAAAGGCGTCTAAGCAGGACATCGACGCCGCAGTAGAACTCGTGGGCGTCCTCGGCGATATCGACAAGGGTTACCACCCTGCGACGCCCAATGCAGAAGATGCCGACGAACCGACATTCTTCGACGAGGACGATCCGGAGCACCTGCGCGTGTTCTATGACCGCATGAAGGAGTGTCTTGATTCGGCGCTGGGCGGCATGTTTCGCGTGGTCTGGGGCTTCAGCATGATCATGAGCAACGACATGGTCGACCCGGATCTCGACTACCTCGCTTTTCATCCGCGAATTGTCCAGGCGCTGGCGCGGCCGCCCGCCGGCGCGATGACCTATCCCGCCGAGATTCCGCCGGAGCTGCACCACGTGCTCGGCATGATGTGCTTCCAGTTGGCCCGCAATGCCCATCTGTTACGGTCCGTCGGCGCCGATATCAAAACGCGCGCCGAAGACGAACAGGCCTATTGCCTCCACTGGCTCATCAAGCACGTGCTCGCGCACGGCGCCGAGTGGGCCGATCACGCAGAGGCAGATGTCGCTGCGGCTCGCGAAAAAATCGCCGCCACGCAGGAACTTTCGAAGTGAGCAATTCAATACTCACGTCTCGAATCTGCGCGGCACGCAGCATCCGCTTGCCGGGTCGATAGCGTCGAAATGGTGTGGAGATCAACCGGCTTATGCCGTCGCGGTCCGAGTGCACTCGATTGAATCGATGTACGTGTGCGCTCGATTTTCGCCGTATTTAAACGCATGCTGCTCCGAAAGGAATTCGAATTGCTCTGGAAAACTTACAACTGTCTGCATCGGATGCTGCGACGACGAAACCTCCCACGACACCCGGTATCGCCGCGCACCGCCCCCGATTTGACGCTTCGCTACTGGAGTGACGTGGACTTCGATCCGGTATCCGCGATAGGGCACATAGGCTTGGCTCGACATGGCTTCCTCCGACGATGACGTGCTCGCAAATACGAGCATCGCGTGTGCCTGTCGACTGCACGCCAGGGGAAGTTCTTACGGAAAAATCAGCCAAACGGCGGATGGGAACTATGAGTGATATTCAACTGCAGGCAGAGGCGGCGCGTTCTCTCCTGGCAACAGACCATGGGGGCACGCGCGTGGGCTCCTACGCGCTGGTGCCGTCGATGAACATCCGGCCGGCCTGGAAGCCCCGATTGAAAGCTTCGTTCATAGTGCGCGCCTCGCCGACGCTGCCAACCTTGTGCATCTGGTCTCCGCGCGTGCCGACGTACACATGAAACGGCCAGCTGTCAGAGCGAATCTCGTACGCCGTAACCACGTGAACCAGCCGGTTCTTGTGGTCGTACTCCATAACCTGACGATAGCCCGTCTCAATTCGGCGCATGGCTGTCTCCTGTCGGATGCAGAGGAATCCTAGCATGACTCAAATTCAGACCGCCACGCTCGACGCAGGAGCGGATATGCGACCGTCTGATGGACAGATCGTAGAGGCCGGCTATATGCACACTGTCGAAACTGATGAGCCGCTTTTCACGTTCGACCGCAAAGAATTGATCGCAATGGTTCGCGAACTGCTATCTGCAAGCAAGCCTGCAGTGCTGCAGGACAATGAGCAAGACCCAGACGTCGAGCTGTGCCGTCACTGCGGCGAGCCGACAGACAGGCCGGGTTTCTGCGTCTGCAATGGCGCCAAGTACGAGCGCAAGCATCGCACCGCATCCCCTGCCGCGCCAGCGCAATCGGGGGAGCCGGTGGCGACCGTGCGCGACAATCCAGGACGACTTTGGCACAATCATCGAGGCGACGCGCCCGCTAGAAGTCGGAACGCAACTCTATCTCGCCCGCAGCCAGCACAGACGGAGCGGGCGCTGACGGACGAGCAGATTGATAGAGCAATCGTCGCTTGGTTTGACGACCGTGGATTCGAACACGATTTGGGTCGCCGGATGCGCAACGCCTTTCTCGCCGCGCAGCCAGCAAGCGGAGGTGATGC
>NZ_JARESV010000141.1:0-1971 GCF_046026985.1 Paraburkholderia sp. RL18-101-BIB-B
TTCAGAGGACTTGCCCCGCCTAGTCTGGATTAGGCGCCACGACCGGCGCACGGTTGTCGAAAAAAATGCCGTGCGGCGAGCGGCCCACCGCAATGGTATCGATCAGCTTGCGGGTGGTCAGATCGATGATGCCCACATGCTTCGCGAAGCGGAATCCCACCCATAGATAGCGCTTGTCGGGAGTTAGTTCCATATCGTCGGGCCCGGGCATCAAGCCGGTGATATCGCCGGCATTGGTGAGCGTGGTGTAGTCGATGATGCTGATGGTGCTGTCGACGCGATTGGAGACCACTACATGCTTGCCGTCGACGAGGTTGCGGAAGTTGTGCGCGCCACGGCCCGTGTGGATCTTCTTGACGATCTGCTGCTTGTGCCAGTCCACCACGGCCACATCGTCTTCGCCAGTCATGCCGACCAGCAGGTAGTGGTCACCGGGAGTCAACCACAGACCTGCGGGTTCATTGCCCACGTGCATTTTCCAAAGCACTTTCTGGGTCGGCAGATCGATCGCTGCGAGTTCGCCGGAATCCTGTAGCGTGACGAACACGGTGCGGTTGTCGGAAGCGAACGTCATGTGGCTGGGTGTCTTCGCCAGTTCGATATGCTTGACCAGCGCCATATTCGTACCGTCATATCGGTAAATGTCGACGCGGTCCATGCGCAGCGCAGCCGTGACGAACCATTTGCGATCCGGAGAGAAGCCGAGTTGATACGGATCTTCGACGCCCTCCACAATGCGCTGCAACTTGCCGGTGTGCGGGTCGACGAGCATCAGGTTGTTCGACACCGAATCAGCAACGATCAGGGAGCGGCCGTCGGGCGTGATCATCAGATGATGTGGTTCCTTGCCGGTCGGCTCCGTGCCGATGATTTTGTGCGTGGCCTCGTCGATCAGCGTCAGTTGCGCTTCACCGGAATCGAGCACGATTACGCTATCCGCGGCATTCGCGCAATTCGCTATGGCCAGCATGCCGCACAGCGACGCGGCGAGCGCTCCGATCCTTGTAATGGAAACGATAGAAAATGGCATTTGGATCGTATTCACGCGGAAAGATACATTGAGGTGGAATGTAATAAAGATGTCGGACCTTCGTTGGTCGCGGTAGCGACTGTCCCCCTTCTAACGTTTGAACCGCCGCTATCGATGACACGACAGGCGAGGCCAGATGCAGAAATTGCCGGGCAACCAGGCTATCGAACCATTCGGTTTTCTGCGTTCACGAGGCAGGCGGTTGCTCAGTTGATCCCGCTCGACCCGTGAAGGTCGACCATCAAAATACCGGGAGTGTCTGTCACGGGATGAGCAACGGCCCGTGGACTGCGGGTGACGACCGCCCATCGTTGGCCGCTTACTGCCTGCCGGCGATCGGCCGCACACGACCCCGTTACGGCCGGTCCTCGATGCAAGGCGAACAGCAGCTAGCCGACCCAACGCGGTCACACATGCGCTACGCGGCATTCATCGTTTGTCCAGGGACAGTTGTCGCCCAACCCATACTTTCACTTTGCATGGATTCAGACCGCATGATGACCGGGAATTTCAACCGATAGACGTCCAGGCAGTATCTGCCCGGTCCTGTCAGTCCGCACGACAACGAACACAAAAGAAATCAGTCGCCCGGCGTGGCATGAAACGCTGTACGTTTGGCATGCTTCGATGCATCCACTCGATTGAATGAGAGTCGCCCGCATCACATACTGACCTCAAGGGAACGCCGTCAATTGCTATCTACCATTCGGGAATACCGTGCAGTGCCAGAAGAGCTTCTGCGTGCACAACGGTAAAGCGTTTCCGCCAACGAAACCTTGAATAGCCATCAACCGAATCGGGTGTACGTATGCTTTTGACGTTCCTATTAGAACGCCTCGACCAGTGGCTGAGAAATTTCCACCGGACCCGCCGTGATGAACACCTCGCAGCTTCGAAGGATATTGCCGAGCTTGAGCGTCGGATGAGAGAGTTTGACGGTT
>NZ_JARESV010000142.1:0-1919 GCF_046026985.1 Paraburkholderia sp. RL18-101-BIB-B
TCTCGTCGTTGAAGAACGACATTCTGCGCAGCATGGTGTTCACCGACTTGTCATTGGTCAAATCGCAGCCGGACAGCAAAGCTAAGCCGCCGAGCGTGAGAACTCGCTTGCCAAGCAGCCGGCGGGCCGGATTTTTCAGTTCGTTGCGCGCATCCTTGATGATGGATTCAGCGTGAGACGAAAGAAATGTATCGGGATTCTGGGCCTTTCTTCGAAAATTCATGGTCACCGTCCGCGAATCATCAGAAGCAACGAGCGCGGCACCAGTGCGACCATGACGACATGCACGACGAAGAACGCAACCAGCACGCTCATTGCAACGAAATGCACGACACGCGCATCGTCGTACCCGCCCATCAGCGTGCGTAGCAGCGGGAACTGCACCGACTTCCATATCGCCAGTCCCGACAGGATCACGAGTGCGATATCGACGATGACGACGAGATAGGCGAATTTCTGTACCGCGTTGTAGCGTGTGAGGTCCTCATGCGCGAGCGTGCCACGCAGTGCGGCGACGAGATCGGTTGCAAGCGACTTGAAGCTGACCGGCAGCAGTTTCCGGCGCAGACGTCCCGAAGCGATGTTCAGCCCGACGTAGATGAGGAAATTCGCGACCAGCATCCACATGATCGCAAAATGCCATTGCAAGGCCCCGCCGAGCCAGCCGCCCAATGTGATGGCGGAAGGAAACTGTAAAGCTGGAAAGATCGGCGAGGCGTCATAGATCTGCCAGCCGCTTGTCACCATCAATACGACAGCGAGCGCATTAATCCAATGTGTGATGCGGACCCAGGCGGGTTGAATCGTTGTGTGAATCAAAGCGATCTCGTGATTGATGAGGTTGCCCATTGTCGGAAACGCCAAGGCGCGGCCTTGCGATTCGTTGTCGCCTACAGCACGCGCCTTGCGAGACCGAAGAGCGACAATAGGCCACCTGGTAAGTCGAACTCCTGGCCGGCCGCGACCAAGTTGTGTCACCGTGGGTAAACATCAACAGCGCGCAACTATTCCATTGCGCGACAAATGATTTTTCTTACAAGCGACCGACGCTTCGAATGCATGCGCGGCGGTGTGGCCGATAGCGCCTGTTGGTCCATGTTTCGAAGGCAGTGATTCGAATCAGGCACGAACCAGGTCACTGCCGGCCGGAAGGGCCGAGGACGCGACGAGTGCGATCGTCGGGGAAGGTCCGTTACCTGGGCGGAACCGACGTTCGAATGTCCGACTAAGAGCGCGGTCGAAGGTTGTGTCGCGATAAGGCCCCAATATGATTAGGACGACTTACATAACCAGCGAATAGAATTGCTCGGCCGCGTTTTTGGCGAAGCCATCATCACGCATCTGCCCCTTGCGGATCATATGCATCAGTTCGATGCCGGCAGGATGATCCGAGCACACCGGAAATCCTTGAAGCCCATCATTGGTCTGGTGATGGGTGATGGCCCGGTGATCCTGCTCCACGATGTTATCCAGGTACTTGTTCTGACGGACCTTGATCGGTGTCGACCGCTCGGCGTTGAGCGCTTCGAGCGCGGCCAGATTGGCGCCGCTCTTGTCCACGGTTCGTTTCGGGCTCGCCGTTCTGGTCAATCGCCTTCTCGAAGTAGCGGCGCGCAGCGGCCTTGTCACGATGGGCGCGCAACAAGAAATCAACCGTGTTGCCCTGCTTGTCGACGGCGCGGTACAGATACTTCCATTGGCCTTTGACTTGACGTAGGTTTCGTCCATCCTCCAGCTCTTGCCAACCGGTCGCTTGTACCGTCGAAACGCCTTGTCATCTGCGGCAATCAGCAATTCCTCTCTATCGACGTATTGGACCGAAAAGTCGACGGAGCGTTGACGTGCCCCAATTTGAATGCTTCCTGGGTGCTCACTAAAGGCGACAACTGACGGGTCTGTCGCGATGAGCATCCATGCGT
>NZ_JARESV010000143.1:0-1822 GCF_046026985.1 Paraburkholderia sp. RL18-101-BIB-B
GTCCCGGTCGGTTTGACCGCGCCCGGCGATATCTGGCGTCGCCTAGGTAACCGGTTGCGCGCAAGGGGCCCGGGCGCGCCCACGGGATATGCTGATCCGTTGGGCGCGTTACCCCTGCGCGAAGCGATCGCAACCTATGTGCGAAGGTCCCGCTCCGTGCGGTGTGAGGCGGACCAAGTCATTGTGACCAGTGGTACGCAACAGGGACTTTTTCTCGCGAGTCAGGTCCTGCTTAGTCCGGGCGATCAGGCGTGGGTCGAGAACCCTGCTTACCGTGGCGTCACCGCAATACTTGAAAACATCGGCTATCGCGAGGGCGTGATCCGTGTGCCTGTTGACGCAGAGGGTCTTGATGTTGAGGCTGGCATAAGCATGGCCCCGCATGCGCGCGCGGCATTCGTTACGCCGTCCCATCAGTATCCCTTGGGGATGCCCTTGAGCATGGCGCGGCGCACGGCCTTGCTCGCGTGGGCACGCGGCAGTAATGCCTGGGTAGTCGAGGACGACTATGATAGCGAGCTACGCTACGAGGGCTATCCGTTTCCGGCCCTTCAAGGATTGGCTCCGGATCGCGTGATTTATCTTGGTACGTTCAGCAAGATTCTGTTTCCATCTCTCAGGCTGGGCTATTTGATCGTCCCGCGCAATCTCGTCGATGCGTTCTGCGGTGCACGCGTGCTCATGGATCGCCACCCGCCAACTGCCGATCAGCACGTGCTCGCCGCCTTCATGGCGGAAGGGCATCTGGAGCGGCACATACGCAAGGTTCGAAATGTCTATTCCGAGCATCGGCGTCAATTGATTGATACGCTCGAAGCTTTGCTACCTGCTAATCTCGCGTGGATCGAGCCCGGCGATCAGGGGATGCACCTCGTACTCTGGCTCGCAGACGGCTTGGACGACCGGGAGGTCGTCGAGCGCGCCGCTAAGGAAGGCGTCGCGGTACGCGCGGTGTCGCTCATGTTTGCGCCGGAGACGGGACGCCCCGGTCTTATTCTTGGCTTTGGAGGGTTCAGCAGCGAGCAGATGAAAGCCGCTGCTCAACGCTTGGCGGCAGTAATCACGGGTACACGAGATGGAAAGACGCGGCGCAGATAGGTCATGCGGTGTCAGGCGCCGGGTGATCGCCATGAATGCACACCGCAGCTTCGATGCTCTGCGTCAGTCGGCTCTGATCCCAAACCGGTCATTGCCGACCAAAAAAATTCGAACGTCCGGCTCGGGTCGACAGTTGCCCGATGCGGGCCGATCAACGGCGGCCCACACCGCCCGCGGCCATCTACGGCCATTCGCCCGCGCTTTCACACGGACATTCGAACGTCGGCTCCACTACCAGACACCGGACGTTCGTGCGCGGATCATATCGGTCGCGTCGTGGCGCTGACGGGCATCGCGGGTCGCGTGCTCGCACAGGCAATGGCGGGCGAGGCCGCCCTTCGAGCTGTTCGCGAAGCCAAGGCATGCGCGCTTTCTTGGCGGCCCGTCATTTCGCGTCCCGGCGCTTGATCTCGGCATGCTGGATCAGCAGATTCGAGAACTGTTCTGAAACGAAGCGCGACGACCAGCACGTTTCCCTTTGCACCAGAAGCGACAACAGACCTCGCTTCTTGACCGTCCGGACCGGCCGTTGAGTCCACCCGGGCGGGTGATGCGTCACGCCACTGTCATCGTCTGCGATCCCTGCTTTTCCAAGTATGCCGGTCGACTGGATATGAGTATTCCCGCACGGAGTTTCCCCTTTCGAGCGAACACCATGTGGTTTCTGGCGTGGTTCCGGGCGGGTGCGCCGCTGGACGCCTGCCACCCGCACGATTGTTTCAGC
>NZ_JARESV010000144.1:0-1687 GCF_046026985.1 Paraburkholderia sp. RL18-101-BIB-B
CCGTCATGTGGATAGTCAGGCTCGCGCTGCGCCGCCCTTATACCTTCGTGGTCCTCGCCGTGCTGATCTTTATCGTCGGCCCGCTGGCGATACTGCGCACGCCGACCGATATCTTTCCGAACATCGATATTCCGGTGGTCAGCATCGTCTGGAGCTTTAACGGCTTTTCCGCCCAGGACATGGCGAACCGCATCACGTCGAACTACGAGCGCGCGCTGACCTCGGACGTCGACGATATCGAGCACATCGAGTCGCAATCGCTGAACGGCGTCTCCGTGGTGAAGATCTTTTTTCATCCGGGCGCGGACATCAATCGTGCGATTGCCGAGGCGGCTTCCAATTCGGCGTCGATCCTGCGCGTGCTGCCGCCGGGCACATTGCCGCCGAACATCATCACGTATAACGCGTCGACGGTGCCGATCCTGCAACTCGGCCTGTCCAGCAACACGCTCTCCGAACAGCAACTCTACGATCTCGGCAATAGCCAGATCCGCACGCAACTGGCGACGGTGCAAGGCGCGTCGGTGCCGTTGCCGTTCGGCGGCAAGGTACGGCAGATCATGGTGGATATCGACCCGCGCGCGCTGCAGGCCAAGGGACTCGCGCCGCTCGACGTGGTCAACGCGGTCAACGCGCAGAACCTGATCCTGCCGGGCGGCACGGCGAAGATCGGCACGAAGGAATACAACGTGCAGATGAACGGCAGCACCGACACGGTGGCCGCGCTCAACGATCTGCCGATCAAGACGGTCGCCGGCGGCGTGGTGTACGTGCGCGACGTCGCCCATGTGCGCGACGGCTACGCGCCGCAAACCAACATCGTGCGCAGCGACGGCAAACGCGCGGCGCTCCTGACCATCGAAAAATCCGGCAGCACCTCGACCCTCACGATCATCCAGCAGGTCAAGGCGATGCTGCCGCATATCGCCGCCGGCCTGCCGAGCGCGCTGCACATCACCGCGCTGTCCGATCAATCCGTATTCGTGAAGTCGGCCGTGGTGGGCGTGGCGCGCGAGGCGCTGATCGCCGCCGCCCTCACCGCCTTGATGATCCTGCTCTTTCTCGGCAGCTGGCGCGCCACGCTGATCATCGCGGTATCGATTCCGCTCGCCGTGCTGACCTCGCTGATCGCGCTGTCCGCGCTCGGCCAGACCATCAACATCATGACGCTCGGCGGCCTTGCGCTCGCCGTGGGGATTCTCGTCGACGACGCCACGGTCGCCATCGAAAACATCACGCATCATCTGGAGAACGGCGAGCCGTTGCACGACGCGATCCTGAACGGCTCCGGCGAAATCGCCGTGCCGACTTTCGTCTCGACGCTGTCGATCTGCATCGTATTCGTGCCGATGTTCCTGCTCTCCGGCGTGGCCCGCTATCTGTTCGTGCCGCTCGCCGAAGCGGTGGTGTTCGCGATGATCGCGTCGTACTTTTTCTCGCGCACGCTGGTGCCGACCCTCGCGATGTATCTGATGCGCGCGCGCAGCAACGCGCCGGTCACCGGCAACGGTCCGATTGCGTGCCTGATCCGCTTTCAGGCCGGCTTCGAGCAGCGCTTCGAGCGGCTGCGCGAACGCTATCGCGGCGTGCTCGGCGCGGCGATAGCGAGTCCGCGCCGCTTCATCGCGATCTTTCTGCTGCTTTGCATCGGCTCGCTTGCGCTGGTGCCGTTCACCGGGCGCGACTT
>NZ_JARESV010000145.1:0-1665 GCF_046026985.1 Paraburkholderia sp. RL18-101-BIB-B
GCGGTAAGTCACTTCAGTTCCCGGGCAAAGAAGGCCGATGCTTTCCTGAGAAACTTCACAGCATCAGGTCACTTTTGCCTGCAGGACATAGCCGAGTGATTCGGCACGGCGTGTCAGGTTGTTCAGGACCCGCTGCCGGTAGCGTTCTTCATAGTATGCGGCACCGGGATCGACATACTCCATGCCGTAGCGCAGCGTGTTGTAGAACAGCACGGCGATCTTGCGCGCCGTGGCGGTAACTGCCTTCGCCTTGCCAATGCGGGCCGACAGTCGGCGGTAGAAGCCACCCAGCGCCGTGTCGGTCTTGCCCACCGTCACTGCGGCAAGACGCAGCGACGCAGCAGCTTTGCTGGAAGAACGACGTGTCTTTGATGAGAGGATCTTGCCTCCCGATATCTTGTTGCCGGGCGCCAGGCAGAGCCAGGATGTGAAGTGTTTGACTGTCGGCCAGCGCGACATATCGTTGCCGCATTCGGCGATGAGCTTGAGCGCCATGTAAGGTCCTAAACCGTGAATCTGCGTCAGATCGACGCCCAGCATCCCGTACAGTGCAGCACGCACATCGAACGGGAAATCGTTCGACTGTTTGCCGCGACGCCGTGCAGCCGGTAGCGGCGCGGTGACCGGCTCGACCCTGGTCTGCAGTTGCCGGAGCGCGACATCGATTCGCCGGTCGCATTGCGCTACCTGGGTCTGGTAAAAATCGTAGAGGGCCACCGCCTGGGTCAGTTCGAACACGTGCTCGGGCTGATAGTGACCAGCCAGCGCCTCGCGGATGGTCTCGACGGAGGCCTTGCAACGTCTGTCGCGATGCTTTGCGAGGACATCAGTATTGCGCTCACCGGCCACGATCGCCCGGATGATCTTCATGCCGGTAACGCCTGTGATGTCCTGAACGACGTGATGCAACTGTACGTTCATCTGCATCAGCGCCTTCTGCATGTGCTGGATGTGGGATGCAGCGTATTCCAGCAGGCGCTCGCGCTGCCGCAGATAGGACCGTAGCGTAGCCACATCCTGCCGGGGACGGAAGCTGGCGCGCAGCAGTCCGTACCGGTGCAGCTTCTGGAGCCACTGGGCATCGTTCACGTCGGTTTTGCGCCCGGGCACGCCCTTCGCCTCCCGGGCATTGACGAGCGATACCTCGAAGCCATACGACTCAAGGATCTGGAACACGGGAAGCCAATAAATTCCGGTGGACTCCATCACGACAGTCGTGACCTTGACCTGCCTGAGCCACCTGGCAAGTTCGTGAAGATCGGTGGTGAAACTGCGAAATGAACGCACTGGCTCGGAGGTCCATTCGGGCCCAACGGCGACAACATGAAACTGTGCACCAACATCAATGCCGGCGGCATGCGGATTGATAACGGACATATCCGCGTGGCGATCGGTCGTTTGTCTTGCCTTGCTCTGTGCCATGACAGCCCTCCACATCAATGGAAGTGCCAAAGGGCGGGACAGCGGGGTAGATCATTTTCCTGAACGGGATCGCCTTGCGGCGTCACCAATGCCGGGGCCGCATCAGTCCCTGGACCATGTTTTTTAACGGGATTGGTCACCAATAAGCAGACGGCCGCTCCCTTCGGCTATGCCAGTGTAGTCTGCCGCCCCGGAGTTTCTGCTCCTTGGGAAGGGCATGGCCCTTTGGAAGTTTTTTAGCAG
>NZ_JARESV010000146.1:0-1664 GCF_046026985.1 Paraburkholderia sp. RL18-101-BIB-B
ACGGGCTCGCAAGGAAGGGCTTCCGAGCAGCTAGTGCCGGTGGCCGTCATTTCGCGGGCAGGTACTCCGCATCCGTCTCTCCGGCTGCCTGTTCCCAAAATTGTGCGTCGCGTCCTTCCGGGGCACCGCCCTGTTCCCACAATGTTCGCGCGCGGGCACGGATACGGGCGTCGCGTTCGGAAGTGCACTCGAGTTCTTCGACTTGCGCGCCATTTGCATCAACATGAATGCTCACGACATCGTATCCATTGGCGACCGTGGCCCAGTTCGAGACGTGCTGAGTTTTTTCAAATTGTGCGATGGCCGCTTCCACCGCCTCCTGTTTCGTTCCCTGGGCGACCGAGACGCGCATCAGCTCAGTGTGATGCGGCAGGCCCGCATAATCCAGTATTTCCTTGTAGAAGATGACTTCGTAGGGGCGCCGTTCCGAGGCACCACCCTCCACATCGCTCATGGAAATGATGCCGACCAGATGTCCGTCGCCGTCGATGACCGCGAGCCTTTGTACATGTGCCGTCCGCATGGTCAGCACTGCAGATTCGACTGAGTCGTCCTTGCTGCACCGAATTACGTCCAACGACATCACTTCGCTCACTTTCATCCGATTGGAGTCACGGTCATCCGCCACGCCGCGCATCGCGATGTCGCGGTCGGTAATCATTCCCAGAACTTTGCCGTCCAGGCACACGAGAAGACAGCCGATATTGTCCCGCTTGAGCAGACGCGCTGCCGCGGCCAAGGTCTCCTCCGGCTCCAGACAGACCGCCGCTTTCATCCGTTCTCTAACTAGCATGGTATGCCCCTTATTAAGGTCAATTGTGAAATAGGTACGCGCGCGCGAACTACCTTGCGGATTGCGGTAGTGGACACGGGTCTGGCCATTTATCGGATGGCCCCGATGGACGAGTGGCCCCGAGCGAGCCCGGCGCGTGAACGCGCCAGCTCGTATCGATTCGGGGTGTCAGTTGGAGACGTGCGTGCAGAAACTGGGTTCGCGGTCGGGCAGATTTGCCCGGAGCGTTATCGCCGTCGTCTGGAGACCGGCCTGATAATTAAGCGTACTCCTTATCGAGAGGCAGAAACTACTTATATCTCGGGTGCTCTCTACTGTCCTAACGCTGGATGACCGCTTTAGTGCGGGCCAGCCATTGCAATGTTCTGTGCGGCTGTGTGCTGCTAGCAGATATCTCGGTTGACGAACAACGACACCCCGAAGGCAGGGAAACTGAGTTCCCTCGCGTTTGCGGTGCAAGCAGAGGGCCACGGTCCAGTTTATGTTTATGATTGTGACGGTCTGGCGAGTTTTGTATCGTTGGACGTTTTTTTGGGGAGCCAGAAATGCATGGAACCAGAACGGGCGCTGCCCGCTTACACGTCGTTGCTGTTGCTGTCTCGGTCGGCGTGCTGGTACTTCAATCGGCTGGTGCCCAAGCACCAGGTCCTCGCACAGGACACGCAGTCGGTGTAAAAGCCTTTCGACACATCCAGGCACGCGTCGCCGGGATAGCCCCCTCGCACAACAGCGTGACCTTGCGCGACGCGGGCGGGGAAATGGTCGTGTTTGAAATCAGCCCAGATATTGCCGACGTAAAGACGTTACAAATCGGCGATACGGTCAATATTGCGTATAGAAACGCAATACTGACTCGTATGGACAAGGTGGC
>NZ_JARESV010000147.1:0-1614 GCF_046026985.1 Paraburkholderia sp. RL18-101-BIB-B
GGCTTTGATAATCATATAGTCGGCCTCGCGCCGTTCCGGTAGGACGGCTGGCGTAGAGTCAAGGTTGCGACACCGACGTGACGCACAGGAGGCCGGCATGAAAAAGTTTAGCGGAATCGACCTGCACTCGAACAACAGTGTGGTCGTGGTCAGCGATGAGGTGGACCACATCGTCTACCAGCTGCGGTTGCCCAACGACGCGTTGCAGATCCGCGCCGCACTGGCGCCGCATCGCGAAGAACTGGAAGGTGTGGTCATCGAGGCGACGTACAACTGGTACTGGTTGGTCGATGCACTGTTTGCGGATGGATACCATGTTCATCTCGCCAACCCGGCAGCGATCAGGCAGTACGAGGGGCTGAAATTCAGTGGTGACTTCACCGATGCGGCCCATCTCGCACAATTACTGCGTCTGGGGCTGCTGCCCGAAGGCTACATCTACCCCGCGGACGGACGGCAGGTACGCGACCTTGCACGCAAACGGATGCAGCTCGTGCAGTGCCGCACCACCCAGATTCTCGCGATCGGCAACCTGTTCGCGCGGCATACTGGTTCTCAGATGCACGGGCCGCAGGTCAAGCGCCTCGATGGCGCGCAGGTGAGCCGATTCGGTTTTGCGCCCGACGTAACGCTCGCGATCCGGGCCAACCTGGCGGTCCTGCAAACGCTTCAGCAGCAGATCGAGATCGTCGAAAAGCGACTCATGCAGCAGGTGAAACTGAATCCGGATTACGCGCTGTTGAACACGGTGCCCGGCATTGGTCCGATGCTGGCGACCACTATCATGCTGGAAACTGGCACCATCTCGCGATTTGCCACCGTTGGCCACTTCAGTTCTTACTGTCGCTGCGTGGACAGCAGGCGCGAAAGCAACAGCAGGAAGAAAGGCGAAGGCAACACGAAGAACGGGAACCGCTATCTGGCATGGGCGTTTGTCGAAGCGGCCAACTTCGCGATCCGTACGTGTCCGCAAGCCAGGCGCTTTTACGAACGCAAGAAGCGAATGCGCAACGGCATCGTTGCGATCAAGGCACTAGCGCACAAGCTGGCTCGCGCCTGCTATCACATGCTTCGGGAGCACAAACCATTTGAGACAGTTCGCTGTTTTGGCTAGCAGGTGATGCAAGGGGAACGAACCCGGTAACTTGACTGGTGCACAGCCATGGCTTTGATTGGGTCTTCCCTTTGCTTCACCTCACCGACTGTCTGCAAGCAATCGGGTCGCCCGGGCGGGGAGCCACGTTTGACTGGCGTTGCACACGCAACAGCCACGGCTTTGACCAACCCCTTGGACCTCGTCCGGCACCAACGTTTCTCCGGGGCGGCCATGGCCGCCAGGGCACACGTGACTTACCTCACGGCATGCTTGATCCAGATGGGTGTCTGGTGCGATCCGTTTCGCAACCAGCTTTGAGAAACCGGATGCGATATTGATCCTGCAGACAGGAGACGCACCACAAGCGTCCTTGCGATTGCCATGTCGATGAAAAACATATCGACATGGCAATCGCAAGGGGGAAGAGATTTGTACCTTGACTCCGGCCGACTAATGGGTGTCAAGTTGAGGTAGATAGTTTGGCTATCGCGAGAAGATATGGTTTCCTTATTAATTTG
>NZ_JARESV010000148.1:0-1549 GCF_046026985.1 Paraburkholderia sp. RL18-101-BIB-B
GATATGACTCCGCTTGTCAAGAGGGGATCGGTTTTGGGTTTTGAACTGCCATCTGAATTTCCTGAGGGCGACGTAGCAGTAAATCTCGACGGTGGATCATGCTGATATCCGCGGGTTGGTTACCGCATTACAGAAGTCCGCCCAGCGAGCCTGCCGCCATCTAGTACCGCAAGTCGAATCAAATCCGTTGCCTAACCGTCTCGCGGGTTGCTCGGGTGCCGGGCTACGCCGCCTTCAGGAAACTCTTGCTCGGGTGGTGAGGTTGATTCACGTGTTGCTCAAGGGTTGGGTCACGCCATGCGCACCTCGGGCCGTACGGCGAGCGACATGGCGAGCTGGCTGATGTCCCAGATGAAACCGGCGAGTTCGCGAGCGACCGCGACCACCGCAATATTCTTCTGCTTGCCGCGCGCAACGAGCTTCCGGTAGCGCCGGCACAGGCGCACCTGCGCGTCCCAGGCGCGGTCAACGATGGGCTTGGGGATGCCTTCGTGGCGGCGCTGGATTTCGGGACTCACGCGGGCCGGGTGCTGGTAGCTCCAGGCCGCTTCCACCAGCAACTTTCTTGCATAGCTGTTGCCATTCTTGGTGATGCTGCCCTGACGGCGCTTGTCGCCTGACGAGTGTTCGGACGGCGTCACCCCCAGCCAGGCCATCAGCTGGCGCGGGTGGGCGAAGCGTGACAGATCCCCGAGCTCGGCGAGCATGCCCACTGCCGTGGTGAACTGGACGCCCCGCATCGTCTGCAGGCCCAGCACGGCAGGATAGAATCGCCAGTTGACGACGGCCTCGCGCAACGCGGCCTCCAGCCGGTCGCATTGCGCCAGGCGATCCTCGATCGTGCGCCGATACTCCTCGAATGCCAGTTGCTGCCAAACGCTGTCGAAAGCACAGGCGCTCAGCCAGCGCCGGTGCGCAGGTCCCCAGTCGGCGCGGCCGGCATAGCGCACGCCATGCAGGAGCAGAAAGGCCTTCAGCCGTTGCCGGGCACGCTTAAGATCGTCCTTGGCGCTGACCCACGCGCGAGCCAGATCGCGGAATGCTTCGTCTTCCACGCTTGGCACGTACACCGCTGAGAGGTCGCCGGCGCGCAGCGACCGCACCAGCTTGATCGCATCACGCCGGTCAGTCTTGACCCGATCGCCCGGCTTTTTCGGAATCAGCGACGGCGCGCACACCATGCAGTCGAATTCTTTCTGCACGAGCTGACGGTAAAGTCCATAGCCGCACGGGCCCGCCTCGTAGACGATGCGGATGTGCCGCGCCTTCGATTGCAGGCGCTTACACAGGCGATCAATATCCGTCTTCGTCGTGCCAATCTTGCCGAGCAGTTCGACCTCGCCTGTGCCCAGCGCATAGGCCACCGTGATCGAATCCTTGTGAACGTCGAGCCCTACGTACAGTGTGCTATCGTTTTCCACGCTGGCCTCCGTGATGGATATCGCCGGGTGTGGCCCTGTCCACACCGTGCGGCTCTGGCAGAAATACTAACCCGCGTTTGAGTCCTCGCGGCGGGCCAGCCCCTACCTCGCGGAGTCATACTGACTAG
>NZ_JARESV010000149.1:0-1528 GCF_046026985.1 Paraburkholderia sp. RL18-101-BIB-B
GGAGGAGCCGACTCCGGCCAGATCGGAGCCTTTCGGGTCCCCGAGACGAACTAGCGTGAGGGTGGGAGGCATGTTGGTACCTTTTGAAGAGAGCGAACTGAAATTCAGAAAGTGTGTCGCGGCAGCAATGCATATTGCAATCGCCCCGAGGCACACAGAAAAGTAAGCTAGTTTTTTTGAGTTCATCACTTGTCCGGCAAGTCGCCCCATTGACCGATCCTAACGAGCGAGTCCTGCATCTTCTGTTTGTACGCTCCCTGCATAAGGCCATGATATTTCTTGGCAACTCCCTTAATCCAGAACATCCGCTGCCGATAATCTTGCAAGACGGTCCGGTCCGGGGCTACCGACAGGAAATCCGGGTCATCGGTCGTATCGTCGGACGTCAGAACCAGTTGCAGATTTGGCACTAGCGCCCGAATCAGTGCCATTCCAGCCAGATCGGATCCGTCCGATGGAAAGTAGCGCGAGGATTCCATCCGGTCATTGAATGACGTGTCGTCGGATGCGGCGAGCCCGTCATGCTGACGGTTCAGCCACCAGGCGAAATTTTGATCGTCGTAAATCAGACCTTGAAGAACCTCGCCTTGTTCATGCTTCGCAATGCAGAGCAGATGGTCGAGCGCGATTCCAGGTCGTTTGTACGGCGACGCCGTCTCCCAATCCGCCACCTTAGCAAACCCCTCGACCACCAGCGGCGTGGCACGTAAATAACCCAGCTTCTGCTTTTTGACTCCAGTCTCACCATCGA
Organism: Paraburkholderia sp. RL18-101-BIB-B; assembly: GCF_046026985.1. Taxonomy (NCBI): domain Bacteria; kingdom Pseudomonadati; phylum Pseudomonadota; class Betaproteobacteria; order Burkholderiales; family Burkholderiaceae; genus Paraburkholderia; species Paraburkholderia sp. RL18-101-BIB-B. The sequence goes on from NZ_JARESV010000149.1 coordinate 752, forward strand.
TCTCATACGGAGTCTTATCGATCGACCTCTCAAAGCCCTTCTGATTACTCAAGTTTCTTCCGACCGCATCGACGAAGTGCCGACTATCGCGCGCCGTCACGCATTCACTGAACGTCGCCGCCCCCGCCGCATAACCATAATGCCAGGGCAGTACATCATTGAAGAGCCACAGATTGCTGTTACCCAAACCTTCATACAGCGCGCTCCACCTGGCAATGCGCACCCGTTTCAACTCCAGCGTGATCGCCACCTGCTTGGCAGCGAACGCTCCCAGTCCCAGCCAGTAGAACCGACCGATCTTGTCCTTGTGTCCAAGATGAAACTCCTCGAGGTACATCCGGGCATAGGCCGAGGCGATGCGCCGTGCCCGCACGGCGTAGTTGCTCACGAACTCCGGGCGGGCGTTCTCAACCTGTGCGCCAGACAGGGAATGCTCGTTGTCCCGGTAGTCTGGAATACCATGGTCGGCGCGCACATGATTGGAGATCTGCCGCATCGCGAACTGCTGCGCGAGCGACCAGATGACGCTGCAATCACACTGCGCATCCACGCACGTATTCGGTTGCGGGTTCGTCCGCCCGCTTGCCTGAAGATTGGCTGCCACTACTCGTTCCTTGTTGCCGTGAAGTCAATTGCTGCGCGGCGCAGGTTGCGCAATGAGGATCGCGTTGCAGGTCGTTTTGTGACCCTTCTACCGCCATGGGCTGACCGAGATCATCGCAGCCGTCCAGACCTTCGGCGATTTCAAACGGATGTGGCGCGCACAGCGGACACGTC
>NZ_JARESV010000015.1:0-190196 GCF_046026985.1 Paraburkholderia sp. RL18-101-BIB-B
GTTTGTTTATGGTGGGGGGGGGGGGCGGCGCACGGCGGGCCCCCCGACACGCCCGCCGGACCTTCGGGAATATCGCTAGGACGCGAGGCCTGCACCGTCTGCGGATACAGCACGAGCAACGCGCGCAGCACGCCATTGGTCCAACCGAAACCATCCTGCAGCGGATACTCGCCACCACCCGCCGAAACGCCGGGCGTGGCCGCGTCGATATCGTATTTCTCGACGAGCTTGCCGGTGTGCTGGTAGTACGACACATTGGTCTTGATCCAGCGCGTGGCGATGGTTTGCGCAAGCGCCGCTTCGCTGTAGCGCCGCAAGCCGATCACCGCCAGGTACTGCAATGGCGCCCAGCCGTTCGGCGCGTCCCACTGCTGGCCCGTCGCCGCCTGCGTGGTGGCGAGTCCGCCCGGGCGCAGCAATTCGCGCTGCAACGTAGCGGCGACCGTTTTCGCCTGCTGACGGCTGGCTATCCCCGTATACAACGGATAGACCGTCGCGGCAGTGAGCCTGTGCGTGAGCGTGTGATGCACGAAGTCGTAGTCGCCGAATGCCTGCAATTGCGGGTCCCACAGCAAGCGGCGAATGGCTTCGGCGCGCGAGGCGGCGCGCTGCTCCATATTTTCCGCATGCGTGACGTCGCCGCGCAGACGATAAGCCTTGGCCAGCGTGCGCTCAAGATCGGCGAGCAGGCAATTCAGATCGACGGGCACGAGTGAAGTCACCTCCACGGTAGCGAGCGTCTTGCCGTCCGCGAACCAGCGCGAGCTGAAATCCCAGCCGGTTTCGCCGCCGGCGCGCAGATTGCGCCAGAGATCCGCGGAATCCCGTTGTGGGGTCTGCTGCGCGGTGAGGACATCTTCGCGATACGACTCGTCGCGCGGCGTGGCGCGTTCGTCCCAATAGCGGTTGAGCAACGTGCCGTCAGGCATGCGCACCACATGCCGGTTGGCGTGGCCGGCGGCCAGGCCATCGCTGCCGTCCATCCAGTAGGCGTACTCGCGCTGCAACTCGGGCAAATACTGCGCGTAGACGGCGTCACCATCCTTTTCGGCGACGAGCCGCACCATCTGCGCGAAGAACGGCGGCTGCGAGCGGCTCAGGTAGTAGGTGCGATTGCCGTTCGGAATATGGCCGTAGCGGTCGATCAGGGTTGCGAAGTTCTTCAGTTCGTCGACGACCAGCGCATGCTGTCCGCTCTGTTCGAGGCCGAGCATGATGAAGTACGAGTCCCAATAGTAGATCTCATCGAAGCGGTCGCCCGGCACGATATACGCGTACGGCAGCGGCAGCAGCGAGGACCATGGGCTTGCGGTCGCATCCGGCTCGCGGCGCAGCACGTTCCAGAGTGTATCGATATGGCCCACCACGTCCTGATTCGGATCGGATACATAGACCTTCGCCGTGCGCGTGGGCAGCGTGAAATTGTGCTTCACGAAGTCGGCGAGATTGAAGTTGGGCTGTTGCCTGGCGGTGCTATACGCAGCCGCGATCTGCGCGGGCGCCGAAAGCGGCACCATGTCCGCGAAAGTTTTGCTGTCGGGATAGAGATGCGCGAGCTGCACATCACGATAGAGCGTCGGATATTGCTCGGACGGCGGGATGGGCACGACCGGCGAAGCTTCCGTGGGCGCCTCGACGTGCACGGTGGCGGCCACGATGCTGCCGTGTGCCGAGGGCGGCTCGGCAACCTGCGCCGCGCCGCTCAACGAGGCATGCCAGATGAACGCGGCGGCGAGGGCGATACGCAAGGGCGCGCGGGAGAAATCGGTGAGGGCGTGAGAAGGCATCGGCTACCGGAAGAGAGTGGACGGCGATCGGTTGATCGAAGAAAGCGGATTTGTATTCCTCGCACGATTGACCCGCGTGGGCGGCGCAAAGTTGCGTGAGTCGGCAACAGGCCCGTCCAGCAAGCCTGAACCGCTGACCCGCGCCTCAAAAACAACCCTCATCCTGTATGATTACGCGCGTCGCATCGCGACAAAATGAATCACGCGAAATACCCGAAAAATATTCCGAATCGACTCGATTCGGCAAGCCGAAGACAGAAAAAATGACCGCATCTCAGGCCGTCGACCAGAATCGTTTTCGCAGCATCATTCGCCGCAACATTGCCTTGCCTCTGGGTGTCGGCCTGGTCACGATGGCCGTCTTCGTTGGACTGATTGCCTACCTGGTCTCGACCATGAACTGGGCCGAGCATTCCGAACGCGTGATCGGCCAGGCCAATGAAATGCTGCGCCTCGCGGTCGACCGCGAGACCGCGATGCGAGGCTTCCTGATCACGGGCGACGAGAGCTTCCTCGCGCCTTATGAAGCCGGCGGCCCGCGCTTCAAGACGCAGATCGAGGCCTTGCAGGAGATGGTCGCCGACAACCCGCCGCAAGTCGAGAAGCTCAAGCAGATCGAGGCCATTCAGCAACGCTGGAGCCGTTTCGCTGAAGAGATGATCGACGCACGCCGTCGGAATCAGAATTTCGAGGACGCCTTGGCGAGCGGTCGCGGCAAGACCGAATTCGATGAAACGCGCCGTGAATTTGCTGAGTTTCTCGACGTCGAGTTGCGCTTGCGTCAGGAGCGCAGTGAAGCGACGCGCCGAGTCACCACCACGCTGGTGAGCGTGTTCCTGCTGTTCAGCCTGAGCGTGAGCGGCCTGCTCGCGTGGATGGGCCGGCGCGAACTGATGGGCTTGTCGACCACGTATGACGGCGCGCTGCGCCAGCAGGCCGAACAGACCGAGATGCTGCAAGGGCAAGTGTGGTTGCGCTCGGGGCAGCGCCTACTTGCGGAAAAGGTGGTCGGTCAGGCGACCTCGCCGCTGGTGGGCCGTGCGATGCTCGACTTTCTCGCGCAATATCTGGACGCCGCCGTGGCCGCGCTCTACGTGCGCGACAGGCAGCACGGCGCGCTACGGCGCATCGCGACATACGGTTTCAGCCGCGAAAGCGAGCAGGCCAGCGCGCGCAATTTTGCCGAAGGCGAGACGCTGATCGGCCAGGCGGCTCTCGCGCGCCGCACGCTGATCTTGCGCGACTTGCCGGCGAATTACGTGCAAGTGGTCTCCGCGACCGGCAGCAGCGCGCCGAAGAACCTGCTCGTCATGCCGATCGAAAACGACGGCGAGGTCAATGGCGTCGTCGAACTGGGCTTCATGCGCGAGTTGACCGCGCGTGACCAGGAGTTCATGGAACTGATCGCCAAGGGCATGGGCGACTTCGTCGAAGCCGCGTTGTATCGCGAGCGTCTGCAGGACGCGCTGGCCGAAACGCAGCAGTTGAACGAAGAACTGCAGGTGCAGCAGGAGGAATTGCGCGTCTCCAATGAAGGACTCGAAGAGCGCGGCCGCGCGCTGATGGAATCGCAAACGCGGCTCGAGGCGCAGCAGGCCGAGCTCGAACAGACCAACGTGCAGCTGGAGGAATACGCGCAACGTCTCGAGCGGCAGAAGTCCGATCTGCTGCGCGCGCAGGACGACCTCGCGGCCAACGCGGCGCGCCTCGAACAGTCGAGCCGCTACAAGTCAGAGTTCCTTGCCAACATGTCGCACGAACTACGTACGCCGCTGAACAGTTCGCTGATTCTCGCGAAGCTGCTGCAGCAGAACCGCACCGGCAATCTGACGGAAGAGCAGGTGCGCTACGCGGAAACGATTCATGCTTCCAACAGCGACTTGCTGGTGCTGATCAACGACATTCTCGATCTGTCGAAGGTCGAAGCCGGGCAGGTCACGGTCGAACTCGAAACGGTGTCGATCGACGCAACCCTGCAGGCGCTGGAGGAACTGTTCAGGCCGATGGCCAGCGCCAAGCATTTGCGTCTCGCGTTCGACCGCTCGCCGGGCACGCCGGATACCTTCATCACCGACGGCCAGCGCGTTACGCAAATTCTGCGCAACCTGCTTTCGAACGCGGTGAAATTCACCGAACGCGGCGAGGTGGCGCTCTCGGTGGCACCGGCCGAAGGCGACATGCTGCGTATCGACGTGCGCGACTCCGGCATCGGCATCGCGGCCGACAAGCTGGACATGATCTTCGAGGCGTTCCAGCAGGCCGACGGTTCCACCAGCCGTCAATACGGCGGCAGCGGCCTGGGTTTATCGATTTCGCGCGAGTTTTCGCGCTTGCTGGGCGGCCGGATCACCGTCGCCAGCGAAGTCGGCAAGGGCAGTGTGTTCACGCTGTGGTTGCCGCTCGATGCAGAGGCGGCCTTGAACGCAAGCCAGGGCGCGCACCCTGCGCCGGCGCCGGCCGTCGCCTCGGCTCAGACGTCAGCCGACGCACCGGCCGCGGCCGAATCGACGATGGAACCGTTGCTTGTGCGCCCGTCTTCGGGCGGCAGCCAGCCCACGGTGATCACGCCGGCCAATGGCCTGACGAGCGGCTTCATCAACGGCAACGCGCCCGAAACCACCAACGGCCCGATTGCCGACGACCGCGACAACCGCACGCGCGCCGGCCGTCTGATCGTCGCGGTGGAAGACGATCTCGCCTTCGCCGAAATCCTGCGCGATCTGACGCACGACCTCGACTTCGACTTCGTCCACGCCAGCAGTGCCGCCACCGGTCTCGCCCTCGTGCGCGACATGCGCCCGGCGGCGGTGTTGCTCGACGTCGGCCTGCCGGACCGTTCCGGCCTGACCGTGCTGGAATGGCTGAAGAACGATCCGCTCACGCGTCATATCCCGATCCACATCGTCTCGGCTACCGATCACGCCGACAAGGCGCTGCACCTCGGCGCCATCGGCTATACGCTCAAGCCGACCGCGCGCAGCACGATGGAAGCCGCGATCCGCCGCCTCGAAGCGCGTCTGCAGCAGCGCCTCAAACGCGTGCTGGTGATCGAGGACGACGCGCCGATGCGCGAAAGCATTCGCGCGCTCCTGCAAAGCGAGAACACCGAGATCGTTGCAGTCGCAACCTTGGCCGAAGCGCTGGAGTATCTGGGCAAATTCACCTTCGACTGCGTGGTGACCGATCTCGCGCTGCCCGACGGCACCGGCTACGATCTGCTCGAACGGCTCGCCGCGAACACCGCGCATGCCGCGCTGCCGGTGATCGTCTACACGGGCCGCATGCTGTCCGACGAGGAAGAGCACCGCCTGCGCCGCTATTCGAAATCGATCATCATCAAGGGCGCGAAGTCGCCCGAGCGCCTGCTCGACGAGGTGACGCTGTTCCTGCATAGCGTGGAGTCGTCGCTCGCGCCCGAGCAGCAGCGCATGCTGCGCACGGTGCGGCAGCGCGACAATGCCTTCGAGGGCCGCACGATCCTGCTGGCCGAAGACGACGTCCGCAATATTTTCGCGCTCTCGCACGTGCTGGAGCCGCTCGGTGCGAAACTGCAGATTGCGCGCAACGGCCGCGAAGCGCTCGAAGCGCTGGAAAACGGGCCCGAAGTGCATCTGATCCTGATGGACATCATGATGCCGGAGATGGACGGTTTGACCGCGATGGGCGAGATTCGCCGCAATCCGCGCTTTGCTCATCTGCCGATCATCGCGCTGACGGCAAAGGCCATGGCGAACGACCGCACGCGCTGCCTCGAAGCCGGCGCGGACGACTACGTCTCGAAGCCGATCGACGTGGACAAGCTGGTCGCGCTGTGCCGCGTCTGGTTGCGGCAACGGTAGCAGGAACACGGGAACAGAATGAGCCAGTCAGAATTCGACGCACCGCAACGCATCAGCGACTTCGACATCGAGTTGAAGCTGCTGCTGGAGGCGGTGTATCTCAAGTATCAGCACGACTTCCGGCACTACGCGATGTCGTCGCTGCGGCGCCGCCTGTCGCAGGCGCTCGAGGAATTCGGGCTGAAGACACTGTCGCAGTTGCAGGACCGCATCATGCGCAACGGCGACGAGTTTTCGCGGCTGTTCCAGTACCTCACGGTCCAGGTCAGCGAGATGTTTCGCGACCCGGCGTATTTCCTCGCGCTGCGCGAACACGTGCTGCCGCGCTTGCGCACCTATCCGTCGATCAAGGTGTGGGTAGCGGGATGCAGCACGGGCGAAGAACTCTGGTCGCTGAAAATCCTCTTCGACGAGGAGGGCCTGACCGAGCGCACGCTGTTCTACGCGACCGACATCAACCCGGACGCGCTGGCGCGCGCCGAGTCCGGCATCTACGCGCTGGACCGGATTCAGGGCTTCACGCAGAACTATCTGGCGGCCGGCGGCAAGCGTTCGCTGTCCGACTACTATCATGCTGCCTATGGCGGCGCGCGCTTTGCGGGCTCGCTGAAGGAGCGCGTGGTGTTCGCCGACCACAGCCTGTCCACCGACGAGGTCTTTCTCGAAGCGCATCTGGTGTCGTGCCGCAACGTGCTGATCTATTTCGATCGCGGCTTGCAGGATCGCGCGCTGGGTCTGTTCGAGAACGCGCTCGTGCGGCGTGGTTTTCTGGGCTTGGGCAGCAAGGAAAGTTTGCGTTTTTCCCGTCATTACGAAGCGTTCGACGAATTCCGTCCGAGCGAACGCATTTATCAGAAGCGCTAGCACGCTCACCATGCCACGCTCAACTGTCCAGCCAGCTGTCGATTCCGAACCGCGCGCCGAAGCGGCGCGCGGCTACGAGCTCGTCGTGATCGGCGGGTCGGCGGGCGGCATCGAAGTGCTGAACGTGCTGCTCGGCGCGCTGCCCGCGGACTTCGCGCCGGCCGTTTTGATCGTCACGCACCTGCCGCCCGATCCGCCGAGCTACCTGGTGGATGCGTTCGCGCATCGCTGCGCGTTGCCGGTGCTCGAGCCCGATGCGGGCGAACGCATCATGCCGGGCCGCGTGCACATTGCGCCACCGGGCTACCACATGCTGGTGGAGGTGGACCGCACCGTCGCGCTGTCGACCGACGCCGCCGTGCGCTTTTCGCGTCCCTCGATTGACGTGCTGTTCGAGTCGGCCGCCCCCGTGTATGGCGAACGCCTGCTGGCGCTGCTGCTCTCCGGCGCCAACGACGACGGCGCGCAAGGCTTGAAGCGCGTGCGCGCGTTCGGCGGCACGGCCTGGGTGCAGGCGCCGGACACTGCTGCTTCCCCCGAGATGCCGCGCGCCGCGATTGAACGCGGCGTGGCGGATTTTATTTACACTCCCGAAACCATGGCCCGGCGGCTTGCCGCATTGCCGGCCTCTTTCTGACCCGATGCCATGACGAACTCACCTGTGAACATTCTGATCGTCGACGACATCGTCCACAACATCACGGCGCTCGAAGCCTTGCTGGCACGGCCTGATCTCGCCGTGCTGGTGGCCGACTCGGGCACGGCGGCGCTCGACCTGCTGCTCAAGCACGAAGTTGCGCTGGCGATTCTCGACGTCAACATGCCCGGCATGAACGGCTTCGAACTGGCCGCGCTGATGCGTGGCAGCCCGCGCACCTCGCACGTGCCGATCATCTTTCTGACGGCGACCGCGCAGGATGCGTCGCGCACGTTCCGCGGCTACGAAGCCGGCGCGGTCGACTTTCTCTACAAACCGTTCGATCCGCGGATTCTGCAATCCAAGGTCGATGTGTTCGTGCAGCTCGAACAGCAGAAGCGCCAGCTCGCGGCGCAACTCGTCACCACGCGGCAGATGCTCGAAGCCAACGAGATGCTGATGGCGGTGCTGAGTCACGACTTGCGCACGCCGCTCGGCGCGGTGCTGGCGTCGGCGGAATATCTGATGCGCACGGCGGCCGACGAACAGTCGGTGACAGTGGCCGCGCGGGTGAAGAACAGTTCGCTGCGCATGGCGCGCATGGTCGACCAGTTGCTCAATCTCGCGCGTTTGCAGGGCGGGCGCCTGCCGTTGCAACCGCGCTCGATCGAGCTGGCGACGCTGTGCCGTTCCGTGATCGACGAATTCGCGTCGCGCGAGAACGGCAAGCAGATCGTGTTCGCGAGCCGCGGCAATACATCGGGCGCGTGGGACACGGACCTGGTCTGGCAGGCTGTGTCGAATCTGGTGAGCAACGCGCTGCATCATGGCGCGCCGGGCAGCGATATCGGCGTCGAGGTGGATGGCGAAGCGGTCGAGTCCGTGCGTCTGAAGGTCGCCAATCGCGGCACGATTCCGGCCGAGGTGTTTCCGCATCTGTTCAAGGCGTTTGGCCCGAACAACAGCGGTGCGCGCTCGCGCGAAGGGCTGGGGCTCGGCCTGCATATCGTGCAGGAGATCGCGCGGATGCACGGCGGCAATGTCAGCGTGCATTCCGACGAAGCGATAGGGACGATCTTTACGATCGAGTTGCCGAGAATGGTGACGTTCCAGCGCGGGTCGTTTACGGGCAAGTAAGCGCCCGATGTCACCGGCAGGGTCCGGTAATCAGCGGGCGAGATGCGTCACGGGGGCCGGCTTCACGGTAGGAAATGCCCAGGCCGTCGATCTCGATGCTGCGATAGCGCATGTCCGCGCATGTCGATGTGATGCCAGTGCTCCTTGCTCAGTCAGTGAGATCACGCGTTCTGGACAACTGTAGGCGTTCTTGCAGACCACCGGAAACAGTCCCGCGTTGCGCTGTGCTACGCTTGGCGAACCGAACCCCTTGCACAGCGACCCGACTCTCATCATGCGTTCCTGGCGCATCTCTGCACCGCACCGCAACGAACAGATCAGCACCTCGCGCGCGACCGAGCTCGTCATGTCGATCTCGCACGCGGATGCCGACGCGCTCGCCGCCAGCATCCTCAGAACCGTCGGCGATACGCTGCCTGTCTCGCAGTGCACCATCTTCGCCTATGAATTCGACGCGAGGCCGCGCACCGTGTCAGCCGCCGATCATCGCGGCGGCCGCTTTCTGCGCGACGTCGCCGATCGCTACGCCACGCACTTTTATGCCCTCGACGGCAATCGCGCGATTATCGGCCGTTCGCATGAAAAACCGGCGCGCGACGCGTTGGTGCTGCACCAGCAACAAAGCGAAGAGATCGAAAACGAAGCGTATCGCGCGGCCTGTTACGCGCAGCCGAATGTGTCCGACCGGCTATCGCTGCTCGTGCAGCCGATGGAAAGCGTCTGGCTGTCGATCAATCTGTATCGCGACCGCGCCTATGGCGTGTTTCAGCCGGGCGAGCTGGAACGCGTCGAAAGCCTCGCGCATCTGTTCGCGCACGCGGCGAAGAGTCATTACGCGCTGAATGGACAGCATCAGCAGGGTTCGGCCGCCGCGATGCTGGCGCGGGTCAGACGCGCTTGCCCGGCACTCACGCCGCGCGAACTCGATGTGTTGCGCGGCACGCTCGAAGGCGCCGGCGCCGCGGAAATCGCTGTGCAAATGGGCGTCAAGCCTGCCAGTGTGGTCACCTATCAAAAGCGCGCTTACGCGCGCCTTGGCATCTCTAGCCAGCGCCAGTTGTTCGCGCTGTGCATGGTGCCCGAGCGGGCTTGAGCCGACGCGTTCAGCAGTCGCCTGTCACGCACGCTTAGGCCGCACATCGGCCTGCGTCTCGCGATCCCAGCGCTTCAGCCACGGCATGATGAAATCCGCGAAACCATCGGCGGGCGGCGACAATGCGCGCTCGGTGGAACGATACACGCACACCTCGCGGATCGTTTCGGGATCGACGATGCGCTTCATTACCAGCCCGAAGGTCCGCGCCAGCGGCGCGACATAGGCGGGCGCGAGCGTAACGGCCAGCCCTTGCGAGGCCAGGCCGAACGCCGTGGTGACGTTGTCCACCACGTCCACCGGAATGATGCGCGCCTCCGCCGGCAGATTGGCCAGCATTTGACCGACCGCGCGTTCGTGGTCGCGGCCGGTGGCGACGATCGGCACCTCGCGCAAATGCGGCCACAGCACGCGGCGGCGCGCGTTCAACGGATGGCTCGGCGCGCACCACATCACCCACGGACTCGCGAACGCCGGGTCGCATCGCACGCGTGTGCCGCTTGGCCGGTCGGGGCCGATCGCGAGGTCCACGTCGCCGCTTTCCACGCGTTCCACCAGTTGCTCGACCACGGTGTCGCAAATGCGCACGACCACCTTCGGCTTGTCGCGCGCATATTCGGCGATGGCCGCGGGCAGCGCGGTCGCCGCCAGCACCAGCGGCGCGCCGATCCGCACGATGCCCGCGGCGCGGTTGCGGATATCGTCGGCGGATTGCGCGGCGGCGCGCACGTGGCGCAGCACCGATTCCGCCGACGATAGAAAATCCTGCCCCGCGCTCGACAGATTCACGCGCCGCGTGGTTCGGTCGAAGAGGCGAAAGCCGAGTTCCGCTTCGAGGTCGGCCAGCAACTGGCTGACCGCCGACGAAGTCAGGCCGAGCCGGTCCGCCGCCGCGCCGATGCTATGCAAATCGACGATGGCGAGAAACGCTTCGAACTGACGGATGGTGACGCGCGTGAGTGGCATTCGGCGATTCTAAAGAAAAACTAACGAATCGTGAAAAATCGATTGATTGTGCGCCGTGCGCCATGCGCGGAGACTTCTCCTAATCGACGCACCGAGCCAAACCCGCTTAGACTTCGGTCTCGCTCTGTCGACCAGAGTTGGCGCTTTCGTGCTTACTCCGGTCCCATGCAAGTGGATTGCCGTCTGAGCCAGGCCGGCACGCAAGCCGGTTCACGCCGGGCTGTCGTTACGCCACACCAAGCGTCACACCAAGGCCGCAGCGCGGCCGCATTCAAGGAATTGCCATGTTCGACCACATTCCCGCTTACCCAGGCGACCCGATTCTGAGCCTGAACGAAGACTTTCAACTCGACCCGCGCACCAACAAGGTCAATCTGAGCATCGGCATCTATTTCGACGACGCCGGCAAGCTGCCGGTGATGGACGCCGTGCGCCGCGCCGAAACCGCGCTGCTCGATTCGATCGGCCCGCGCTCGTATCTGCCGATGGCCGGCCTGCCGCTCTATCGCGACGCGGCGCAGGCGCTGGTATTCGGCGCGGACAGCGAGGCGCGCAAGGCGGGCCGGATCGCGACGCTGCAAACCATCGGCGGCTCGGGCGCGCTCAAGGTCGGCGCCGATTTCCTGAAGCGCTATTTCCCCAGCTCGCAGATCTGGATCAGCGATCCGAGCTGGGAAAACCATCGCGTCGTGTTCGAAGGCGCGGGGCTGACGGTCAACACCTACCCGTATTACGACGAACACACCGGCGGCTTGCGTTTCGCCGACATGATCGAGACGATCGGCCGCTTGCCTGAACAGAGCGTCGTGCTGCTGCACGCGTGCTGCCACAACCCGACCGGCGTCGATCTGAGCCCGGCGCAATGGGCCGAGCTGGTGCCGGTCTTGCAGCGCCGCAAGCTGATCGCTTTCCTCGATATGGCTTATCAGGGTTTCGGAGCCGGTCTGGAAGAAGACGCCGCCTGCGTGCGTCTGCTGGCCGACGCGGGCATTCCGTTGATCGCCGCGAATTCGTTCTCGAAGAATTTCTCGCTGTACGGCGAGCGCGTCGGCGCGTTGAGCGTGGTTTGCAAGAGCGCGGAAGAGGCCGGCCGCGTGCTCGGTCAATTGATGTCGACGGTGCGCGCGAACTACAGCAATCCGCCGACGCACGGCGCGCGGCTGGTCGCCAACGTGCTCGCGGATGCGTCGTTGCGCGCTTCGTGGGAAGCGGAACTCGCCACCATGCGCGAGCGGATTCTCGCCATGCGCGGAACGATTCACGCCGGACTCGCGGGCCGTGTGGACGAAGTGATGCGCGCGCGCTATGTCGCGCAGCGCGGCATGTTCACTTATACGGGTTTGAGCGAAAGCCAGGTGGAACGCCTGCGCAGCGAATACGCGGTGTATGTGCTGCGCTCCGGGCGCATGTGCGTGGCCGGTCTGAATGAACGCAATGCGGAGTATGTGGCGACGTCGATCGTGGCCGTGGTGTCGGGCGCATAAGCGCGTTTTTTCGATCAACAGAACGATAACAGCAACGATCTTGCATGGGACTGGAGTAAGGCGCTAAAGCGCCAACTCTGGTCGACCGCTTTGCATGGGACCGGAGTAAGCGCTAAAGCGCCAACTCCGGTCGACCGCTTTGCATGGGACCAGAGTAAGGCGCTAAAGCGCCAACTCTGGTCGACAAGGGAGACCCAAATGACCACCCTCGACATACAAGCGCCGAGCGCGCCGAAGGCCCACTCGATGCATCCGGACGAATGGCATGCACGCGTGCAGCTTGCGGCGTGCTATCGGATCTTCGACATGCTCGGCTGGACTGAGATGATCTATAACCACATCACGCTGCGCGTCCCCGCCAGCGTGAGCGGCGGCGAGCGGCAGTTCCTGATCAACCCGTTCGGGCTGCACTACAGCGAAGTGACCGCGAGCAACCTCGTGAAGATCGATGCACAGGGACGCGTGCTCGATCACTCGCCGTATCCGGTGAATCCGGCCGGCTTCGTCGTGCATGCGGCGATTCACGAAGGCTTGCCCGACGCGCACTGCGTGATGCACACGCATACCACGGCGGGCGTCGCCGTGGCCTGTCTGGAAGACGGTCTGCAGCAGACCAATTTCTACAGCGCACAATTGCACGACCGCATTGCGTATCACGACTTCGAGGGCATCACGGTTCACGCCGAAGAAGGTCCGCGCCTCCTGAAGCACATCGGTGACAGGCAGGCGGTGATCTTGCGCAATCATGGCCTGCTTGCGTGGGGGCACACCTTGCCGCAAACTTTCGCGGTCCTGTGGACGCTCAACCGCGCCTGCGAAATCCAGATGGCGACATTCGCGATGGGCCGCGCGCGGCCGGTGCCGGAAGACGTGGCGATTCGCTGCTCGCGCGACGCGCTGCAGTTCGATCCGCGTCACGGCGCGGGGCAAGACGTGTTCGATGCGTTGGTGCGGCGAGTGGACCGCATCGACGCCAGTTACAAGGATTGAAACAATGAAAGTAGCTATCTACGGAGCAGGCGCGATCGGCGGCTGGATGGGTGTGAAGCTCGCCCAGGCCGGCCACGACGTGAGCGTGGTGGCGCGCGGCGGGACGCTGAACGCGCTGCGCGAGCACGGCCTGCGTCTGATCGAAGGCGGCGTGACGCATGCCGTGAAGGTGATGGCGAGCGACAAGCCCGCGGACCTCGGCGTGCAGGATCTCGTCGTGGTCGCCGTCAAGGGACCGGCGATGGCGTCGGTGGCCGCGCAGATCGCGCCGCTGCTTGGCGCGCAAACGATCGTATTGACCGCGATGAACGGCGTGCCCTGGTGGTTCTGCGACGGGCTCGGCGCGGACTTCGCCGGCAAGCGCCTGAAGTCGATCGATCCCGACGGCGCGATTGCCGCCGCGATTCCGTCTGCGCAGACCGTGGGCTGCGTGGTGCACGCCAGTTGTCTGGTCGAAGCGCCGGGCGTGATCCGCCATCATCAGGGCAATGGGCTGATTATCGGCGAAGCGTCGGGGCAGTCGAGCGAGCGTGTCGCGGCGCTCATGGCCACGCTTGCGGCGGCGGGCTTCAATGCGTCGGTGTCGGCGCAGATCCAGCGCGACGTCTGGTACAAGCTGTGGGGCAATATGACGATGAATCCGATCAGCGCCATCACCGGCACGACCACCGACCGGATTCTCAGCGACGAGCTGGCGCGCAACTTCGTGACGAGCATCATGCTGGAGGCAAAGGAAATCGGCGCGCGCTTCGGCATTCCGATCGACCAGGAGCCGGCGGATCGCCACGAGGTCACACTGAAACTCGGCGCGATGAAAACCTCGATGCTGCAGGACGTGCAAGCGGGTAAAGCGGTCGAACTCGACGCGCTGGTGGCCGCGGTGCGCGAACTAGGACAACTGACAGGCGTAGCTACGCCATATACAGATGCGTTGCTCGGTCTCGCGCGTCTGCACGCGAGCACGCTGGGTTTGTATCCGAAGCAGTGACACCAGCCTCGATGAAAAGCCGCCGTGCCATGAGAGGCGCGGCGGCTTTTTTACGCCTTATGCCGTCACCGCGGTCGAAGCCGGCAGCCGTGCCGCTTCGATCAACGACAACGCGCGCCGCGGGTTGTCGAGTTCGGTCAGGCACAGCATCGCGAGGCGGGCCAGATACAACGGCGCCTGAGCTTCGCCTTCGTTCGTGAGGGTCTTGCAGAGCGTCGTGTAGACGAGATCGAGATCGCTATCGGTCATGAGGTGGGTCTCCTTTTGTTAAGTCGTCAGCGCCGTGCTGATGGCGCGCTGCGTGGCCGCGGCGCTGCCGTCCCGCCAGCGGGCGAGTACGTGGCCGTCGGGGCGGATCAGATAGACGGTGCCGGGCGTGGCGTCGAGCATGTCGTGCAGACGGCCGGTGTGGTCGATCACGTTTGAGCTCGTAGCGTTTTGCGTGTCGTTCCTGACCAGCATGACGGCTTTGAACGGAATCCCTTGTTCGGCCAGCGTGGTTTGCAATGGCTGCCACGCTGTGTGTTGCGCGGAGTCGTCGTTCGCGTTCGCGTTTGGACCGAAGCACAGCGCGGTGAAGCAAGGCCCGAGCAGATCCGTCAGATGAATATCGACGACCACGCCATCTTCCGTACGTTTGAGCCGGCATTCCGGCAACACCGTGCCGGGCACCGGGCCTTGCTTGAAAGCGTCGGCCACGTCGCCCGCGGCTTCGTTGAGCGGCGACTTCACATAGGCAATCGCATGTGTCTGCCGAGGATTGATCAGCGGACGCACGGCCGCATGATGCTCGGCGAGGCCAAGTACCGCGCGGCGCATCAGATCGAAGGCGAATGAGGGCGGCGCCATGAACTCCGTGCTCTTCATGCCGTAGCTCAGGTTCTCGCGTGCCGCGAACACGCGCTCGTCGCTGTAGCTGTCGAGCAGTCGCGGCGATGCCACGCCGTTCACCACCCAGGCCAGTTTCCAGCCGAGGTTGTCCGCGTCGTCGATACCGGAATTGGCGCCGCGCACGCCGAAAATCGGCACGAGATGCGCGGCGTCGCCCGCGAACAGCACCCGGCCGTGCCGGTAGCGTTCGAGCGTTAGCGCGTTGGCCTTGTAGACGGTGACCCAGATCGGCGACCATGCGCCGGTTTCGCCCATGGAGTCGAGCACGCTCTGTACGCGCGGCATGACGTTCTCGGGCTGCACGGCGGCTTCCGGATCTTCGTCGTCGCGAAGCTGATAGTCGATGCGCCAGACGTTGTCGGGCTGCTTGTGCACCAGCACCGTCGAGCCGGGGTTGGAGGGCGGATCGAAATACGCAAGACGCTCGGTGGCGCGTGCGCTGTCCAGTTCGATGTCCACGATCACGTAGCGGCCTTCATATGTGGTGCCGGTGAGCTTGAGGCCGAGCGCCTCGCGGATCGTGCTGCGGCCGCCGTCGCAGGCGACCACCCAGTCGGCGTGCATCTGCCATGCGGTGTCGCCGGTGCGCAGCGCGAGCGTCGCGCCGCTCGTGCATTCCAGGTTCCCGCGGCCGCCTTCCGCCGCGTGCTGTTCGATGCCGGTCACGCGCGTCTGCCAGCGGATCTCGATCAGATCGGCATGCCGTTCCACCTCGTCGAGCAGCAACTGTTCGATCTGGTATTGCGCGATGTTGATCATGGGCGGCAGCGATTGCTCGTCGTCCTGATGCATGGCGAAGCGGAACACTTCGGTGTCGCGGTAGAAGCTGCGGCCGCCCGTCCACGGCAAGCCTTTTTGCAGGAAGCCTTGCACGACGCCGAGTCGCTTGAATATCTCCAGACTGCGCCGCGAGATGCAGATCGCGCGGCTGCCGGTGCACACGCCGTCGTCGGCTTCGATCAGCACCGAGCGCACGCCCTGGCGAGCCAGCGCGAGCGCCAGCGTCATGCCGACCGGCCCGCCGCCGACGATCGCCACGGGCCGCTTGAGCGGGTCGCGCCCGTCGACGAGCGATGGCACCACGCCCTCATAGTGACGAGGCGAAAACGGATAGGGTTTGAAGGGGCGGCTCATGCGTGTCTCCTGGATCTTCGATGCCGGGAATTGCCCGCCGGGGCTGGTTAGCTCTTCAAGGCGGTGCGAATCGATAACGAAGTATGAAGGAGGGCGCGCGTGCGGCTGTCCTCATTTTGGGTACAAAGAGCGGGGCAAGGCCGTGGCGGCGAAGCAGGCTCTCAGTCCGCTCCGCCCACATGCGATGGCTGGCGCGCATGCTGCAGGCTCGAGGCCGCCTGGCATTCCTCGATCATCGCGCGGAAGGTGGGGGCCGCGTGCGAAGCGCCGGTTGCGCCCGCCTCCGGCCCGCCTTCCGGCGCGCCGCCGACGCCGACCACCAGCGTCGCCCGCGGCCGCCATTCGCGCGTGCGCCGCAGCATGTTGCGCAGATACGGCGGCGATTCCGGCGCATCGAGCGAGACGATGCAGATGATCGGCGCGTCCTTGAAGCTCGGTTCGTCGGCGCGTGCGCTGCGATAACCCGAGTGCGTGGCCATCATCGGCGCGAGGCCCTGGCGGCCGAGCAACTGCACGGCGATCGCGGTGGTGACTTCGTCGAACGAACCGCGTCCGGGTACGCACAGCACGGACGTTTTTTCGGTTTCACGGCGCATCTGTGGCTGCGCTGAAATGTGGCTATCGTGGCGCTCGGAAAGATCGGCCGAGGCCGAAGCGAGCAGCGCGCTCGCGGTGTCGGCGGGTTCGCTGCGCGCGAGGCGGTCCGGCAAGCCGTCGGCGATTTCCAGGTTTTCGACGATGTCCACCAGCGCGTCGTTGATACGCTGCAACTGGTCCGGCATCAGCACGCCGCGCATCGCGTCGTTGCGGGCGAGCTTGAGGCCTTCGAGCGCGACCTTGTCGTAGTAGTCGATCAGCGACATCTCGCGCAACAGGCGCTCCGCCTGCACGATGGCCTCGTGCGGATCGTCCGCGAGCAGCCGCTGATAGAAGTTCTGCGCGGGCGTGAGCGCGGGCTGATCGCCCAGCAGCACCGTGAGAAAGTTCAGGCGGTCGGCGTAGCGGCCCAGCGTGACCACGCACAACGTGAGCGGCGTCGACAGCACGAGGCCGACCGGCCCCCACAGCCAGCTCCAGAAAATCGCCGCCACCACCACCGCGAGCGGCGACAGGCCGGAGCGGTGGCCATACAGCAGCGGCTCGGCGATCTGCCCGGCCACCACGTCGACGACGATGAACAGGATCAGCGTATAGACCGCCATGGTCCATTGCGGCTGAATCGCGGCCGCGAGGAACACGGCGAGAATCGCGGCGATCCAGATGCCGATATACGGCACGAAGCGCAGCAACGCGGCGATCACCCCGAACAGCAGCGCACCCGGCACGCCGATGATGGCCAGACCGATAGCGATTACGCCGCCCGCGCTCAGATTCACACCGAGTTGCGCGACGAAGTAGCGGGAGAGGCGCACGGCGGCGTCGTTGATCGCAGTGGTGGTGCGGTGCAGATCGCGCGAGCCGAACAGGCTGATCAAACGGTCGCGTAAATCCTCGCGTTGCAGCAGGATGAAAATCGTCACGACCAGCACGATAAAGGTCGTTTCGATCGGCGCGATAGCCGGCGACAACGCGCGTTGCGCGAGTTGCATCGGCGTGGGCGACGGCTCGTGCACTTCGACCTGCTGCGGCACGGCGGGCGCGTTGCGCGCGGCGCGTCCGGTGGGACGCGGCGGGTTCGGCTTGGGCGGGGCCACGCGCTGCAAGGCGACGGCGGCGCGGCTCATCAGCGAATCGGCGCGGCCGACGGTTTTCTCCTGGACCGTTTCGATTTTCTGCTCGATCGCCTCCTGATACTGCGGCAGATCGGCCGCGAGTTGCACCAGTTGCGCACCGATCAGCGCACCCACCGCGAGCAGGCTGGCCAATGCGAACAACACGGCGATGAAGATCGACGGCAGTTGCCCCATATGGAAACGCCGCAACATCTGCACGAGCGGAGCGAGCAGGAAGCTGAGCAACACCGAGAGCGTGATCGGGATCAACACCGCGCGGCCGAAGTACAACCCGCACACCACCACCACGCCGGTAATCACCGACGCGAGGCCATGCAGACTGGGCGTGCCCGGCGGGTAAACGCGGTTTGGCCGCCCGTGCGGCGGTAAGGATATTTTCATGAGCACACTTTCCGATTGAGACGCGCTGTCGTTCTTATGCTCGCCGCTCGCGGACACATTGAGGGAGTCCGGGCCATACGCATGAGCAATTCATATGCCCGGATTGTAGGCGCTTTGACGCAGGACGGCCTATTGCTCAGCCCATGTGCAGACGCAGCAAGCCGAGCAATTGCGAGCTCGCATACAGCAGCAGGCCGATAAAGCCGCCGACAATCGTCCCGTTGATGCGGATGTATTGCAGATCCTTACCAATGTTCAGTTCGATCTGCCGTGACATCTCGTGCGAGTCCCAGTTCTTGACGGTGTCGCTGATATGGCGCGTCAGGAACTGCGCGAAGTCCGGCGCCATCGCGCGTGCGGCTTCCTCAAGGTGGTCATTGAGCGACTGGCGCAACGCCGGATCGTGCGCGAGTTCGCGGCCGACCCATTGGCCCATCGCCACCACGCGCGCATGCAGCGCCGAGTCGCTGCTTTGCAGATCGCGCTTGAGCCACGCGCGCAATTCGCCCCACATGTCTTTCACATAGGAACTGAGCGCGTCGCCTTCCACCAGATAGCGTTTCAGCTCCTCGCCTTTTTGCAGGAACGCGGGATCGGTTTTGAGCTTGACGATCAGCTTGTGCGCGGCGTCGTCGAACTTCTGGCGCAGCTGATGCGTGGGGTTCTCGCTGATCTGTTCGAGCATGCGGTTCACCGCCTTGGCGATGGCTTCGGCGCCTTTCTCGCCGAGCCATGCCGAAGGCAGAATCTTTTCGATCGTTGGGTACTCGCTTTTCACCCAGTCGACGATCCGTTCGGCGATGAACTCGCGCGCATGCGGTTCGCGCAGCAGCGCCACCACCTGTTCGATGCCGGCGTCGAGCAGTTCCTGATGACGGCCGTCTTTGGTGAGCGTGTCGAGAATCGCGCCCATCGATTGCGACAGATCCACCTTGGCCAGCACGTCGCGCAGCGCGTCCTTGATGAAGACCTGGATACGCACGTCGTCGGTCAATTCCAGAATGCCGCTGGTGAGCTTGACGACGTAGTCGCCCAAACGCGCGGTGTTGGCCGGCTGCGTCAGCCAGCCGGTGATGCTGCGCGCCGGATCGTGCTTCTGGATCAGGCCGACTAGCGAAGGCACATCCAGAAACTTGTCCTGCACGAACACCGCGAGGTTGTCGGCGATCTTGTGCTTGTTCCTCGGAATGATCGCGGTGTGCGCGGAGACGATCGGGATCGGCACGCGGCGAAACAGGGCGACCACCGCGAACCAGTCGGCGAGTGCGCCCACCATCGCGGCCTCGGCGATCGCCTTGATGCCGTCCACCCAGATGCCGCGCGGCATGAACGCGGTCACCACGAAAACGCAGGCGGCGGCGAGCAACAGCAGTAACGGCGTGCGCTTGGCCTTCTTCAGTTCGATTGCTTTGTTCATCGGCGGCAGGGCAGCGGGTCGAGGTCGATTGAAATAATGTGGAGCGCTTGGCTCGCGCTTCCGGAAACGCGAGTGTAGCGCCGCTCGTCAGCGCATGGGCCAGGCCGCGCTGGCCGTCAAGGGCTAGCTTTGCCGCGTGGGCACGGTAACATCTGCGGTTAGACTGCGCCGCCTTGCCCGGCGAGGCAGATTGCAATTGAATGGAAGGGAGGCACAGTGATCAGGTTTCTGCACACCGCGGACTGGCAGATCGGCACGCAATTCGGCCAGTTCGAGCCGGACGAAGCGGCGCATCTTGCCGAGGCTCGCTTCGAGACCGTGCGCCGGATCGCCGGAGAAGCCGCCGCGCGCAAGGTCGACGCGGTGCTCGTGGCCGGCGACGTATTCGATCTGCAAACGGTCTCGGACACGGTGATCCGCCGTCTGTTCGGCGCGCTGCAAGCCTTCACCGGGCCGTGGATCATGCTGCCGGGCAATCACGACGCCGCGCTCGTCGAGAGCGTGTGGACCCGCGCGCAGCGTCTGAACTGCGTCGCGCCGAATGTGCGCCTGGTGCTCGAACCCGGCGTGGTGCTGCTGGACGAGTGCCGCTGCGCGCTGCTATGCGCGCCGCTCACGCAACGCATCACGTATGACGACACCACCGGTTTCTTCGATACGACGGAGACGCCGCCCGGTTATCACCGCATCGGGCTCGCGCACGGCAGCGTGAGCGGGATTCTGCAGGAAGGCATCGACTCGTCGAATCCGCTCGCGCCGTCGCGTGCCGCGAGTGCGCGTCTGGACTATCTGGCGCTCGGCGACTGGCACGGCCATCTGCGTGTCGATGAGCGCATCTGGTATGCCGGCACGCACGAGCAGGACCGCTTCCGCGCCAACGATCCCGGTTTCATGCTCGACGTCACGCTGAACGAGCCGGGCGCGTCGCCGCTGGTCGAGCCGGTACGGGTCGGTCAATATCAATGGCATCGCTGGGACGAAACCATCGCCGTGCCGACCGATGTGGATGCGCTGAAGGCGCGCCTCGCCACGCTGGGCAGCCACGACGTGCTGCGCGTGACGGTCGAAGGCACGGCCGCGCTGGCCGACGCCGAAGCGCTTCACGTCGCGGTGGAAGAAGCGCGAGCCCGCGTGCGGGCCTTGCGCGTCGACCTGAGCGGCCTGCAAGTGCTGCCCACCGACGACGACCTCGCCGAACTCGGCGCGCAAAGCGGCTACCTCGCTAAGGTGGTGGCGCGTCTGCGTGGCTTGCAGGAAGACCCGCAGTGCGACCCGCAAGAGGTCAAGCGCGCGGCCGAGGCATTGCTGCTTCTGGCGCGTTTTCAACGTGAATTGCCGCGCGAAGCGAGGTCCGCATGAAGCTGCAAAGTATTGCGATTCAGGAATTCAAGCAGTTCACCGGCAAGCTCGTCATCGACGATCTGCAGCCTGGGTTGAATCTCTTTGTCGGTCCGAACGAGGCCGGCAAGAGCACCATTGCCGAAGCCGTACGCGCCGTGTTTCTGGAGCGCTACAAGGCCTCGCATCTGAAAGACCTGTTGCCGTGGGGCAAGGCGAGCGGACAGCCGTCGGTCGAAGTGAGTTTCGATCTGGACGGCACGGCGTGCCGATTGTCGAAGCAGTTCGTCACGCGGCAGCGCTGCGAGTTGAAGATCGGCCAGAGCGCGTTCGGCGAAGATGAAGCCGAAGACAGGCTCGCGGCTTTACTCGGTTTTTCACGCGCCGCGCGTGGGCCGTTGAAGGCCGAGAACGCGGGCGTTCCCGGTTTGTTGTGGGTGCAGCAAGGCAGCACGCAGGAGATGCGCGATTCCACCGGTCACGCGGCGCAGTATCTGCGCGATGCGCTGTCGCAACTCTCGGGCAGCCGCGAATCGGCGGGCGAAGATGCGCTGATCGCCGCCGTGCAGCGTGAGCTTCGGCAACTGCTCACCGCGCGCACGCAGAAGTCGACTGGGCCGCTGGCCGAGGCGGAGCAGGCGCTGGCCAGGTTGATCGAAGAGCGTGGGGATCTTGAACAGCAGCGTCAACAGTTCGAGGCGAACATTGCGAGTCTCGCCGCGCAGCAGCAAGCTTTCGACGATACACAGCGCAAGCGTCCGTGGGAGCTTCACGAGCAGAAGGCCTTGCAGGCGCAGTTACGCGCCGATGCCGTCGTGCAACTCGAGGGCAGCCTGCAAGGACTTGAGCAGTCGCTGAAGGCGAGCGAAGCCGAACTGGCGCTGCCGTTGCAACAGGAGCAGAACGCGCTCGAACTGGAAGCGGCCGTCGCGCGCGAGCGCCAGCAACTCGACGCACTGCGGGCGAGCGTGGCGGCGGTCCAGGCCGAGCACGGGCAAGCAGTCTCCAGCGTGACGCAATTCGAGCAGGCTTTCGCCGATGCCAGCCGCGCGCTCGAACTGGCCAACGCGGCAGTGACCGCAGCCGATCTGCGTAGCCAGATCGGACTCTATCGCGCTGAGAGCGAGCGGCTCGAAGCATCGATCGCCGCCGCCAGCAAAGCGAACGACGCCGTGCTCGAAGCCGCGCGCGAGGCGGCCACGCTCGAAATCGACGAGGCGAAACTGAAGCGGCTTGCCGCGCTCGGCAGCGAGCTGAGCGTGCTGCGCGCCCGCACCGAAGCCGCCATGACGCGCATCGAATACCGCCTGAACGGCGCGATCACGGTCAACGATGAGCTGCTGAGCGGCGCAGGCGTGCTGCGTCTGGACGAGGAGAAGCGGATCAGTCTCGGCACGTTAGGCGACTTGCAGGTGATTCCGGGCGTCTCCGATCTGCCGGCGCGCTTGTCCGAACTCGCGTCGCTCGAAGCCCAGCATGCGCAGTTGTTGCAGGCGCTCGGCGTCGCCTCGCTCGCCGAGGGCGAGTCGAGGCACGAGCGCTGGAAGGCTGCGGTCGCGCAGCAGAAAAGCCAGGCGAAGATTCTCGACGTGCACGCGCCGCAAGGCATCGAGGCGTTGCGCGCGGCGTCGGCAACGGCCGCGGCGCGCATGCAGGCCGCCAACGAGCGGCTCGCGGGTCTGCCCGACGTGTCGGCTGCGCCGCCGCTCGACGAAGCGCGCCGCAACGCCGAGATCGCGCGCGACGCGTTGGAGGCCGCGCGCAAAGTGCTGACCCACGCGGCCGATAAAAAATCGGCCGGCATGGCGAATGAGGAATCACTCGCGGCTCAGTTGCAGCGCAAGGAAGCGCAGTTGAACGACGAAGCGTTCCGCCGCAATCGCGCGCAGTGGCAGACGAAAATCGTCGAGCAACGCGTGCAGGTCGAGGCATTGCGCAAGCAGCGCGAAGGGCGCGAGCGCGAACTGGAAGCAGCGCGCCTCGACGATCCGGCGTCTGAGGCGAAGCGCTATCGCGCGTCGGCGGAACTTGCGCGCGGCGAGCAGAACGAGCGGCAAGTGAAGATCGCGGGATTGCGCAGTCAACTGGAGACGGTCGGCGCGTCCGGTCTCGGCGAGCGTCTGGCGGCGGTCGAGGCCAAGGTCGAGCAGGCCACGCGGCGCAAGGACGAACTTGGCTTGCGCGCGAGCGCGCTGAGTCTGCTCGACGAAGTGCTGGTCGACGAACGCGATGCCGCGGTGGCGCAATTGCGCGCGCCGTTGACCGAACGGCTGGGGCATTATCTGAAGCGGATTTTCCCGCAGTCGACGATCGCGCTCGGCGACGATCTGAGTCCCGCCACGCTGGACCGCTTCGGCCGCGCGGACACGCTCGATGCGCTGAGCTTCGGCACGCGCGAACAACTCGGCATTCTGACTCGGCTCGCGTATGCGGATCTGCTGAAGGCGTCGGGCCGGCCGACCTTGCTCATGCTCGACGATGCCGCCGTGCATACCGATGCCGCGCGGCGCGATGCGATCAAGCGCGCGCTGATCGACGCGGCCACGCGGCATCAGATCCTGGTGTTCACGTGCCACCCGGAGCTGTGGGACGATCTCGGTGTGAGGCAGCGGTCGATTGAGGATCTGAAGGTGGCGGCTTAGGCGCCGGGCCAGGCGAGCACGGTGTCGGGATGAACTAGCCAGACCGCATGAATCGTGGCATGCGGCCGATGAATTTGCGTAAATCCACGCACATTTGCAGAAAGATCGCATCTCCGTCAGTCGTCATTTCCCCCGACACTACTGATTCGAGTCTTCGCTGCGGTCTGCGCCTTTTGCCAACAGTAGTCAAATCTGCTTGTGTCGAATGCTTATGCCTGTCCGCGTGACGACCGTCTGAACAGTCGCAAATGTCACGGGGGTGGTCAATGGCTCAAGACACGTTCATCAAGATTAACGGCTGCGACGGCGAATCGCAGGACGCCTCGCATCTGAACGAAATCGACGTAATCGGTTGGCGCTGGAAGGTTTCACAGGATGCAACCATGATGTCGGGCTCCGGCGGTGGCGCGGGCAAGGCCACCGTTTCAGATCTGGAGTTCACGCACAAGCTGGACCGTGCGAGTCCGAATCTGGCCAGATATTGCTTCACCGGCAAGCATATTGACCAGGTGAAACTGACCGTGCGCAAGGCCGGGGGAGTGCCGTTCGAATACCTGATGATCACGATGTACGACGTGGTCATTACCCAGGTTGAGCCGATCGGCGGCGGCGACGAATGCCACGAAGATGTTCATCTGTCTTTTTCTACAATGAAGCATGAGTACTTCGTGCAAAACGCGCAGGGAGGAAGCGGCGGTGCGGTGACCGCGACGCTGTATATCAAGAACAACACTACGAATTGACCGGGCGGGGGAAGAGGAGATGCCGGTTAAATGTACTTTTGTTCTTAATGGGAAAGCAGACTCTGTTTTTTCGTGCGAGGGGACCGCGTCTGTTGCCGCCTTCTCGGGAACTGGTCATGGCAGAGATAACCCTGATGACACGGCCGTGGAAAACGTTGGGCCGATTCCGAAAGGGACCTATTATCTCGTCGACCGCCAGTCAGGCCGGTACATGGGTTTTCTTTACGATTGGTGGGATGCGCACGGCTTCAGTTCCACCGACCGTCAAAAATGGTTCATGCTCTGGAATCCAGCGACTGGGGACACGACCAACGTTAATGGCATCAAGCGCGGCAACTTCCGGTTGCATCCGGTCGGGCGGCTCGGGCTGAGTCACGGATGCATCACGGTTGAGCGTCAATACGAATTCGATCGACTTCAGACATTCATACGTTTGCGAGGACAGACCGTGCCTGTGCCAGGGACAGCTTTGCGAGCTTATGGAACTGTTGATGTGATATGAACAAGCGATTCGCAATCGATTTTTCGGCTTACATCGCTTTGATATTGATATCGGCAGTGGAAGGGTGGCGGTCAACATATCTTGTTGACTTCGTTCTTATCGAGACGCCGGACAGTGTGGAAGCGTTTATCAGTTTCTGGTTGCACTACACTCGCGCCGACTATCTCGCAAATCCTATCGATATGGAAGTGCTCGCGTTGCTGCTCTACTGGCTGATTGCTACATTGCTGTTTGCGTTGGGACTGGCCGGAGTCAAACGGTGGTTGTCTCGCTATTTCATGGCAAGAAAAAACGGTCAAGCAATTCCCAGACTGCCTTTTTTTGTCATGCTTGTCATGTCTTTACTCGCATTCGTGGTCAGTTGCGATCTTGGCTGGTACGTTTCGCTCCTGTTCACTAAATACACTGTCGACATCCCCGTTCCTGTCAAAGCGTTTATAAAATCGTATCAATCATTCAAGGGGCAAAGCGATGGTTCCGATATCGACGACGATTTGACGTACTTCGCCGTCAACCTTTATTGGGCGATAGCAACGCTATGCGTCGGCGTGCTTCTTATTTCGTGCTGTATCGCTACGCGCCGGTTCATACACAGAAAAACACCATAACCACCGCCTGCCCACTCACTCATACCACCGAGGCGTATAAACCCATTCACGACCTTCGGCCACGTTGCCAAACCGCCGCGTCGTCGACGACCCCACGATCACCATCGTGCGCATATCCACATCGGACGAGCGCAGTTCGCCTAGCGTGATCGTCCTCAGCGTGCTGCCGGGTCGACCGATGTCTCGGCCCAGCACCACCTGAGTCTGCGCCGCACGATACTCCCGCACGATATCCAGCGCTTTATCCAGCTGCCACGGCCGTGAGCGCGAAATCGGGTTATAGAACGCCATCACCAGGTCCGCTTCGGCCGCATGCCTGAGGCGCTTTTCGATGATCGTCCAGGGCTTCAGATTATCGGACAGCGACAGCACGCAGAAGTCGTGACCCAACGGCGCACCTGCTTGCGCCGCCGTTGCCATCGCCGCCGATACACCTGGCACGATCACCAGTTCGACCGCCGCCCAATCCGCGTTATCCGACGACTCCAGCGCTTCGAGTACCGCCGCCGCCATCGCGAACACCCCCGGATCGCCCGAGGACACCATGACTACCGCGCGTCCCTCGCTCGCCAGTTCGAACGCATGCCGCGCGCGTTGCATTTCCTCGCGATTGTCCGTGCCGTGAACGCGCTGGTCGGCGCGCAACGGGCCGGCCATCTTTACGTAGGTGTCGTAGCCGAGAATATCGGTGGCAACGTTGAGCGCCGTGCGAGCGGCCGGCACCATCAGATCGGCGCTGCCGGGCCCGAGACCGATCACGGTCAGGCGGCCACGCTTGCGGCCGATCGTGTCCGCATCGATGGCGAGCGGCGCCAACGCCAGCGCGACGCCTGCAACTGCATCGTTGTGCAACGTCTCGTAGGGAATGCGCAGCGCGGCGTGCAGCAGGTTGGCAGGCGGCTCGCCATCTTCGGGGCGTGCCAGCGCGAAACGCAACGGCACGTCCAGGTTCGCCGCGGCTTCGGCAAGTGCCGGGTCCGCCATGCGATCAGAGGATGCCAGCAAGGCCGCGAGCGACAGCGGCGCGAGACCATGCGAGTCCAGTGCCTCGCGCACGCGCGCCACGATGTCGCCATCCACGCCCGTCACCGCCGCGACCACGCTGCGAGGATGAATCACCAGTTCATCCTCGCGTCCGTCCCATGCTCGCGGCGTCACGCGAATCGCAAGACGCGCCGAGGCGGAGCGGGGTAGTTGCGTGTCGTCGAGCCACGGCGCTTCGCCTTCGATGCGCGTGCTTTCGCCGGCCAGAAGGTCCGACACGAAGCGCTTGCCTTGGCCGATGTCGGCGAGCGTATAGCCGTCGGGCGGATTGAGCACGCAGGTGCCGAAACGCAATTCGCCGCTCGTCGTGATGGCGGCCGGCACGGCCAGCATCGCGGCAATTTCGCGCGCCATCAGGTTGACGCCGGCGAGACCGCCGAGCAGCGGCACGACCGCGCTGCCGTCTTCGGCAGCGGCCAGCACCGGCGGCTCGACGCCCTTGTTCGACAACGATGGCGCGAGGCAACGAATCACGATCCCTGTCGCGCACAACGCGACGATCGGCGTGCCGCGCGCATACAGTTCCCGCAGATGCGCGCCGAGTTCGTTATACGACACGTCCGCTTCGACGCGTCCTTGCAACGCATGCACCTGGCTGCCGGCATACAACGCCTGAATGCGCCGCGCCGTCGCCAACGCGCCCGTGCCGAGAATCACGATCGCGGGCGCGCTTATCCTTGCCATTTTTCCCCCGGCACCACGAGCAACGAGAAATACGGCGACGCCATCGGATCCACTTCGGCGAGCGGCACGATGCGTTGATTGCCCATCGTTGCGCGTTCGACGTAGAGCGCGCGGTCCGCGAGACCGAGTTCGCCGAGCACGCGCCGCACCTTGTCGAAGTTGCGGCCGAGTTTCATCACGACGGCGGCGTCGGCATCGGCGAGACGCCGGCGCAGTTCGTCTTCCGGCAACACGCCCGAGAGCACCGACAGGCTCTGGTTGCGATACACCAGCGGTGCGCCGAGCACGGCGGCGCCGCCGAGCATCGAGCAGACGCCGGGCACCACTTCACTTTCGTAGCGCGCCGCAAGGCGATCGTGCAGATACATGTACGAGCCGTAGAAGAACGGATCGCCCTCGCAGATCACCGCGACGTCGCGGCCCGCATCGAGGTGAGCGGCGACGACTTCCGCGGCGGTGTCGTAGAAGTCGGCGATGATCGCTTCATACGAAAGCGGCGGTTCGAGCGCCTCCGTCGTGACGGGATACACCAGCGGCAGATGCTGTTGCGCGTCGTGCAAATGCGCCTCGATGATGCTGAACGCGTTGCCTCTCTTGCCCTTGGCGACGAAGTACGCGACCACCGGCGACGCCTTCAGCAAACGCAGCGCTTTCAGTGTGATGAGTTCCGGGTCGCCGGGGCCGACGCCGAGTCCGAACAAACGTCCTTGCGCCGTCATTTATTCGACCTCCGTGGCCAGCGCGTTCACCGCGGCTGCCGCCATCGCGCTGCCGCCGCGCCGGCCATGCACCACCACGTAGGGCACGCCGCGGCTGTCGTCCGCGAGCATGGCTTTGGATTCGGCCGCGCCGACAAAACCCACTGGAAAGCCGAGAATCAGCGCGGGTTTGGGCGCACCGGCGTCGAGCATATCGAGCAGATGAAAGAGGGCGGTCGGCGCATTGCCGATCACCACGACGCTGCCCCCCAGATGTGGCCGCCACAATTCGAGCGCCGCCGCCGAGCGTGTATTGCCGAGTTCGCGTGCGAGCGACGGCACGTCCGGATGCGCGAGCGTACAGATGACTTCGTTGTGCGCCGGCAGCCGCGCACGCGTGATGCCTTGCGCGACCATGCCGGCATCGCACAGGATCGGCGCGCCTTGCGCGAGCGCCGCGCGGCCCGCTGCGCCCGCGCCTGCGGACGATTGCAGATCGTCGATCACGTCGACCATGCCGCATGCGTGGATCACGCGCACCGCGAGTTTCTCGAGGTCGGCGGGAATGCGCGACAAGTCGGCCTCCGCGCGAATCGTCGCGAAGGATTGGCGATAGATCTCCTGACCGTCGCGAATGTAATCAAGCATCGGTGTCACTCCGGGCGAGGCGTTCGAGCATGTCGGCGGCCTGGCCGATCGTCAGTTGGCGCGCGACGCACTGGCCGAAACCGGGCTGGCCGTCGCGTCGATAAAGGTCATAGAGGCCGGGCGCCGCGGCGAGCAGCGTGTACGGCGCGCAATGCGCGGCGGCGCACGAGCGCGAGCAGCCGCTCAGATGCACGTCGACGTCCGCAGGCAGGCGGGCCGCGAGGCGCAGCGCGTCGGACTTGGTGTCGGCGAGGCCCTTCGCGCAGCCGCTCGATCCGGCGCAAGCGATCAGGCGCGTGATGGCTTGCGCGGGATCGCAGGCGAGACCGAGCGTGTTCAGACCGGACAGCACTGTCGGGACGGCGTGCGTGGCGATGTCGGGTAGCAGCACGCTTTGCCAGGGTGTTAGGCGAAGCGTGCCGTTGCCGTGCTGTTGCGAAAGTGTCGCGAGGCCGTTAAGGGTGTCGGCGTCGAGGCGTCCGAGCGACGGCTGGCCGCCGACGTGCCAGGTTTCGGGCACGCGTTGAGCGTGGGCGCCGAGGCGGAGGCTGGCGTCGGCCGGTGCAACGCGATGCCACTTGGCCAGCTTCGCGTTTTGCGTCAGTGGGAAGTCGAGATATCGCTGAGCGTGACTCAGTACAGCATTGACGGAATGCGCGGCTAGCAGATGGCGCATGCGCGTGGCGTCGGCGGAAGCGAGGTCGAGGAATGTGAGGAGCAGCGCGCGGACTAGTGCGGTGACTTGCGAAGGAAGTATCGCGGCTAATGCGCCTGTGCCGTCTGCGCGGGGCTTTTCCGGTGTGATGCGCTCGTTGTGTGCTAAAAAGCCAGCAGACTCGCTAACAGGCGGACAACCCGCCAACCCGAACACGAGCCGCACGCCATCCGCCTCTTGCGATACCGCCAGCCACACATCGTGCGGATGATCCACTCTCGCGAGCCGCTCGCCGCCGTCCAGCAGCAGCGCGAATTTCGGCGATAGCGCCGCGAAACGCGCTTCGCTTTGCAGCATCGTGAGCAACTCGGCGCATAGCGGGCGCGTGTCGAACAGGGCGAACGGATCGCGTCCGGCAGCGGGGCTGATCATTACGTTGCGCACGTCGTCGGCTGCGGCTGCGGCGAGTACGTCCGCAGCGCTCCCCGCGCCGGTCGCCGGCATCGGCCCGAGACCCGCATCGACCAAAGCCGCAATCAACGCCGCCTCGTCACCGCGCTTCACCCCACGCACCTGCACATTCGCCCGATTGGTCAGCTCGATCACCCCGGCCGCGTACCGTACGCTGGCCTGCGCGATCGCCCGAGCCTGCGCCGCGCTCAACTCGCCACCGGGCAACTTGATCCGGCAAATCCCGCCATCGCGCGCGGCGACGATGCGCAGCAGCCCCGGACACGCCGAGGGCCGCAGCGTGAGAGCCGCGTCGGACAAAACGGTGGAAGGCGAAGCTTGATTCAAGACGGACACCGGGTTTAGCGTCGCGCGACGGCCCGAGCATGCCGTGAGGCGGGCATTGCTGCGGCATCGGTACACCCCGCCCGATGTTGGCTGGCACGAACAGTCTCGCCGGCAGGTCTCCTGGCTGGCAGGTCGTGGTCCACCGCGGCCTTCCCGGTCGAACCAGTGGCGTGGAGCGCAGGCGGACTCGCTGCATACAGTTGCGGGGGCAGCCACAGCGGCACTGTGTTCCCTCTTCGGCCCCGAAGGGCACCGGCGGCTGTATTATGCCTTTTTTCGAACAGCACAACGAGGCTGGACGCTTTGATCGGCGTGGCACAGCGCATTATTTGAAGACACAGAATGAGGATGGATGCATGCCGGCGTGGCTGACGGTGGTGGGCATAGGCGACGACGGCTTCGCCGGTTTGGGAAGGCCCGCGCGGCGTGCTTTGCTGGAGGCATCAGTGGTGTACGGCGGCGAACGCCATCTGGCGATGCTGCCCGCGCGCTTCGCCGCGCGCCGTGCCGCGTGGCCGCGTCCGTTCGATCTCGCG
Organism: Paraburkholderia sp. RL18-101-BIB-B; assembly: GCF_046026985.1. NCBI lineage: Bacteria > Pseudomonadati > Pseudomonadota > Betaproteobacteria > Burkholderiales > Burkholderiaceae > Paraburkholderia > Paraburkholderia sp. RL18-101-BIB-B. Next base: position 30,238 of record NZ_JARESV010000015.1, read on the forward strand.
CCGCTGCTCGCCGAGCGCGGTGGCGCCGTGTGCGTGCTGGCGAGCGGCGACCCGATGCTGTTCGGCGTCGGCGCGACGCTCGCGCGGCAATTGCCGGCGGGGGAGTTGCGGGTGCTGCCCGCGCCGTCGTCGCTGTCGCTCGCGGCCGCTCGCCTCGGCTGGCCGTTGCAGGACGTCGCGACGGTGTCGCTGGTGGGCCGGCCGTTGCCCACGCTGAACGCGCATCTGCACGACGGCGCGCGCCTGTTCGTGCTGAGCGCGGACGGCCGCACGCCCGCAGCGCTCGCGGAACTACTGAATGCACGCGGTTTCGGGGCGACCCGCATGAGCGTGCTGGAACACCTGGGCGGCGAGTTGGAACGGCGCATCGACGGCCGCGCGGATCAGTGGTCCGCGGGCGAGGTGGCCGCGCTGAACCTGATCGCGCTCGACTGCCGTGCCACCGAAGGCGCGCCGCGTCTGCCGCTGACCTGCGGTTTGCCCGACGACGCCTTTCGCCACGACGGCCAGTTGACCAAGCGGGACGTGCGCGCGATCACGCTCGCGCGCCTCGCGCCGACGCCGGGCGAATTGCTGTGGGACGTGGGCGCGGGCAGCGGCTCGATCGGCATCGAATGGATGCGCGCGCATGCCACCTGCCGCGCGATCGCTATTGAAGGACACGCGGAGCGGCAACGCTTTATCGAACACAATCGCGACGCGTTGGGCGTGCCGGGACTGCAACTCGTGGCGGGCCGCGCACCTGAAGCGCTGCAGGGGTTGCCGGTGCCGGACGCCGTGTTCATCGGCGGCGGCGCGACGGCGCCGGGCGTGCTGGAGGCTTGCTGGGCCAGTCTGCGCGAAGGCGGCCGGCTGGTCGCCAATGCGGTCACGTTGCAAGGCGAGGCGGCGTTGGCGGCATGGCGCGAGCGGCATGGCGGGACGTTGACGCGGATCGCGTTGGCGGATGCGCAACCGCTCGGCGGTTTCGACACGTGGCGGCAGGCGTTGCCGATTACGCTGTTGGAGGTGACGAAGCCGGTCGGGGGCGGGGACGTGAACGCCGCTGGAACCGCTAACGCGATTGACGCCGCGACTGCCGAGAGTTTCACGAACGCTACCAACGTTAAGACCGGCACGAACGCCAAGAACGACGCGAACGCCAAGAGTGCCACGAACGCCGTGAGCTCCACGAGTGTCACGAACGAAGCGAAAGCTACGAAAGGCACAATCACCACCAACACCGACTTACCGCAAAAACCCTGATGCGCGAAGAAACGCCCGAACACCCCGCGCCGCTGCGTAGCGGCTACACGACCGGCAGTTGCGCCACCGCGACGTCGCTGGCGGCGGCGCGCCTGTTGCTCGCGGGTGTCGTCAGCGAGGTCGCGGAGATCGTGTTGCCGAAGGGCCAGCATGTGCCGATGCCGCTGGTGTTCTGCCGCCTGATCGACAACGGCAGCGGCGGTGCCGAAGCCGGCACCGTCAAGGACGCCGGCGACGATCCCGACGTCACGCACGGCGCGGTCGTCTTCGCTCGCGTGCGCCTCGTCGCCGAACCGGGCGTGATATTTCGCGCGGGGCCGGGCGTCGGCACGGTGACGCGCGCGGGATTGACGCTGCCGGTCGGCGAACCCGCCATCAACCCGGTGCCGCGCAGAATGATGACCGAGCATCTCGCCGAACTCGCGGCGGAGCATGCGTATGGCGGCGGCTTCGAAGTGACGATCGGCGTGGAAGGCGGCGAAGCGCTCGCGCTGAAAACGATGAACCCGCGCCTCGGCATTCTCGGCGGGTTGTCGATTCTCGGCACCACCGGCATCGTGCGGCCTTTCTCCTGCTCGGCGTATATCGCGTCGATCCATCAGGGTATCGACGTCGCGCGCGCGAACGGCTACACGCATCTCGCCGCCTGCACCGGCAACGCGAGCGAGGACGCAATGCGCGCGCATTACGGCCTGCCGGATATCGCATTGATCGAAATGGGCGACTTCGTCGGCGCGGTGCTCAAGCATATGAAGCGTGCGCCCGTCGAGCGCCTGAGCGTGTGCGGCGGCTTCGGCAAGCTCAGCAAGCTGGCGGCGGGGCATCTCGACCTGCATAGCCGCAATTCGAGCATCGACCTCGAACGGCTCGCGCAATGGGCCGCCGAACAGGGTGCCGACGACGCGCTTCAGGCTGCGATCCGCGCGGCCAACACAAGTCAGCAGGCGGTTGCGCTGGCGCGCGCGCAGCAGGTGCCGCTCGGCGATATCGTCTGCCGGCATGCGCTGGCGGTGGCGCGCGAGATCGTGCCGCCGCAGGTCAACGTCGAAATGTTCGCGATCGACCGCCAGGGCTTGCTGATCGGAGCCGCGCAATGAAGCGGATTCTGCTGCTCGGCGGCACCGGCGACGCGCTGCGGATCGCGCGGCAACTCGGCGCTGATCACGTGTATAGTCTCGCCGGCCTCGGCAAGGTGCCGGACGATCTGGCGTGCACGGTGCGCGTGGGCGGCTTCGGCGGCAGCGAAGGCATGGCACGCTACATCGAAAGCGAAGGCATTGGTCTCGTGATCGACGCGACACATCCCTATGCCGCGCAGATCAGCGCGAATGCGGCGCAGGCGAGCCGCGCCATGCGCGTGCCGTATTGGGCGCTCCGCCGCCCGGCCTGGCAGCCGCAAGCCGGCGACGACTGGCGCATGGTCGGCAACTGGAACGAGCTCACGGATGCGCTCGCGCCGTTCAGAAAGCCGCTCTTCACGCTCGGCCGCGAGCCGCTCGCGCATCTCGACGAGATTCCCCCGCATCAGTTCTGGATCGTGCGTTGTCTCGAAGCACACGCAGACACACCGCGTGCGCGGATACTCGCGGCGCGTGGTCCGTTCACGCTCGAAGGCGAGCGCGCGTTGTTCGCGCTGCAAGCATTCGACGTGGTCGTCAGTAAAAACAGTGGCGGCAACGCAACCGAGGCGAAACTCGAAGTCGCGCGTGAACGCGGTTTGCCAGTTGTGATGCTGCGCCGACCTGAGTTGCCGGCGGCGGAGCGGGAATTCGAAAGCGTTTCAGATCTGCTCGACGCGCTGCAAGCCGCAGCCTGAATCGTGCATGCATGCCATGCGGCCTCAACGAATCATGGAGTAGTGAATGACGGTGTTTTTTATCGGTGCGGGTCCAGGCGACCCGGAACTGATCACGGTAAAAGGGCAGCGCCTCGTGCGCAGCTGTCCGGTGATCCTGTACGCGGGTTCGCTCGTGCCGGCCGCGGTGCTTGAAGGTCACGCGGCGCAGCAGGTCGTCAACACCGCCGAGCTCGACCTCGATCAGATCATCGCGTTGCTCGCGGCCGCGCATGCCAAAGGCCAGGATGTGGCGCGCGTGCATTCCGGCGATCCGTCCTTGTACGGCGCGATCGGCGAACAGATCCGCAGACTGCGCGAACTGAAGATTCCCTACGAGATCGTGCCGGGTGTCACCGCTACGGCGGCAAGCGCGGCGGCGCTGGGTTGCGAACTCACGCTGCCCGACGTTTCGCAGACGCTGATCCTCACGCGCTTCGCGAGCAAAACCAGCATGCCCGAAGGCGAACAGCTGGCCGACCTCGCCCGTCATCGCGCGACGATGGCGATTCACCTCGGCGTGCGGCACCTTGCGCGCATCGTCGACGAATTGCGGCCGCATTACGGCGGCGCGTGTCCGATCGCTGTGATCTATCGCGCGAGCTGGCCGGACGAGGAGAGGATCACCGGCACGCTCGACGACATCGTCAGCAAGGTGCAGTCGACATCCATCGAGCGGACCGCGTTGATTCTGGTCGGACAGGTGCTCGCCGCGGAAGGCTTCGCGGACTCGACGCTGTACGCGAAAGACTGAACCTGTCTACGTGAAAAAACCCATCCGCGCGACACGAAACAACGCACGGATGGGCGACCAACGCCAGATCAACGGCTGATCCTCTTAAGCCGTCAATGCATCCGGCTGCCTCGCCGCCAGCTTCGCACGCAATGCCTTGGCGGCCCGAACCATATTCGTCAGCGCCGCTTCCGTTTCCGGCCAGCCGCGCGTCTTCAGCCCGCAATCCGGATTGACCCACAGGCGTTCGGCCGGAATCACTTCGCACGCGCGTTCCAGCAGACGTTGCATGGCTTGCGCGTCCGGCACGCGCGGCGAGTGGATATCGTAGACACCCGGGCCGATTTCGTTCGGATAAGCGAAGGCGCCGAAGCCGTCGAGCAGTTCCATCGCCGAGCGCGAGGTTTCGATGGTGATCACGTCGGCATCCATCGCGGCTATCGACGGCAGTATGTCGTTGAACTCCGAATAGCACATATGCGTATGAATCTGCGTTTGATCGGCGACGCCCGCTGCGGAAATGCGGAACACACGCGTGGCCCATTCCAGATAGGCGGCCCAATCGGCTCGACGCAACGGCAAGCCTTCGCGGAAAGCCGGTTCGTCGATCTGGATGATGCGAATGCCGGCCTTTTCCAGATCCACGACCTCGTCGCGGATCGCGAGCGCGAGTTGCAGTGCGGTGCTCGAGCGCGGCTGGTCGTCACGCACGAACGACCATTGCAGCATCGTCACCGGGCCGGTCAGCATGCCTTTCATCAGACGCTGCGTGAGCGATTGCGCGTAACGCGTGGTCTCGACCGTCATCGGTTCGGGACGGTAGACATCGCCGTAGATGATCGGCGGTTTCACGCAGCGCGAGCCGTAGCTCTGCACCCAGCCGTTTTCCGTGAACGCATAGCCCCACAACTGTTCGCCGAAATATTCGACCATGTCGTTGCGTTCGGCTTCGCCATGCACCAGCACGTCGAGACCTAACTCTTCCTGTTTGCGAACGGCGATCTCGATCTCGGCGCGCATGCGCTGCAGATAGTCGAGCGCGCGCAGTTCGCCGCGTTTGTAAGCGGCACGCGCCTGGCGGATCGCCGGCGTTTGCGGGAACGAGCCGATCGTGGTGGTCGGCAGGAGCGGCAGACCGAGCGCTTCGCGCTGCAGACGAATGCGTTCGGCAAACGGGCTTTGCCGGTCGGCCATCGCACTGCTCACCGCGGCCACGCGTTTTTGCACGAACGCGTTGACCACCGCGCTGGAGTGGCGGCGCGCTTCGAGCGCGCGGTCAGTGGCGGCGAGCGTCGCTTCGGCTGCCGCGGGATCGCGCAAGGCGAGGGCGAGCGTGGCGACTTCGTCGAGTTTCTCGGTGGCGAAGGCGAGCCAGGATTTCAGATCGGCGTCGAGTTTCTTTTCCGCGTCGAGCGAGACCGGCACATGCAGCAACGAGCACGACGACGAAACCCACAGCCGTTCGCCAAATTCCGCATGCAATGCCTGCAACGATTCGACGATCTCGCCGAGATCCGCGCGCCAGATATTGCGGCCATCGATCACACCGGCCGACAACACCGCGTGCGCGGGCAAGGCCGCGCGCCACGCGTCGAGTTGCTGCGGGGCGCGCACCAGGTCGAGATGCACGCCGGCGACCGGCAGCGCGGCCACACGCGGCGCGTGCTCCGCGGCGCTTTCGAAGTACGTGGCCAGCAGCACTTTCACACCCGACGTGCCGAGCACGTCATAGGCGGCGGAAAACGCGTCGAGCCATTCAGCGGGCAGATCGACGCACAAGGCCGGCTCGTCCAACTGCACCCATTCGATGCCGCGCTGCTTGAGCTTGTCCAGCAGACGGCTGTAGCGGATCACGAGCTTCGGCAGCAACGACAAACGGTCGAAACCGGCGACATGGCTCTTCGACAGCCACAGGTAAGTGATCGGCCCGATCAGCACCGGCTTGACCGGCAGATTCAGCGCGAGCGCTTCATCGATCTCCTCGAACAGCCACTCGACGCCGCCGTCGAAACTCGTCTGCGGGCCCAGTTCGGGGACGAGGTAGTGGTAGTTCGTGTCGAACCATTTGGTCATTTCCATCGCCGGTTGCGCGGCGTTGCCGCGCGCGAGCTCGTAGTACTGCGCGAGCGACAGCGCCTTCGGATCGAAGCCGAACCGCTGCGGCAATGCGCCGAGCAGCGCGCTCAGATTGAGCATCTGGTCGTAGTAGGCGAAGTCGCCGACGGTGACGAAATCCAGCCTGGCATCCTGCTGCAATTGCCAATGACGGGCGCGCAGTTCGCGCGCGACGCCACGCAGATACTGTTCGTCGGATTCGCCGCGCCAGAACGATTCCTGCGCGAATTTCAGTTCGCGCTGCGCGCCGATGCGGGGAAAGCCGGGAATATGCGTGCGGGCCATGTGAAGTCCTGTTGTACGTTGTGTGAATTGGCGCCCAGTGTGAAAGTCACGCTATGATTCATCAAGCGACATGTTTTCACCAATGTATGAGCCAGATTCATATCCAACCTGATTCGTTTAACGCGGAGCCATCCCATGCTTGAGCTTCGCCACTTGCGTTCGCTGATTGCCATTGCCGATTCGGGCAAGCTGGTGGCGGCCGCCGAGCGCGTGCATCTGAGCCAGTCGGCGCTGTCACATCAGATTCGCGATATCGAGGCGCACTACGAGGTGTCGCTGTTCGAGCGCACCAAACAGGGCTTGCGCTTTACCGCCGCCGGCGAGCGGCTGCTGGCGCTCGGCCGCGAGACGATCGCGGCGGTGAGTGCGGCGGAGCGCGATCTCGTGCGTCTGAAGGGCGACACGCGCGGCGAGTTGCGCATCGTGCTGGAATGCCACACCTGCTTCGACTGGCTGATGCCGGTGATGGACGAGTTCCGCCGGCGCTGGCCGGAAGTCGAAGTGGATCTGGTCGCCGGCTTCCACGCTGACCCGTTGCGCTTGCTGAGCGACGGCAAGGCCGATGTGGTGATCGGCTCGAAACCGGCCACGCGGCGCAGCCTGCATATCGCGCCGCTATTCCGCTTCGAGATCCTGGTGGTGATGGCCAACGAGCATCGGCTGCGCAACAAGCGTCGCGTGGTGTCGGACGATCTGCGCGACGAGACGTTGATTACCTATCCGGTGCCCGAGGCGCGCATCGATCTGATTCGCCAGGTGCTGGAGCCGGCCGGTATCAAACTCGAACGACGCACGGCGGAGCTGACCATCGCCATCATGCAACTGGTAGCGAGCCGCCGCGGGATCGCGGCGCTGCCGAACTGGGGCGTGAAAAATTACGTCGACCACGATTACGTGCTGGCCAAACGCGTGGGCACACAGGGACTGTGGAGCGAGCTGTACGCGGTGGCCGCGAAAGGCTTCGCGAGCCGGCCTTATTTCGATGATTTCGTCACGATCGTGCGCGATACCTGCGCGGCGCAACTCGACGGCATCGAGTTGCTAACGGCGGAAGGCCAGCCGGCCTGACGGCCGCCCGGTTACTTCAGCGGTACATCACGAACCCGATTTCAGCTGCGCCCACAAGCGGCCTTCCAGACGCTTGATCTGCGCGGGCAAGGGCTTGAGCAGAAACAACGTTTTCAGCACGGGCTCAGGCGGATACACGGTCGGGTCGTTGAGAATTTCCGGCCGCACGAATTTGCGCGCGGCGGCATCCGCGTTCGGATAGAACACGGTGTTGGTAATGTCGGCGTGCACTTCGGGGCGCTCGATATAGTTGATCCAGTCGAGCGCCGCTTCGGGGTGCGGCGCATCTTTCGGGATCGCCATCATGTCGAACCAGACCGGCGCGCCGCCTTGCGGAATGAAGTACTTGACCTCGTAACTCTTGCCGGCTTCGCGCGCGCGATGGCTCGCCATCGAAACATCGCCCGACCAGCTCAGTGCGAAGCAGACGTCGTCGCCGGCCAGGTCGTTGATGTAGCTCGTCGCGTTGAACTGCGTGATATACGGGCGAATCCTTTTCAGCGCGTCGTACGCGGCCTGATAGTCGGCGGGATTCTCGCTGTTCGGGTCGCGGCCGAGATAGTGCAGCGTGACCGCGAACACATCGGACGGCGCATCGAGCACAGAGACGCCGCAACTCTTCAGCTTGCTCAGGTACTCGGGCTTGAACAGGATGTCCCAGTTATCGAGCGGCAGCTCGCTGCCGAGAATCTTTTTCACGCGGGTGACGTTGTAGCCGAGCCCCGTTGTGCCCCACGCCCACGGCACCGCGTACTGATTGCCGGGGTCCGCGTCGGCGACGAGCTTCAGCAGGTTGCGGTCGAGGTTCGTCAGATTCGGCAGCTTCGATTTGTCGAGCTTCTGATAGATGCCGGCTTCGATCTGCTTCGCGAGAAAGTTCGAGGTCGGCACCACGACGTCATAGCCGGTGGATCCGGTCAGCAGTTTGGCCTGCAGGGTTTCGTCGCCGTCGTACACGTCGTAACGCACATGAATGCCCGACTCTTTCTCGAAGTTCGGCACGGTGTCTTTCGCGATGTAGTCCGCCCAGTTGTACAGGTTGAGCTGTTTTTCGTCGGCGTGCGAGGCGGCGCTGAATGCACCGAGCAGCAAGGCGGCCAGAAGCGGTTTCATCGTGGTGCGGGGCATGGTGGGTCATCTCATCCGGAAAGGGTTCAACGGGGCGAGGGCGCGCCTATTGACGCGCGAGGCGTTGCAGCTTCTGATTGCGCATCAGGCACAGCATGTCCGCGGCGAGATGCGCCGCGGCGAGCGCGGTCACGTCGCTGTGGTCGTACGGCGGCGACACTTCCACCACGTCCGCGCCGATCAGATTCACGGCGCCCAGGGCGCGCACGATCTCCAGCGCCTGCGCCGAACTCAGGCCACCTGCCACCGGTGTACCCGTGCCGGGCGCGAAGGCGGGATCGAGACAGTCGATGTCGAAGGTGAGGTAAGTGGGCGCACTGCCGACGACGGACAGCACTTCGTCGATCGTCGCTTGCGTGCCGTTGCGATGGACCCACGGCGCGTCGAGAATGCGCACGCCCATGAAGTCGTCGTTCCGGGTGCGAATGCCGATCTGCACCGAACGCGCGGGATCGATCAGCCCTTCGCGGATCGCCTTGTAGAACATCGTGCCGTGGTTCAGCGAATCGGGGTTGTCGTCCGGCCAGGTGTCGCAATGCGCATCGAAATGGATCAGGCTCAGCGGCTTGCCGTATTTCTCGGCGTGCGCGACCAGCAGCGGATACGTGATGTAGTGGTCGCCGCCGAACGTCAGCATGCGCGTGCCGGTGGCGAGAATGCCGCGGGCGTGTGCGATGATCGCGTCGCGAATGCCCAGCGGGTTGTGCGCGTCGAACCAGCAGTCGCCGTAGTCGACCACGTTTAGATGGTCGAAAGGATCGACGCCCCACGGAAACGCGCCGAGTTCCGCCAGTTGTACCGAGGCGGCGCGCACGCCCGCCGGACCGAAGCGCGTGCCGGGGCGGAAGGTCGTGGCGAGATCGAGCGGAATGCCCGACACGGCCACATCCACGCCGCTGAGGTCGCGCGAGTAGGGGCGGCGCATGAAGGACAGCACGCCCGCGTAGGTTGGAGCGGCAGGCTGGCCGCCGTCCTGGCCGGGGCTTTTCAGATACGGGTGCGGCGCGTTCAGATTCAGGGTCATGCGGAGTAATCCAATCGGTTTTATGGGGTGCCCATCACACCAATATTTCTCATATCTGCAGAACCGCAATTACGAGGGATGGGCAACTGGGTCTATGATTGCGGGGAAAAATTCCGCCGAAAAGCGAAGAATCTTGCTGGAAGTATCGAAATATCTAATATCTGACCCTGACCGAACGATGCGCAGACTTCCGCCCTTGCAAGCCTTGCTCGCCTTCGACGCCGCCGCGCGGCTCGGCAGCTTCACGCGCGCCGCGCAGGAACTGGCGCTGACGCAATCGGCGATCAGCCATCAGATCCAGCAACTCGAGGAGTGGACCGGGCAGCCGCTGTTTCGCCGGATCGGCCGCGGCGTGGCGCTGACGGCCGCCGGCACGCTGTACGCGCAAACCGTGGCGACGGCGCTCGCCACGCTTGCCGACGGGCGCGATCGCATCGAGCCGTACGGCAATCCGGATTCGGTGATTCTGGTGTGCGCGCCACAATTCGCTTCAGGCTGGCTGATGCCGCGCATGGGCGCGTTCGCCGAGGCCTTGCCCAATCTGGAGCTCTGGCTCGTGACCGGCGAGGAAGTCAACGAGATCGATCGTGTGGATGTCGACCTGGTGGTGTCGGCGAAGGCGATCCGTACGCCCGAAGTCGTGTGCGAGCCGTTGCTCGAAGAAGCGGCCGTGGCGATCTGCGGACCGATGACGGCGCGCCGTCTGCGCGACGCGCCGTTTCCCGGGGTGCTGACGCAGGCGCCGTTGCTGGTTCACGAGGCGCATCCCGAATGGGCGCCGTGGCTGCCCGAACTGAAGCGCGGCGGCTTGCGCACACGCCGGGCGATGACGGTCAGCGATCCACGTTTTCTCGTAGCCGCTGCGGAACAGGAAGCGGGCATCGCGATGGTGTCGCGACTCGACGCGGGCGACGCGCTGACAAGCGGCCGCGTCGAAGTCCTGCCGCAAGTGCCGGGCTTCGCGCTCGCGCCGCTCTTTTTGATGCGCTCCGCGCAGCCGGCGCGCTCGGCCGCGGTGGATGCGGTTCATGCGTGGATGATGGCGCAATGCCGCGCCGGAGCTTGACCGAACGGGCTGCCGACCCGAACGGGAATGAGTGTGAAACATCACATGGCACGCGCCGCCTAAAATTTCGCAAGCTCTGCACCGTCTTGCGGCAGCGACGCCGCTATCCTAGCGCCATGATGAAGCCCAGCACCGAACGTGACTACCGCCGACGGATCGCCCGCGTGGTCGAGGCGATTCTGCTCGAACCCGGCGCGCACCACACGCTGGAGAGCCTCGCCGCGGTGGCGCATCTGTCGCCGTTTCATTTTCATCGCGTCTACCGCGCGCTGACGGGCGAAAGCGTCGTGGAGACCGTGCAACGCCTGCGGCTTGCGCAAGCGGCGCAACGGTTGACCGATGCCGCCGCGTCGGTCACCACGGTCGCGCACGATGCCGGCTACAACAGCCCGCAGGCTTTCGCGCGGGCGTTTCGCGGCTTCACCGGTGTTTCGCCGAGCGAGTTCAAGGCGCGCCAGAAACGTCTGGCGGCGCCATGCACGGGCAGGTCGGCGGACGCACCGCTCGCCGCGTCACGGAGCAACGTCCCGGTTCCGGCGTTGCCTGCCGTCGAACTCACGGAGATCGCGCCGTTCGACGTGCTCAGTCTTCGGCATGACGGGCCGGTCGCGACCATCGGCCAGACCTTTCGCTCGCTCATGACGATGCTGCATTGCGACGAAAACGCGGCGATGGATCAGCGCGTGGGCATCTGCGTGCGCGATCCCGCGGTAAAGGACAGCTTCAGCTATCGCGCGGCGATTGTCACGGGGCCGCATGCCGTGGCCGTCGAGATGGACGACGCCGTCGAACCCTTGCGGCTCGAAGGCGGACTGTATGCGGTGCATCGGCTGATCGGCCCGTATGCGCTGATCTCACCGACCTTTCGCGCACTTTACGGCGGCTGGCTGCCGCAAAGCGGCTTTCTGCGCGACCGGCGTCCCGCGCTCGAGTTGTATCGCAGTCCACTGGTCGCCGGTTTGCAGCAGACGTGCGTGACCGACCTGATGATTCCAATCCGCAAGGACTGACCATGTTTCGTGTGAGTTGTGCCGTCATCGCCAGGCTGGCGTGTGCGGCGGCGTTGTGCTGGGCGGGTGCCGCGTCGGCGGATCAGGCCGACTTGCATGTGGGCGAGACGACGCGGGTGTTTCATCCCGCCGTAGCCCGCAATTGGCGCGGGGCGAAGACCGAGGCGCTGGTGACGCGCATCTGGTATCCGGTCGATACGTCGGTGCCGCAGACGCCGCGCGAGATCGGCGCGCCCGGTCATCCGATCTTTCGCGGCTACGCCGCCGCCGACGATGCACCGCTGTCCACCGCGCGCACAAGCTACTCGCTGCTGGTGCTCTCGCACGGCACGGGCGGCACCGCGGACAGTCTCGACTGGCTGGCCGCGGCGCTCGCCGCGCAAGGCTATATCGTGGCCGGCGCCAATCACCCGGGTAACACCGCGGCGGCGCCGCTGACCCGCGACGGCTTCATGCTCTGGTGGGAGCGCGCCACCGACGCGAGCGAAGTGCTCGACGGCGTGCTCGCCGATCCGATGCTCGGCCCGCATGTGGACCGCGAGCGGATCGGCGCGGTGGGGTTCTCGCTGGGCGGTTACACGGTGCTCGAACTGGCGGGCGCGCGGACCAATCTGCAGGCGTTCGAGCGCTTCTGCACGTCACCCCAGGCCGACGCCATCTGCCATCCACCAGAAGCGGTGCGGATCAGCGACGCATCGGGCGCGGCGCCCTTGACGCTCGACGATCTTTCGCCGGAAACCAAGGCGTCGCGCGCTCGGTCCGGCGCATCGTATCGCGATCCACGCGTTAAAGCCGTGTTCACCATTGCGCCCGCGCTCGGTGAAGCCTTCGACAGCGCCTCGTTCGCCGACGTGACGATTCCAGTCTCGCTGCTCGCGGGCGAGGCCGACGTCACCGCGCCCGTGGCCACCAACATTCACCGCATCGCGGGCTTGATGCCCAATGCGCATGTCGAGATGGTGCCGGGCGCGTCGCACTACACATTCCTGGATACGTGTCTCGCCGATGTGGTCGCGCATCTCGCGGGCATCTGCGAGCACGGGCCGGGCGTCGATCGTGATGCGGTGCATGCGCTGGCTGCTGATCGTGCGATCCGCTTTTTCGCGGCGACGTTGCCCGCGCGCTGACGCTAGCAACAGCGCCGTCGCGCTATCGAACCGAGCGTGGCAGCGCGCTGCGGCGCCGCGCTCACCACGCATTTCAATCTTCCAGCGGCGACAACGCCTCGAGCGGCATCTTCTTCTCCGCCCCGATGCTGATCGACGGCACGAACAACAGCAGCGCGACCACGAAGATCGCGATGACGAAGAGCGAGATGAACGTGAGGTGCAGCGACTGATGCAGTACCGCGCGGATCATGTCGCTCTCGCCGAGATTGACGGCCTGATTCTGCAGCAGCGCCCTCAACTGATCCGAGGTGACCACGGCCGCGCCATTCGAATGACTAAGCCCGAAGTTGAGCACCGCGCCGAACAGCGTCGCGCCCAACGTGCTGCCGAGATTGCGCGAGAAGAGGTTCGACGCGGTGGCGCTGCCGCGCTCGTCCATGCCGACGATCTCCTGAATCAGCACCAGCGAACTGACGCTCGACGTGCCCATGCCGAAGCCCATGATGAGCGAACCGAACGCGGCGACGAGCGGCGAGCCGCCGGGCGACAGGAACAGCAGCAGCACCGCGCCGAGCGGAATGAACGTGCTGCCGCCGATCAGAATGCGCCGCAAGCCGAGGCGATGAAACGACTTCGCTGCGAACGTGGCGCCGGTCGGCCAGCCCACCATCATCATCGTCAACGCAAGGCCGGCGATCACCGGCGAGCGATGCAGCACGCCCTGCACGTACATTGGCAGGAACGTGGTGGCGCCCATCAGGATCATGCCGGACAGCAAGGTCGAGCCGTTGCAGGCGGCGATCGGCCGGCGGCTCCACAGCGCGAAGGAGATCATCGGTTCAGCCGCGCGGCGCTCCTGCCACACGAACAGCAGCACGCACAGCACGAAGGCTCCGCCCGCCATCGAGGCTTGCGCGACCTGGTCGTCGCCGGCGTAAGTGAGCGCCATCATGAGCGCGGCGATTGCCGCCATGAACAGCGCCGCGCCGCCGAAATCGATCGAAGGGCGCGCATGCCGTTCCGATTCGCGCAGGAACGCGATGAAGCCGGCCGCGGAGGCGAGTCCGATCGGCACGTTCATCCAGAAGATCCAGGCCCACGACATGTTGTGAATGATGAAGCCGCCGACCATCGGACCCACCACCGCGGAAATTGCCCAGACGCTCGCGAGATAGCCTTGCACCTTGCCACGTTCGCGCGCGGGATAGAGGTCGGCGACGATGGTCAGCGTGACCGGCTGGATCGCGCCCGCGCCGACGCCCTGAATCAGACGGAACGCGATCATCGCCGGCATCGACCAGGCAAAGCCGGCCAGCACCGAGCCGATCAGAAAGATCGCGATGCCGGCCAGCACGATCGGCTTGCGGCCATACAGGTCGGCGAGTTTGCCGAAGACCACGGTCATCGCGGTCTGGGTGAGCAGGAACGACGAGAAGACCCAGCTATACAGATGCAGATCGCCGAGTTGCGCGACGATCTGAGGCATGGCGGTGGAAACGATGGTGGCTTCGATGGCGACCATCGCCATGGACGCCATCACGGCGGCAATGACGAGAGGACGCGACGATTGCGGGTTGCGGGACATGGGCCAGGAGTTAGTATTAGGATATAAGGCACGTCGGGCGGCGTGGCCATAAGCGGGCACACCGTGACGCATCAGCACGACCGTACGAGGACGGCCGGTGTCGAGTATGCACCCTGCTGAGAATGTGCGCTGACCCTGGGCGGCCTTGCGGACCACGCCGCCTTGGCACAGCGTTTGCGCGTTCGAAGCTTTCTTTCGACAAATGGAGGGTCATCATGAGGATCGAATTCACCGGACGCCGTGAAGTCGTAGCAGCGGCACGCGTCGCCTTCGAAGCCAATGTCGACGGGGCCGACGTCTGGTGTAGCGTGTCGCTGGATGCGCTGAACGACCATTTCGGCAACGACGGCCCATCGGCCCACAACCTTGTCAATACCTTCGAGGCGAATCGCACGCGGATTGAAAACGCTACACGCCGGGTCCTCGAAAAAAACGGGGGACAGTCCGTGGAACTCGAGACTGGCGATTTCAACAGGGCCTGAGCGGCCCGGTTTCTGATTGACGATGAGTCCGGCGCGCGCGCCGGGCTCGCAAGCCACTCGACGGTTGTTGTTCACACGCAACCCGTTCACTTCGCGCACACCCATCGCCGCGCGTCTTTACCTTCCAAAACACCTCGTCAAAGCGCAGCGCATCGCGATTGCTGCGTTTAGATGACCGATTCTTCCAGATTCCATAAAGGACTGCTCCAGGCCACGGGCATTCGTTTTCGAATGCCCGCGTTTCTATACTCGCGTCGCTGTTCAACCTGACATTTCAGCTACGCAGGAGCATTGACGTGAAAAAGATTTCCGCCGCGGTCGCGGCGTTCGCAGGACTCGCCGCCGCCACCGCGCATGCGCAAAGTTCGGTCACGCTGTACGGCCTCATCGACGCCGGCGTGATGTACACCAACAACGTGAAGAAGGGCAACTCGCAGGGTCCGCTGGTTCAGGCGACGAGCGGCAACATCAACGGCAGCCGCTTCGGCTTGCGCGGCGCCGAGGATCTCGGCGGCGGAATGCAGGCGATCTTCGTGCTGGAGAACGGCTACAACGTGCAGAACGGCAAGCTCGGCCAGAATAACCGGCTGTTCGGCCGTCAGGCATTCGTCGGCTTGAGCAGCAAGCAGTACGGCACGTTCACGCTCGGCCGCCAGTACGACTCACTGGTCGACTTCGTCGCGCCGCTCTCGGGCACGGCGGGCACCTTCGGCGATACCGGGTTCGCGCATCCGTTCGACAACGACAATCTGAACCACTCTGTGCGCATGAGCAACGCCGTGAAATACACGAGCGCGAATTATGCCGGTCTGAAGTTCGGCGGGATGTATGCGTTTTCGAACAACACGGACTTTGCGGTCAATCGTGCCTATAGCGCCGGCGTGAGCTATGCCAACGGTCCGTTCAAGGCGGCTGCAGGCTATTTGCAGATCAACGGTTCGAACTCGACTACCAATACGGCCGGCGCGGTCGATCTCGGCGAATCCGCGGCCAACGGCACGGGCGGCTTCCAGCTCGGCGCCGATGTGCAACGCACTGCCGGCGCCGCGTTGAGCTATGGCTTCGGTCCCGTGACGGCCGGCTTCGTCTATACGCATAGCCAGTTCCAGAACACCGCGTCGTTCGGCGCCACGCATGGTTCGATGCGCTTCGACAACTACGAGGTGAACGGCAAGTACACCGTGACGCCGGCGCTGAGTCTCGGCGCGGCCTACACGTATACGAACGCGCATGTGGGCGGCACGTCGAGCTTCGGCTCCGAGCCGAAATGGAATCAGGTGAACCTGCAGGCCGTCTATGCGCTGTCGCTGCGCACCGACGTGTATGCCGAAGCGATGTACCAGCACGTGAGCGGCAAGGGCTACACCGCGTTTATCAACACGGCGGGCGGCGCGTCGTCGACGGGCAATCAGGTGGTCGGCACGGTGGGGATCCGCACGCGCTTCTAAGCGTGATTTCTCCAGATTCAGGAACAATCCCTTCGACGGGCGGCCATTATTCTCTGAGGAATCGGCGCCTATATTGAGTTCACTGGTTGCACGGAGAGTGATTCGAAGTGTCGCTGACCATCAATTCCCGGAGGTTGTTTCCATCATGAAGTCCCTGATCAAGGCCGTCGTTATCGTTGCATCGCTGGCTGCTTCGGCCACCGTATTCGCCCAATCGAATTCCCGCATCACGCGCGAGCAGGTGCGCGCGGAACTGGTTCAACTGCAACAGGCCGGCTATCACGTCGGCGACGGCGATCAGACGCGTTATCCGGAAGCGATTCAGGCCGCGCAAGCGCGCGTCGCCGCGCGCAACGGCGAGACCAGCGGTTATGGCGGCAGCGTGGTGGGTTCGTCGCAAAGTGGCCGCCCGGCTGTGTCCGCAGCGGACTGGAACGCAATGTATAGCCGTTGATTCGACGGGCCCGACGTAGTGTGTGTTGGGCCACGTTGGAAAGGACTCTTCCAGCGCGGCGTATAGATAGGCTTCGTCGGTATCGGTAAAGTAGTCATGCACGCACGGTTTCCGGTGTGCGAGCGAGAGAGTTGGCCCCGGCTGGTAACAGCCGGGGCTTTTTTTTGTTGCGCTTCAGTGAGGCATGAAGATGTCGTGATGAAGGCGCCTCGTTGCTGCTCGCGCCTGCAGGTTCGTCGAGTTCGTGGTTGCGGCTGCGGTATAGTCGCGCGAATAGATCGCCTGCGTGCTCCCGGCTTTCGTATTGTCGCGGGCACCGCAGGCTCATTCTTTGATTTATCTGGAGAACAACCGTGCAGGAAATCATCGAAGGCTTCATCCGCTTTCAACGAGAAGTCTTTCCGCAGCAGAGCGCATTGTTCAAGCGTTTGTCGATGGCGCAAAGTCCCAGTACGCTTTTCGTGACGTGCTCGGACAGCCGTGTCGTGCCGGAGCTGCTGACGCAGACCGAGCCGGGTTCGCTGTTCGTGATCCGCAATGCGGGCAACATCGTGCCGTCTTATGGTCCGGAGCCGGGCGGCGTGTCGGCGACCGTCGAGTACGCGGTGGCTGTATTGGGTGTTCGCGATATCGTGATTTGCGGCCACTCGAATTGCGGCGCGATGACGGCGATCTCGACGTGCAAAAACCTCGACCATCTGCCGGCGGTGGCGGGTTGGCTGCGTCACGCGGATGCGGCCAAGGCCATCAACGCATCACGCACTTACCATTCGGACGCGGAGTGTCTCGAAGCCCTGGTCAAAGACAACGTGATTGCGCAACTTGCGAACATTCGCACGCATCCGTCGGTGGCAGTCGGGCTCGCGAACAAAACGCTGCGGCTGCACGGCTGGATCTTCGATATCGAAAGCGGTGCGATGCTCGCGCTCGACGGATCTACCGGCAAGTTTTTGCCGCTGGCGGACAACCCGGACATTTACGCCGTCTAACTTGATTGATGTTTGAACGTGAGAGGCGCACGATGAGGCGTCGCGTGCGCGACCAACTTTCACGGCTCATGCCCGTTCGAACGGCACCGCTGGGGCGTTGCTCATGACATAGGAGGCGAGCCATGTGGGGCCGTCATCTGTCTTCCCCCATGCGGCGCAATCTGCTGCTGGCTGGTGCGTCGTCGATCACGCTGGCGGGTTTGTCGCGGCACGTTGCCGTGGCGGCGCAGCCCGCGTCCGGCAATGCGCCGAATTCGATTCCACCTGCTGAAGCGCTCGACCGCCTGATGCAGGGCAACGCCCGCTACGCCGCGAATACCCCTTCAAACAAGGACTATTCCGCTGACCGCGCGGCGCGTGTCTCGGCGCAGTATCCGATTGCCGCCATCGTCGGCTGCGCGGATTCGCGGGTCGCGCCGGAGCTCGCCTTCGATCAGGGGCCGGGCGATCTGTTCGTGGTGCGCGTGGCAGGCAATTTCGTCAACGACGATATTCTCGCGAGCCTCGAGTATGGCGTCGAGATTCTCGGCGTGCCGCTTATCATGGTGCTCGGGCACACGCAGTGTGGCGCGGTAACCGCCACGGTCAAGGCGCTGAAGGACGGAACGCGTTTGCCCGGCCATCTGCCGGAACTGGTCCGTGCGCTCAAACCCGCCGTGCAATTGGCGAAAGTGGGCCACGGCGAGGATCTCGTCGAGCAAGCCACGATCGAAAACGTCAAGTTGAATACCAACCGGCTGATCGTATCCAGACCGCTCATCGGGCCATACGTGAAGAGCGGCAGGGTCAAGATTGTCGGCGGCGTTTACGATCTGGCGACGGGCAAGGTCACGCTGCTCTGACTCGCTTCTCGCTCGTCAGCCGCTGAAGCATCGAAACGCGAGGCTGATGCGCGGCTCCGTCATGCCCGCAAGTTTGGGAATGCCGTGCTCATGGGTAAATTGCGACGCGTAGCTCATGACAAGACAACTGCCGGGCTCCAGTTCGACATGCACGATTCGTCCGGCACCGGCGCCAGCCTTGGGCCGGATCGACATGCGCCGGGTCGCGCCGAGCGAGACGATGGCAATCGGCTGGGCGGGCACCAGCTTCTCTGTCTTGTCGCTGTGAAGCGCGACGCTGTCGCTGCCGTCGCGATAGAGATTGAGACCGACGCGATTGAACGGCGCGCCCACGAGCGCGCGCACGGCTTCGAATGCTTCGCCCAACGGCGCGGGCAGATCGTCTGCTTCGCGCGCGAAGGTGGCGAGCAGACGCGGCACGGCGACCTCGCGCTCGTACATCATGCGCTGCTGACTGAGCCAGCCGACATTGCGCAGCGCCGCGTCGAACCACGCCTGGGCCGTGTCGGCCGGGATCGACTCGGGTAGATAGCGGATGCCGCCTTCCTCGTCATGGAGGAGAGCGACGGGCTCGGGCGCGAAGAGGGCTTGCTGGGACACCATGATTCCGACGTGGGCTGGGCGCCGCCGGTCAGAAAACGAAGGGCGGCTCGGGCAAATCATTATACTGTGTTTTTATACAGTATTCATGACCTGCCACGACCGCACGACCGCCCTTCGTGCAGCTTCACTCGCCTGGGCTATACAGGTCGAGCAGCTTGAGCGTCACGCCATTGGTCCAGCCGAAGCCATCCTGCAACGGATATTCGCCACCGCCGCCGCCGCCCGTTCCCGCGCCTTCCACCACGTATTTCTCGACCAGTTTCTGATCGGACGCATAGACGCCTTTGACGTCGGTGAGAAAGCGCGTGCCGATCTGTTGGGCGAGCGCGTCCTGGCCATAACGCTTCAAGCCCTGAAGCGCCGCCCAGTGCAGCGGCGCCCAGCCGTTCGGCGCGTCCCATTGCTGCGTCGTGTTGTAGGTCGTCGTGACGAGGCCGCCGGGTTGCAGCAAGGTCGACTGCACCTGTTTCGCCGTCTTCAGCGCGCGATCCGGCCACGCCGCGCCGACGAACAGCGGAAACACCATCGCCGCGGTCTTGTTGTCGCGCGGTTTGGCGAGCTGCCAGTCATAGTCGCCGTAATAGCCGTTGGGATTCCACAGATAGCGGTTGATGCCGAGCGCACGCTTCGCGGCGCGTTGCGCGAATTCGCCGACGCAGCGGAAATCCCGCGTCTCGCCGCAACCCTTGGCGATGGTGATCTCGAGGTGGAACATCAGGCTGTTCAGGTCGACCGGAATGATCGACGTGGTGCGCACCGTCGCGAGCGTCATGTTGTCGCCGAACCAGCGCGAGCTGAAATCCCAGCCGCTTTCGGCGGTCGCCCGCAATTCGCGGTAGACATCGTTCGGATTGCGGCCGCTCGCCTGTTTCGCGGTCTGGATGTCCTCCAGATATGATTCGTCGCGCGGCGTGTCGAGCTCATCCCAGTAGCGGTTGAGCACCGTGCGATCCGGCATCACGACGACATTGCGCGTGGCCGAGCCGGGTTGCGTGGTGTTCTCGCCCTGCATCCAGTACGCGTATTCCTTGCGCAACGCGGGCAGGTACTTCTGGTAGACGCCGTGGCCTTCCACCTTCGCGGCGAGTTCCACCATGTGCGAGAAAAACGGCGGCTGTGAACGGTCGAGGTAGTACGTGCGATTGCCGTTTGGAATGTGGCCGAAGGTTTTGATCTCGTACGCGAAGTTGTCGAGCATGTCGTCGACGAGATTTTCGTTGCCTGATTCCTGCAGCCCCAGCATCGTGAAATAGGTATCCCAGTAGTAGCCTTCGCGGAACCGGCCGCCCGGCACCACATACGGTTTCGGCAACGGGATCAACGAGCTGTTGGGTGGCGCGCTCGTGGTGGTGCGGGTCAGTGCGGGCCATAGCCAGTTGATGTGTTCACGCAGCGTCTGGTTGGCGGGCGGCGTGATGACCGGCTCGCTCGGCGGCGTGAAGTACTGGTTGACGAAGTTCGCCAGCGAAAAACCGGCAGTGTTCTTCTGTTGCTCGTACAACTGCACGATCGTGGCGGGATCGGCGTTCGGCGTTGCATCGACGAAGGTCTTCTGGTCCGGATAGATCTGCGCGGTTTGCACGGCCACGAAGAGGTCGCCGTAGAGTTTGTCGGGCGCGGGCGGAAGCGTGCCGCCGACCTGGGTGTCGGCGTGGCAGACGCCGGCGAGACTGATCAGGAAAACGAAGCTTGAAGCGGCCGCTATGCGGTGCAGCCTGATGGATTCAGTGGTGCGGAAAGAGGTGCGAGATGCGATGTCGGCGCGCCCGAAGCTGCGCAATTGCGATGACTCAATCATGTCTCCTCCAGAGGAATGGACAACAGGATTGGTCTGCCTCGCGCCCACGGTTTCTTCTTGGGATGACCAGGGCGTGGCTAGCATCGCACAAATTACAGGGCGTTACAAACGGCTATGCAAACGGCATGCGCGAGATGCGCATGCCGCTGCACTGCACAACCAGCCGCGCCGGCGGTTTTACTTTTGCTGCCGGCCCGCTGAGTTCGACTTCCTCTAGTTCGACGTCACGAGCGAATCGGACGGCACGATCCGCAGCGTGTTCGGATTGCTCGCCGCCGGGTTCGACCACAGCAGATGCATGCTGGCCGCACCGGTGCCGTGCACATACTCGACCTTGATCGACGCGCGTTGCTTCGCGGCGAGCCAGGTCTTGCCGCTTACGGTGGATTGCGTCGAGGTCTTTTTGTCGATGATCTTAACGCCGTTGATCCACAGGCGCGCAACGTTGTCGCTGTCGATCGAGAACGTATAGAGGCCGTCCTGCGCCGCCTGGATCGCCCCGGTCCAGCGCACACCGTAGTGAGTCGCGTTGATGCCCGCGGAGGCGTCAGGCGAATCGGTGCCGCGCTCGGTGTTCAGATCGAAGTCGATCAACGGCGTAATCGAAGTCTTGACGGGCGCGCTCGCGAACGTCGGATCGTTGTAGTACCCGACTTGCAGCACCGGCAGCTTCACGTTGAAGCCACCTGTCAGCGCCTGCGTCTCCGAGGTCTGCCACGGATGGCCGTCCGGATAGATCGTCCCCTGGAAGGGCGTCGCCGGTTCGATCGTGGCGGGCGCGCCCGGCACCTGGCCCCAGTGGAAGCGCGTGTTGGTGCGGCCGATCATCAGCTCCCACACGATGAACCCCGTCGTGCCGCCGTAGTTCGACACGATGCCCGGCATGGTTTGACCCGTGGTGCCGGGGAAGCCGCGTTGCAGCGTTTCGGAATTCAGCGCGCTGACATTGCTGCCGTTCGCCGGACCCGTGTACGGGTTGCCGTACGGATGGAACGCATAGAAGTCGGAGAAGTACGTGCCTTCGTCCTCCTGCACTTGCGGCGCGTTGATCGGCTGCGTCGCGCCCGCGTTCAGGATGGCGATGCGCGCATCGTTCATCAGCGCCGCGCGGGTTTCCTGCAATGCACCATTGTCGCTGCAACCGGGTTCGTTCATCGTTTCCCAGAAGATGATGCGCGGGTCCTTGCGGTGTGGCGCGACGAAGTCGGTGATGTAGCTCGCGAGACTCGCCTTATATGTGATGGCGGAATTGGACGCGGTCGGCTGGAAATACGCCTGTTCCACCGGCGTACCCGGCGACTGCACCCACCGGCTGTTGTGCACGCCCCAGACCGGCGCCGGCTGCGGGCCGAATTGCGGCGTCGGGTTCCAGCAGTCGTCGTAGAAGATCGGCGAGACCTTGATGCCGTGGCGCGCGGCGATTTTCAGCAGGTTCTCGAACTTGCTCAGGAATGCCACACGATCGTTCGCCCACACCAGGTAATGCAGATAGACCGCGATTGTGTTCATGCCGTAGGTCTGCGCGTACGTCAGTTCGCGATTGACGATCTCCGGATCGTAGTTCTCCCAGAAGTCGATCGCGTTCACCGCGTTGGAAGGCGTGTAGACCGCGCCGACCACCTTCGAGAAATCGTAGCTCGGCGATGTCACGGTCGGATACGTGCGGATCGTGATGTTGCTGAAGGTCGCGCCGACGCCGAAGCGCCGCAGCCCGAAGCTGCCCGACTGGAAGGCGGCGGGCAGGGCGTTGGTGGCGTCGTTCACGCTGATCACGCGCTGCTGGTCGAGGTCGACGGTGATGGCCGTGCCGCTCGTCGTGACCTTCAGATGGTGCGTGCTGCCGCCGACGATCGTGCTGACCGGATACGAGATGAAGTTGGTCCAACTGTTGTTCTGACGGCCGACCACCAACGAATGCGTACCCGTGTCGAGGCCGATGAAGTAGCCGGTCAGGCTGTCGGGGCCGCCGGCCGTCGGGTTCGTGACGCGCACGATAAAGCCCGCGTTCGCGGCGCCGCTGCCGACCGGCGCGCTGACCGTCACGTCCGCTTCATACGACGCGCTCGCGTAGGTGCTGGCGAGCGCCACCGTTTTGTCGCCCGCGCCGGTGCCGTTGGTGGCCGGTGCGGGAATGGTGATGGTGGAATTGGTGGCGCCCGGCGCCCAGCCCTGGGTCGATCCCGGCGCGAGGTAGTTCGTGAGGTCGCCGAACGAAAGGGTGGTAGTGGAGACCGGCGCGGGGGGCGCCGGCGGTGTGTAGGGCGGAAGGTTGAGGGTGGGGTCGGCGATCACGAGCGGCGGGGTCGTCGTCTTCATGCCGACCGGAATGGCCTTCGCGGCCTTGAATTCGCTTTCGACGTTGGCCGTGTCGGCCGCCGAGGCCGCCAAAGCTGCCGAAGCGGCAGAGGAATCGACTGCGGCCACCTGCTTGTCCGCCGACGCTGACGCGTTCGGCGAACCGTCATTGCCACCGCAAGCGCCCAGCATGGCGAGCGCCGCAAGCACAAGGTAATTGCGCACCTGTATCTCCTGATGTCCCCGCTTAATTGATGGTCATAATTATTATTAATTCTGCATAGGGCTAGAGGCAGTGAGTCGTAGCCTTATGAAGATGGAAATAGATATGAATAATATTATTAGTTTGACGGACCTGTATCCGTACTTACCCCGAATTGTTGAACGGCAAAGATTGCGCTAGGCGAAGTGGAAACCGGTGGCGAATGCGAGGCGGACCGGGTCAATGTCTTGCGCGCCCGTCGATCCTTCACGGAGCCGCAGGCATAATCCGTTTTTCCAACATTGCGAGCCGCGTAGCCGGCACGCAAAACCGGGGCGAAGCGTCGTTTTGCTCGCTCCCAGGACACTCCATGCCGCCCATCACCGCTGTCCGCACGAGCGCCGCGCCCTTGCGCAGCGTTGCGCTGATCCTCGTGTCGATGTTCTGTTTCGCGCTGGTCGATGCGCTCGCCAAATCCGTGGCGCTTGCTTATCCGGCTAACGAGGTGACGTTCTTCCGCATGCTGTTTGGCCTGCTGCCCGCCGTGGCGGTGTGCCTGCGCGGCAAGCCGATCGTCGAGCGGATCAGGCATATGGACGTGCGCGGGCAGACCATTCGCGCGCTGACGTTGCTCGGCGCCTCGGGTCTCTTCTTCGCCGGTTTGCCGTACATGCCGCTTAGCGAAGCGGTGGCGATCGTCTACTCGGAAACTTTGCTGGTGATCGTGCTCGCGCCGCTGTTGCTGAAGGAGGCGCTGAAGCCGCGCGATGCCGTGGCCGCGGCAGTCGGCTTTGTCGGCGTGCTGTTCGTGGTGCGCCCCGACGGCTCGCATTCGAGCTGGCTCGGTCCGGTCCTGCTGATGTCGAGCGCCTTCTTCGGCGCGCTATCGATCATTCAGATCAAGCGCATTCGCGCCTCCGACGATTCGGGCACCACGGTGCTGTATTTCACGGTGATCGGCACGATCGTCACCGGCGCGTCGCTGTTTTTCGCATGGCGCACGCCTTCGCTCCATGCGCTTGCGGTGATGGCCTTGCTGGGTGGCTTCGCCACCGCCGGACAATTGCTGATGACCATGGCGTTTCGCCAGGCCGACGCCGGCGCGCTCGCGCCGTACAACTACACGAGCATCGTGTGGGCGGCACTGTTCGGCTATGTGGCATGGGGCGAGACGATCGGCGCCATGTCGCTGCTCGGCATTGCGTTGATTGTCGGCAGTTCGATTGCCGTTGCGATGCGTGGGAAGCAGGAAGAGGGGCCGCTCGTCTAGGCGTGCGCGCTGCGCTCCGGCACTGCTTCGCAGTTCCAAATAGTCGCCAACGGAAAGCGTGCCTCGGAGCTGGCTTTTTCGGCCAACGAGGCAGGCACAATCGGACGATTCGACGCCTGAAGAATATAAATAGAAAATGGGCGCATCCAGTTCGCGTGCGACATCGTACGTGACTTGATTCCGCGGACGCGCACGTACCACGGCTGGAAGGGGGAGACGTCATGCATAGCGAACCCAGGAAGATCGTTCTCACGGGCCTCGTCGTCAGTGCTGTTGCAATCGCCGCGTATGTTTCGCACGCCAGCAAACCCTGGACGTCGACGGACGAATTCGGCTCGGCGCGCGGTGACACGCCGGCTTACCGCACGCGCGGCGACACCATCAGCGGTGCGGTCATATCCGGTCCGGTCACCGCTCGCAGCGATTCGAGCAGTGCGATGGCCGGCAGCCTGCAGGCGGCGCGCAATAGCCTGCAACGCAACGATCTTGCCGCCGCACAGGCGCAATTGGACGCGGTCCATTCGGCCCATCAGGATGACGATCAGGTTCGCGCGCTGCAAAAGGAAGTGCAGACGCGCACGGATAACGAGCAGCGTGCAGTGAACGCGGCGCAAGTCGAGAAGACGCCGCAACCTGCCGCGAAGCCAGCACGGATGTCTTCGACGAAACATGCGCGGTCGCGTGAGGGCCGCGAGCGCACGCACCGTTCATCGAGTTATGCGAAGAGTCAGGCGGCGTTGGACAAGCTGGTGGCACGCCTCGACAGCAATAGCGTGCCGGACGTGAGAACGCCAGCTACCGGTGGACCTGCTATGGCAAGTCAACCGGCGTCGATTCAGACCGGGCTCAAGGTGATGCAGAGCACGAGCAGCGCGCCCGTCGGCGTGCCGGCACCGCCGGTCCAACAGCGGGAGCAAAAACCGCCAGCGGTATCAATAGTGCCAGCGCTGCCGCAAGCCGACCTGACCACGCAAGCCACGCTGCCGTCACCGCCGTTGGTTCAGTCCACGCCGTCCGCCGCCACGGGGGTGAAAACGGACGACGGCCCGAAGACACGCTCGCAGGTGCGCGCGGAGCTCGCCCGCGCCCGGGAGACCGGCGGCCTTCCCGCGTTCGGCAATCCCGATCCCGCGGGGCCAGGCGGGGCGCCGAGCCTCACCGGCGCGCCGCGTCCGTGAGGCTGCGCAAACTGGCGATCGGCAAAGGCTGACCAGAGGCTTAACTCAGCGAAGCCGTGAGACGCGCGAAGGTAGGTTCGTCGGTGCGATCGAAGGCGAGCGGCGTGACCGACACGCGCCCCGAAGCCACCACGGCCGTTTCGCTATCGGGATCGTTTGCGCGTGTGCCGCGTTGAAAGCGCAACCAGTGATAGGCCATGCCGCGCGGATCGACTTGCGGCAACACGTCGATATCTTCGACGAGTCCAACGCCCTGGCGGGTCGGCGTGAGCGGACCGGCAAGCGCCGCATCGACATCGGGAAAGTTGATGTTCAGACAGGTGGGCGCGGCATGCTCGATGGCGAGCAACTGGCGGATCACGCCCGGCGCAAGCGCACGCGCGGTGTCCCAGCACACGTTGTCGCGGTTGCTGAAAGTCTGGCTCAGCGCGAACGACGGCAAGCCGAGCAGCAGGCCCGTCATGGCGGCGCCGACGGTGCCCGAAAACATTGTTTCCACGCCGAGATTGCCGCCGCGATTGATGCCGGAAAGAATCAGCGTGGGCGGCGTGTCGCGCATCAGGTGGCGCACGCCCATCACGACGCAATCGCCGGGCGTGCCGGCCACGCCGAAACGCCGCTCGCCCTGGCGGCTCACGCGCAGCGGCGAATGCAGGCTGATCGAATGCGACGTGCCGCTCTGATCGTGCTCGGGCGCGACCACCCAGACTTCGTGCGCGAGCTCGGCGGCAACGGCTTCGAGCACGGCGAGGCCGGGCGCGTCGATACCGTCGTCGTTCGTCAACAGTACGCGCGGCACTTTGAATTCATAGGCAGACATCGCGGCAAACTCCTCTCGGTGGGTAAGGGAAGGCAAGCCTCATTATCCAGTCATCGGCTCTCGCGTGCCTCGATGCAATCAGAGCAGCGCCTTTCAGGCCGGAATCAATTTGCTTTGCGCGCTGCGCGGCTCGGAAGGATCCGGGCAGCGGACTGAAGGCGATCTTCGTCCTCGAGAACGGCTTCAACCTCTCGACCGGCAAGCTGGGTCAGAACAGCCGCGAGTTCGGCCGCCAGGCATTCGTCGGCCTGTCGAACGACCAGTAAGGCGCGGTCACGCTCGGCCGCCAGTACGACAGCGTGGTCGACTATCTCGGCCCGCTCGCGCTGAACGGCACGCAATACGGCGGCACGCTCGCCTCGTATCCGTACGACAACGACAACCTGAACAACTCGGTGCGTATCAACAACGCCGTCAAGTTCCAGACCGTCGATTACGGCGGCTTCAAGGTCGGCGCGCTGTATGGCTTCTCGAATGCGGCGGGGAGCTTCGCGGACAGTCGCGCGTATAGCATCGGCGCATCGTATGTGTTCGGCGGCCTGAAGGTCGCGGTCGCGGCAGGCTACCTGCAGATGAACGGCGGCGGTTCGAGCACCAACAGCAGCGGCGCGGTCGCGAGCGGCGACTCCACCTTCAACGCGGCACGTCAACGCACCTATGGCGCGGGCGTCAACTACGGCGCCGAATACACGGTCGAAATGACGAGCACGGCGGTCAAGGATGGAATGCCGCCGATCTCGGAAGCGACCGCCATCGCGATCGGCGTGGTCGCCGATCTGGGTGCGAGCGACGCTATCGTTTGATGCGATGCGCAGCAGCGGGCAGCGCAGCGAGCGCTTGAAGCATGGCGGTCTTCAGAACGCGGAACAGAAAATGCGCCGTTGTGTACCATGCAGATTGCCTCGTGCTTGTTCGCTGCCTGAGCTGAGCGTGGACTTTGCTGTTAGAGGTAGCTGCGCACGTCAACCAACACCCCGTACCGGACAAGTTGCCATGCAGACACAACCGTTTCAGATTGCAATTGCCGATCACGATATCGATGATCTTCGCCGCCGTATTCGCGCGACCCGCTGGGCACCGGCGACGCCGTCGCCGGCCTGGCAACAGGGCGCCGATTCCGCGTGGCTGCGCGAGTTGGCGTCGTATTGGGCCGAACATTTCGACTGGCGCGCGGCCGAGCGCGGCTTGAATCAGCAGCCGCAATTTCTCGCCGATGTACAGGGGCAGCGCGTGCATTTCGTCCATCGGCGTGGCGTAGGCCCGGCGCCTTATCCGCTCGTGATCACGCATGGCTGGCCCGGATCGTTCTTCGAGTTCCACGCTTTGCTGGACCGCTTGTGCGACCCGGCCGCATCCGGTGGCGATCCTGCCGATGCGTTCGATGTCGTCGTGCCGTCGCTGCCTGGCTTCGCGTTTTCGCAGGCGCCCGCGCAGCCCGGCATGTCCGCGTTTCAGGTGGCGGATCTGTGGGCCTCGCTGATGCAAGGCCTAGGTTATGAGCGCTTCGGCGCGCAAGGCGGCGACCTCGGCGCCGGTGTGTCGATCGCGCTCGCCGCGCGGCATCCGCAAGCCGTGGACGGCATTCATCTCAACTTCCTGCCGAGCTCGTATGAGCCGGCCATCGGCGCGGCGCAGAAACCGCTCACGCCGGCCGAGGAAAATTTCCTGCGGGAGAAGAACGAGTGGGCCGCGCTCGAAGGCGGTTATGCGCACATGCACACCACCAAGCCGCAGACGCTCGCGGCGTCGCTCAACGATTCGCCGGTGGGATTGGCTGCATGGATCGGCGAGAAATTTCGGGCGTGGAGCGATTGCGAAGGCGACGTGGAGCGTGTGTTTTCGAAAGACGAACTGCTCACCAACATTTCGCTCTACTGGTACACGCAGTGCATTGGCCCAGCGATCCAGATGTACTGGGAAAACCGCTTGCAACCGATGCGTTTTGCCGAAGGACAACGCGTCGCGCCACCCGTCGGCTTCGCGCACTTCCCGAAGGAGATCAATCACCCGCCGCGCAGTTGGCTCGAAAGAACCTTTGATGTCTTGCAATGGACCGACATGCCGTCCGGTGGACATTTTGCCGCGATGGAAAAGCCCGATCTGCTCGCCGCCGAAATTCGCCAGTTCTTTCGGCCGCTGCGGCAACCGCGGCGCTAGTTCAACGCGGCCGCGACGTTTGGCGTCGGGAATCTAGTCGACGGCGCGAAGCTCGGCGAGTCCGCGAGTCCGCGTGTCGCCATGAGACAAGACATTGCATTGTTCGTCATCTCGATCAACCATTAAATTTGGTCAGGCCGTGTTTTCAGCTTCGTGTCAGCACGTATGATTGGGCGGTGGCACGGATCACCCGCACAACAAGCGGCGACGCGCTCTTCGCCATACGGTTCAGGGCAGGTGCTGAGGGACAAGCAAAAAAGACGATGCAGAAAACGAAGGCCATTACGCGGCGCGTCATCTATCTCACACGCGATCCCGTGCCAGGATTGCTGGCGAGCTTTCGGGAACGCGAGTGGGACGTCGAGGTCATCGGCTCGGTGCGCGAGGTTCGGCAAATCGCGCATGACGGCGCGCTGGCCGGCGGTCTCGTCGATCTGTCGAGCGTGTTCGAACCACGTCAGCTTGCCGCGCTGCAAGCGTGTCTCGCCATGCCGAACATCGGCTGGGTGGCGATGGCGGCCGCCCCACACCTCGACGACGCAAGCACACGCCGGTTGGTGCGCGACTACTGTTTCGACTACGTGACGCTCCCCGCTGCGAATGAGCGGATCGTCGACACCGTGGGCCACGCTTGCGGCATGATTTCGCTCGGCGAGCCGGCCTTTGTCGACACGTCCACCGCTGAAGGCGAGATGATCGGCACGTGCGACGCGATGTTCGCGTTGTACCGCTCGATCCGCAAAGTTGCGACCAACAACGCGCCGGTTTTCATCTCCGGCGAATCCGGCACCGGCAAGGAACTGACCGCGGCGGCGATCCACGCGCGTTCGCCGCGCCGTGACGCACCGTTCGTCGCCATCAATTGCGGCGCGATTCCGGCGCAGTTGTTGCAGTCCGAGTTGTTCGGCTACGAGCGCGGCGCATTCACCGGCGCGAATCAACGCCGGGTCGGTCGCGTCGAAGCGGCGAATGGCGGCACGCTGTTTCTCGACGAAATCGGCGATCTGCCGTTCGAGAGTCAGTCGAGCCTGCTGCGGTTTCTGCAGGAGAGCACCATCAATCGTTTGGGCGGCAGTGGCTCGATCGATGTCGACGTACGCATCATCTCCGCAACTCATGTGGATATGGAAGCGGCGATCGAAGACGGCTGCTTTCGCGCGGACCTGTACCACCGCCTGTGCGTACTGAGGATCGACGAGCCGCCGCTACGCGCGCGCGGCAAGGACATCGAATTGCTCGCGCTATACACGCTCGACCGTTACCGCAAGGACGCGACCCGCCGCGTCTACGGCTTTGCACCGGACGCGATCACGGCGATGCATCGCTATGACTGGCCTGGCAACGTGCGGGAACTGATCAACCGGGTTCGGCGCGCCATCGTGATGTCGGAGGCACGCACCATTACGGCGGACGACCTGGAACTATCGAGCTATACCACGGCCGTACCCGTGACGCTCGCTCAGGCACGCGAAACCGCCGAGCGGCAGGCGATCGAACTCGCACTGCTACGTCATCGCGGCCGCCCCGGCGATGCCGCGCGCGAACTCAGCATCTCACGCACCACGCTTTACCGTCTGCTCACATCACATGGCATGCGTTACGGAGATGAACCGGATGCGGCGGAATAACGCTGTCGTCTGTCGTAAAGTTGCGAGCGCCCGGGTACGCAAATGACGTGTCTGCCAATCGTCAGCACATCGACGGAATCGCTCACAAGTAAGTTCTTCGCTGCCTTAATAACGCATCCGCAATTATTGCGCGATGCCGATGGTCCACATGAACCTGCGACACTCACCACGTCATGTCTCTCTGCGTTTTGGCGGAAAGGCAATGCAAGGACGTGAAACGATAGACCATACCTGATGCCTGCGCCCCGGTTCATCCGACTCCATCGCCGCAGATCAGCGTGCCCGGCTCGAATGTGACGCCACGATGGCACGAGTCGCAATTTCAAATGCCGCGCACCTTGTGGGGGCTTCCGTGCCCCAGGCAAGAACATGTGGATCCACCTCCGACAGTAACGGCAGCGCTCAAAAGGCGATCTGTCGCTCACGCGTGCCGAGGAGCAATGTGAATCTTTTTCCGTGCACTCTCGTTTATGTCGATGTCGATGCGAAACCGGGGCCCAACTCGACGAGTCGCGATCCGCTCTCGTATGTGAGCCAGGCGATCTGCCTGAATAACAGCTTGCGGCGCGTGGGCATGCCGACCTTAACCATCATGACTAACGCGCCGGACCTGGTCGCGCGCCGGCTCGCGGGCATGCCGACCGAGCATCGTCCGGCAGTGACGCCTCTCGCCGCAACGATCGAGCTGCCGAAGAACATGCCGTTCTACGCCGCGCATTTCAAACTCGATCTGATGGACCAGGTGGCGGAGACCTTGCCCGCCGACACGATGATGTTGTTGCTCGACGCCGATATGGTGGCGCTGCTGCCGCTCGATCACGATCTGATCGAACGATGCGCGCAAGCCGGCCTCGGCGTATTCGATATTTCGGATCAGGTGTTTCCGGCCTACGGCAGCGAACGCGTGGTCGCGGATCTGGAGATCGTTGCGGACCAGCGCTTGATGAATCCGCGCTGGTACGGCGGCGAATTTCTACTCGCGACACCCGCTTCGCTGCGCCGTCTGGTGCCGCGCGCGCGAGCCAGTTACGCGCGCTATCTCAGCGAAAGCGAGCACCTGAGGCATCACGGCGACGAAGCGTTCATCTCGGCCGCGCTCAATGCGCTCAGCGACGAAGGACAGGTGCTGATCGAAGTCGGCGCGTATCAGGCGGTAGGGCGCCATTGGCCCGGCAACAACTATCGCGACTTGCGCTGGTTCCGCTGCTGTTCGTTCGTTCATTTGCCTGGCGGCAAGGCACTGCTCGAAAGAGAAGCGCGTTTCGACGATTTCGCGCCGGATCGTTTCTGGCGCCACATGCGCGTGGCGCACCTGCGTGGGCGCGTGCGCCACGCGGTCAAGCGGATCGCGAGGATGCTGAGCGCGGAGCGGCTCGCGATGCTGTCCGCGTGTGCGCTGCGCGGCGTGAAGAGCTAGCCGCGTCAGTCACATACGCATTACGGTGAGCGCCGCACCGCGCCTCCGCTCGTCACATTTTCACGTCGATACGACCATAGACGCCGTTCGCTTCGTCATTCGGCCCTGCGGCGAAAAACAGCGTGTTCACCGGCTGATTGCTGAGTCCATTGCCGAACGCGATCCCCCACAGGCCGTCCTGCACGAACGAAGTGTTGTCGGGCAGATTGATGGCGCCGAGCGACTGGCCGCTCGCCCGATCGAAGGCGTTGATCGTGCCGTCACCGAAGTTGCCGATCAGCACGTCGCCGCTGAACCGTCCAAAATTGGCCGGCGCCTGCGTGACGCCCCACGGCGCATTCAGCACGCCCCCCGAGGCAAAACGCTGCAGGAGGTTGCCCGCGGTATCGAAGACATCGACGAAGCCGAGGCCGGCGCCGTCGACGTTGTCGTGCGCCTCCGCATCCTGTTTCGCGTAGGTCACGAAGAGCTTCGCGCCGATTGCCTGAATGCCGAACGGCGCAAAGCCTGCCGGAAGCGACGTGTCCTGAAACTTGCCCGGTGTTGAAACCTTCGCGAAGTTCTTGTCGAAGACGTCGACTCTGTTGTTGTGAAAGTCGGTGGCGTAGAGGAAGTTGGCGCCGCCGTTGCTGGCCAGCGCAAGGCCCTTGTAGACCGCGGCGCTGCTGCCGCTGTCGAATACGACGAAGGCGGTGGTGGGCGCAACGGCCGGCGCCCACGCGGTAATCGTGCCGCCTTCGCCGGCAAAGATGAATGCGCCTACGCCCGATTTGCCGCCTTGGGTCACGACGAAGTCCGTCGTGCCGTTGAACACGATGCCGGTCGGATTCGCCGGCCCGTTGACTCCATTCGGAATGCTGACGACAAGCGATTGTGGCGTGCCGTTGCCGTCATAGAGTGTCGCCAGCGAGGTGGCGTTGTCCGCTACCCAGACGAAACCCTTCGGATTGAACGCAACGCCCCACGCGTTTTTCAGATTCGGGTCCGTATGCGCCGCCGCGACCGCGCCGTCCGATACGAGTGCCGTCGACGTAAACGATTGGTTATTGACCGAATCGGAACCGCCGCACGCTGCGATAAGACCCACCAATGCTGCGCCGCCCACGACGATGCCCAATGACTTAAGCACAGATTTCATGGCCGCACCTCTCTGAGAGACCAATGATCATTGCGCCTATTGAACGCGTGGCGTGGCGGCTTTATTCCTTCGGCAAAGATGTTTTTTCGACCCGTGTCGGGCGGTCAGTTGGGCGGCGCGTCATATCGTGCCGAACAGCGCGCGCGGACGATCCTTGAGCGTGCCGGTCAACAGCCGCAGCGCGCTCACGAGCTGATCGCGGCTGGTCGCACAGGCGAGGTTGATCCGCACCCCGTGCTCGATCTCCGACCGGTCCACCGCAAACGCCGACGACGGCATCACCACGACGCCACGCGCCTTCGCATTGGCCGCGAAGTCGTCAGCGCGCCACGGCGGCGGCAACTTGAGCCACACGAACATGCAGGCCGGATCGGTCTGCAGCAACTCCTGCGGCAACAGCTCGCGCGCGAGGTCCTGGCGCGCGCGAACCTCGGCGAGCTGCGCGTCCATGATGTGGCGCGCGGTGCCGTCCTCGATCCAGATCGACGCGATCAGCATCGACATCGGCGCGGGCATCCATGCCGTCGTGCGGACGGCTTCCGCGCATAGCGCGGCGCTGTCAGGCGGGCTCAGCAGATAGCCGAGCCGCAGGCCGGGGGCGAGGATCTTCGAGGTCGCCGCGAGGTGGAAGGTGAGTTCCGGACACAGGCTCGCGATCGTCGGCAGACGTTGCGAGACGAGCGGACCGTACACGTCGTCCTCGATGATCGCCACGCTGTGCCGGCGTGCAATATCGACGAGCGCCATGCGGCGTTCGAGACTCATGGTCGTGACAGTCGGGTTCTGCAGATTCGGCACCGTGAAAATCGCCTTCACGGGCATGCGCCGGCAGGCGCGTTCCACTTCGTCGGTCAGCAGGCCTTCGCGATCGCTAGGAATACCGACGATCTCGAACTGGAACACCGGCGCCAGCGCCTTGAGGCCGTAGTAGGTGAGCTGATCGGCGAGAATCACGCCGTCGGTGCCGATCAGGCTGTTCAGCACCGCATACAAGCCATGCTGCGCGCCGCTCGTGACGACCACGTGATCAGCCGACGGCACAAAGCCGGGCGCGGCCATCCAGCGCGCGCCGGCCACGCGCGCCCACGCGGGCCCTTGCGGCGGCTGGTACTCCTGTAATTGCGGGTAGCGCGGATCGCGCGGCAATTCGGCCAGCGTGCGAGCGAGGCAGTTCAGGAACTCGCCCGTGGCCGGACGGTTGACGGTCAGATCGATCGCCGCGTTGCTCATGGCCTGCGCCGGCTCCACGCTCGGCATCGCGCCGCCGGTCACGAGCGAGCCGCGCCGTTTGCTGCCGATCACCAGCCCGCGCAGCTGCAGCTCCTTGTACGCCCGCGAAACCGTCGACACGTTGATGCCCAGTTCGGTGGCGAGTTGCCGCTGCGGCGGCAGGCGGCTGCCGGGCGGATAGATACCGCTGCGAATCTCGTTCTCGATCGAACTGGACACCTCGATATAGGTGGAGCGTTTCGCCTGCTCCGGGGCGCCAGGGGCGGAGCGGGCGGCGTCTTTGTCAGAAGCCATAAGATCAGGTGTCTCCATACAAAACCGGCTTTGTCCGCAATTGTGCGGAGGTTTGCCGATTCTATACCAGACATGCCTGACTGCAAGCCTTCAACCGATTACTCACGCGGCCACGGGGCGCTGGCAAGGAGCGCTCCCGCAACGATCCAGGGAAAGTGCCAGGGCCACACAATGTGCGTTTTAATTGCACACAAAAAAATATTGTGTGATTCTAGATGTCATGTTTTGTCTGGTGGCGTGAATCAGGAGATGCCGCCGGACTGTGTCCAGCAATCTGTCAGCAGGAGTTGTCCGATGAGCTTTCCCCAGTCCTCCGCACCCGACACCACGCCGAAACTCGGCGCCGCGCTGCGTCAGCGGCACGTCACGATGATCGCGCTCGGCGGCATTATCGGCGCGGGCCTTTTCGTCGGCAGCAGCGCGACGCTCGCCACCGTCGGACCCGCCGCGTGCGTGTCGTATCTCGTGGCCGGCATCGTCGTGCTGATGGTCATGCGCATGCTCGGCGAAATGGCGCTGGCGGTGCCCGGCGTCGGCTCGTTCACCGAATACGCGCGCATCGGCCTCGGCAATTGGGCAGGTTTCACCAGCGGCTGGCTGTACTGGTACTTCTGGGTGATCGTCGTCGCGGTCGAGGCCGTGGCGGGCGCGGCGATCCTGCAGCGGTGGATTCCCGCACCGGTGTGGATGATCGGCCTCGTGCTGCTGTCGGTGATGACGTTGATCAATCTGCTGTCGGTGAAATCGTATGGCGAATTCGAGTTCTGGTTCGCATCGATCAAGGTCGCGGCGATCATCGTCTTTATCGCCATCGGCGCGGCCTATGTGTTCGGCTTCGGCCATACCGGCAGCGCCGTGGCGAACCTGAGCAGCAATCGCGGCTTCATGCCGTTTGGCGCCATGTCGATTTTCGCGGCCGTGCCGACAGTGATTTTCGCGGTGGGCGGCGCGGAGATCGCCACCATCGCCGCCGCCGAATCGGATGATCCGGCCAAAAGCGTTGCGGCCATGACGCGCTCGGTGATTCTGCGAGTCATCACGTTCTATGTCGGGTCGATGTTCCTGATCGCATGCATCGTGCCGTGGGGCAGCATCGTCACCGGACACTCGCCGTTCGTCGCCGCGCTCGAAACGATGCGGATTCCCGGCTCGGCCGACATCATGAACGCCATCGTGCTGGTCGCCGTGCTCTCGGCGCTGAATTCGGGCTTGTATGTGTCCTCGCGGATTCTGTTCCGGCTCGCCGAACGCGGCGACGCGCCGAAGTCGCTGCTGAAGCTGACCCCGCACAAAGTGCCGCGCCTCGCCGTGCTGCTGAGCAGTGTCGTCGGCTATGTGGCGATCGTTGCGGCCATTGTGTCGCCGCAGGGCGTGTTCCTGTTCCTCGTGAACGCGTCGGGCGCCGTGATGCTGTTCGTCTATCTCGCGACGGCGCTTGCGCAAATCCGCATCCGCCGGCGCATCGAGGCCACCGAACCGCAACGGCTCACGCTGAAAATGTGGCTGTTTCCGGGGCTCTCGTATGCGGTGGTGGCGGCGATCGTCGGCGTGCTCGTCGCGATGGGCTCCGATCCGTCGCTGCGCCCGCAATTGATGGCGAGCGCGGCGAGTCTCGCGGTGGCGTCGGCGGCTTATATGCTGGTAGCGAAACGCCAGCAGAGCGGCGGCACCGCGACGGGCTATCGGTCGCAGATCGGCCAGGAAGCATTTGAAGGGCGCAAATGATGCCGGAGATTGCCATCATCGGTGCGGGATTCATCGGCCTCGCGAGCGCTGCGTCGTTGATGCGCGACGGCCATCGGGTCACGCTGTTCGATCCGGCCGGCGTGGGGCAGGGCGCGTCGTTCGGCAATGCCGGCACCTTCGCGCACTATGCGTGCATTCCGGTCAACAACCCGTCCGTGTTCCGAGATTTACCGCGTTTTCTGCTGTCGAACCAAAGCCCGTTCAGATTGCGTTGGGGATATCTGCCGCATCTCGCGCCGTGGCTCGTGCGCTTCATGATGAGCTCGCTGCCGCGCCGCTACGAAACGAGCGCGGGTGCGCTCGCCGCGCTGCTGGATTGCGCGCAGGACGGCTACGCGCCGCTGCTTGCCAATGCGGAGCTGGCACGTTTCGTCCGGCCGCGCGAGTGTCTCTATCTGTATTCGAACGCGGCTTCGTTCGATGCCGCGCGTCCCGCGCTCGATCTGCGGAAAAAACTGGGCGTGGCTTTCGATGTGCTCGACGGCGCCGCGATTCGCGCCCTTGAACCGGGACTGGCGCCGATCTTCGAGCGCGGCGTGCTGTTCAGCAATAGCTGGCACTTTTCCGACCCGCAAGGCTTTCTGCAGACGCTTTACGAGCAACTCGCCGCGCAGGGGCTGAAGCTCGAACGCTCGACTGTCGATGCGGTGCAACCCGGCGCGGATGGCGCGAGCCTGAGCGTCGGCGGTGTGGCGCGGCGTTTCGATCACGTGGTGGTGGCGACCGGCGCGCGTTCGGCCCATTTCGCCAGCCAGTGCGGCGACCCGGTTCCGCTCGACACGGAGCGCGGCTATCACGTGCGCTTTCCCGGCGCGCAGCACCTGGTGTCGCGGCCGGTCGGCTGGGCCGAGCGCGGTTTCTACATGACGCCGATGAGCGACGGCTTGCGCGTGGCGGGCACGGTCGAACTCGCCGGCTTCGGCGACACGCGCAACCGCTCGCTGCTCGACCTGCTGACGTTTTCATCGAAACGGGCGTTGCCCGCACTCGACACACCAGATAGCAACTGGCTCGGCTTTCGCCCCACATTGCCCGACGGCGTGCCGGTGCTCGCACGCTCACGCGCGAGCGAGCGCGTGATCTACGCATTCGGCCATCAGCATCTGGGTTTGACGCTGGCGGGCGTGAGCGGACGCATCGTCGCCGATCTGATCGCGCGGCGTGCGCCGCCGCTCGATCTCGCGCCCTACGCGGCCACGCGCTTTTGATTGCAGCAGAGGACAGGTTCGGAGTCGTTTTATTCAGGCTTTACAGCAAGCATCGCAGAGCGGTTTCGACGCGTCGCGCATCGGATCGGCCCACCTGCACACACACGCGCGACGTCACATCTCGCAAGGAGCGCATCATGAATCGCCGCTATTGGCTGTTGAGTGCCACTGTCTGTGCACTCGCCACGTATATGCCGTTTTCGTGGGCCGCCGACCCCCAGATCGTCAAGATCGGTTTCGTCGGACCGTTGACGGGGCCGGTTGCCCGCGTCGGCAAGGACTTGCAGTACGGCGCGCAGCTGGCGCTCGATGAAGAGAACGCGAAGAACCCGGTGATCGGCGGCAAGCCGGTCAAGTTCGTGCTCGACGTGCAGGACGATCAGGCCGATCCGCGCGTGGCGATTCAGGTCGCGCAGAAGCTGGTCGACGACGGCGTGGTCGGCGTGATCGGCCATTACAACTCGGGCTGCAGCATTCCGGCGTCGACGGTGTATCACCAGGCGAACGTGGCGATGATCACGCCGGGCTCGACCAATCCGCAATTGACCAAGCAAGGCTTCAAGAACGTGTTTCGTACGATGGGCCACGACGGCATAGGCGGCGTCGTGGCGGGGCATTTCGTGGTGGAGCAGATGAAGGCGAAGCGCATTGCCATCATCGACGATCGCACCGCTTTCGGGCAAGGGCTGGCCGATGCGTTCGAGAAGGGCGTCAAGGAAGCGAACGGCAACATCGTCGATCGGGAATTCACCAACGACAAAGCGATCGATTTTCGCGCCATTCTGACCACGCTCAAGAGCAAGAACGTCGACCTGATTTTCTTCGGCGGGCTGGATGAGCAAGGCGCGATGCTGGTCAAGCAAATGCGGTCGCTCGGCATGTCCGCGCAGCTGTTCGGTGCCGGCGCGCTGAAGAGCAACGCGTTCCTGCAGATCGCCGGCACGGCGGGCAACGGGACGCAGGATCTCGAGCCGGGCCCGGCGCTCGACAAGCTGCCTGCCGCGCAGGCGTTCGGCAAGCGCTACAAGGCGCGCTTCAATCAGGATGTCGAACTGTACGCGCCGTTTTCCTATGACGCCGCGCTCGCCATGCTGAAAGCGATTCACGCCGCCGACTCGCTCGATCGCGCGAAGATCGTCGACAGTCTCGCCAAGGTCACGGTCACGGGCGTCACCGGCAATATCACCTTCGATCCGTACGGCGATCTGATCAAGCCGCCGTACACCTTGTTCCAGGTCGAGCAAGGCCAATGGAAAAGCGTCAAGACGGTGGGCGGCAGCGGCGCATGATGGCAGGTCTGGAAGCAAGCCATATTTCACCGCTTGGCTGAGGTCTGAGAAAAAACCGTGACGCCGGCTGTTGCCGGCAGTCGCGGTTTTGTCGAGGCACAATGGAAACAGGCAACCGTTCGGTGTCATCGCGCCGCGCGGTTGCTTCATTTCTGAAAGCTTTCGACGCGAGGCCGACAGCATGACCGCATCCATCACGCTGGTTCTGTTCGACATGGAAGGTGTTCTGACCCATTACGACCGCGCCGCACGGGTCGATCATCTGGCGGCCACCGCGGGGTGCTCGCCAGACATTGTGCGTCACGCGATCTGGGGATCGGGCCTCGAAGCGCGTGCGGACGCAGGCCAGATCAGCGATGACGAGTATCTGCGCGAGTTGGGCATGTTACTGAACTACCCGGTCAGCCGCGACGACTGGTTGGCTGCGCGCCACGCGTCGATTACGCCGAACCAGGAAGCGCTCGCGCTTGCCGCCAAAGTCGCCGAGCGGCACCGTATCGCGGTGCTGACGAACAATTGCCGCTTGTTGACCGATCACATCGCTTATCTGAATCCGCCTGTCGCGCGGCTGTTCGGCACGCACGTTTACTCGTCGGCGGCGTTTGGTGCCGCGAAACCGGCGGCGCAAACGTATCTTCGCTGTCTGGAGCAACTCGGCGTGCCCGCGGCCCAAACGCTTTTCGTCGACGATACGGCGGCCAACGTGAACGGCGCGGTCGATGCGGGACTGCAAGGGCACCTGTTCGTCAGCGTCGCCGCTTTGTCGGACGAATTGCAGCGTCGCGGGTTGACATAGCGGCTGTGACGGTTTTCAAGTCGCTAATCGCTGAAGTCCGGATTCTGCTGCACCAGTTCGTGCACCCACTCGCTGAACACCCGCACGGACATGCTCAAACGACGGTGCGGATAAAGAATCGAGAGCGGCAACGGCGCGCAATGGCAGTCGCGCAAAATCTCACGCAGCGCGCCGGATTCGAGCGCCTTCGCCACCATGAAGCGCGGCGTCTGGATCAGGCCCAAGCCTTCCACTGCCGACGCAACATAGACCAGGCCTTCGTTGACCGCGAGTTTGCCCTCGATCGGTCTTTTGATGAGGATGCCGTCCGCTTCGAACTCCATCGGATAGACGCGCCCCGTGCGCGCGGAAAAATAATTCACGGCGTGATGCCGGTCGAGATCGTCGGGCGTGGCGGGCTCGCCCATCTGTTCGAGATAGGCGGGCGCGGCGCAAATCGTCATGCGCACGCTGCCGAGCGAGCGTGCCACGAGGTTCGAATCGTCGAGCACGCCGATGCGGATCACGCAATCCACGCCTTCCTGCACGAGATCCACGTTGCGGTCCGCCAGTCCCAGCTTCACCGTGATGTCGGGATAGCGCGCGTTGAAATCGCGCATCACCGGAACCAGCACGTGAGCCGCGAATGTGGCGGACGTGTCGACGCGGACCGTGCCGCGCGGACTCTGGCGTTTGCTCGATAACGCCGACTCGGCGTCGGAGACCTCGGCGAGAATGCGTGCGCAGTATTCGTAGTAGAGCGCGCCGTCGTCGGTGACCTGCACGCGGCGCGTCGTGCGGTTCAGCAGCCGCACGCCCAGGTGGCTCTCCAGATTCTGCACGACCGTCGACACGGAGGCGCGTGGCATTTCCAGCGAATCGGCCGCTTTCGAGAAACTGGACGCGTCGACGACGCGCTTGAACACTGCCATGCCTTGAAGAAGGTCCATACGGTGCTGTCCTCTGGAAGCTGAGCGAAGACCTACTCGCGAATCGTTGGAATGATAGCCGCGGCGCGTTGATGTCGGACAGTGCAAACCGGCCTACGGGTTCACGGAGTCGGCCGCAAAAAACCTTGACTCCCGGAACTCACGGCCTATAGTTCACCATATGGCAAAGTCTCCAGTCAGTCAACTCGATCGCACGTTTTCCGCCCTCGTGGATCCCACGCGGCGGGCCATCCTCGCGCGTCTGGAGCGTGAGCCTGGTCTGTCGGTCACGGAAATCGCGCGTCCGTTGCCGCTCAAACTGCCCGCCGTCATGAAGCACCTCGACGTGCTGAGCGACGCGGGTCTGGTGGCGCGCACGAAAAGCGGCCGAACCGTCTCGGTCGAACTGGTTGCCGGCCCGATGGAAGAAGCGATGGCGTGGTTGCGACGCTACGAACGCTTCTGGTCCGCGAGTCTCGACCGGCTCGCCGATTTTGTTGAGAGGAACGACGAATGAACGAAAAGCCGAGCCTGACCATCGTGCGGCGCATCAAGGCGCCACCTGCAAGAGTCTACGCAGCATGGACGCGGCCCGAGTTGATGGCGCGCTGGTGGGGACCGGACGCCGGGCCGGTGCTGAGCGCCGAAGCCGATCCGCGCGTGGGCGGCCGCTTTCGTGTGGTGTTTCAGACACTGGATGGCGAAACGCACGACTGCCGCGGCGAGTACCAGGAGGTCGAAGCGGAGCGCAAGCTCGTCTTCACGTGGGAGTGGGTCACGCTGCCTGAGCGCCGGTCGCTGGTGACGATCCGGTTTCGTCCGATCGAAGAGGGCACCGAACTGCATTTCAATCATGCGCAGTTCTTCGACGAAGCTGCACGCGATGGTCATCAAGCCGGCTGGACCGGTGCATTCGAGAAGCTGGACGCACTGCTTGCCGAGCTGGAAAACGAAGCCGAATGAAGCACATTCCACCGAAGTCAACACATACCGAGGTCGACCATGAAGCTTTACTATGCTGAAACGCTGTCTCCCAGAAAATCCTGTGCGCTAGCCAAATATTTAGGCTTGCCAATCGACTACGCCTTTGTCGATCTGGGCAAAGGCGAGCAAACCCGGCCGGACTATCTGGCGATCAATCCGAACGGCAAGGTGCCTTGTCTCGTCGACGGCGAGAAGATCATCTGGGAGGCCGACGCGATCCTGTGCCATCTTGCGCAGCGCGCGGAATCCCCGCTTTGGCCGCGGGGCGCGCAGCAGCAGATCGAAATCGTGCGCTGGTTCAGCTGGAATAGCCAGCATCTGCTCCGGCATGCCGGCGCGCTTTACTTCGAGTACCTGATCAAACCGTGGGTCGGACTCGGCGAGCCCGACCCCGCGAAGGTCGCCGAAGCGCAAGGTTTTTTCCGCAAGCATGCTGCCGTGCTCAACCAGCATCTGAAGGGACGCAAGTGGCTGCTGGGTGACGACATGTCGGTGGCGGATTTCTCGGTCGGCATCGCGCTGCCGTATGCGAAAAGCGCGGCAATGCCGGTTGAAGAGTTTCCGGAAGTGGTGCGCTGGCACGATCAGTTGAACGCGATCGACGCATGGCGCGACCCGTTTCCCGCGCGGCAGGAACGCGCCACGGCGAACGCCTGAGGAGGAGCCATGTGCTGCGCGATAGTTGCACTCTCGATGACCTTGCTGGCCAGTTGGCGCGGCGTGTCGGGCTCGCTCGTCGGCCGCGCCGGGCGGCTGCGCGGGATCGCGATCGCGGTTATCGCGATCGGCGCGGCGGCGGGGTCCGCGACGGCTGCGGATCAGTTCGCGGCGGCGGATGGCGGACAACAATCGTCGTTGATCGCGCGGCTGGCTAGCATGCCGATTTGCGGGCACTTTATCCGCTAATGGCGCGTGACGTGTGATCGCCGAAGCAGGGCGCTCTGGGTGGCTTCAACGTGCTGTGCCGATTTGCCGTATCGTACAGAGTCACTGTACTGCGCGCGAATCGAGGGCACGTCATGGCACTTTCGTCGAAAACCGCTGTAGGGCTTTCCGGCAGACGCCGTTTTCTGCGCACGGCACGCGGCACCGCAATCGGCTTGTCAGCGTCGCTCGCTTTGCCGCGATTGACGGCGGGTCAAACCCCAACGCCGTCTGAGTCACAAACCGAATCCGCCAGCACGCCGCTGCCACGCATGGCGCAACGCGTGATTCCCGCCACGGGCGAACGCTTGCCCGTGGTCGGCTGCGGCACCTGGCGGACCTTCGATGTCGGCAACGATCCCGCCGGCCGCGCGCAACTCGCTGACGTGCTGCGCATCCTGTTCGAAGCCGGTGGTTCGGTGATCGATTCATCGCCGATGTACGGCTCGTCGGAAGCCGTCGCCGGCGCGCTGCTCACGCAACTGAACGCGCACAACAAGGCCTTCGTCGCCACCAAGGTCTGGACCGACGGACGCGAGGCGGGCATCGCGCAGATGGAAGAATCGCTGCGCCGCTTTCAGCAGCCGCGTATCGATCTGATGCAGGTTCACAACCTGCTCGACTGGCGCACGCAACTCGCCACGCTGCGCGACTGGAAAGCGCGCGGCCGGATTCGCTATATCGGCATCACGCACTACACGTCGAGTGCTTTCGACGAAGTCGCCGCCGTCATGCGCAGCGACAAGCCCGACTTCGTGCAGATCAACTACGCAGCCGACGACCGCGCCGCCGAGTCGCGCATCTTGCCGCTCGCGGCGGAGTTGGGCATCGGCGTCGTGATCAACCAGCCCTTCGGCGGCGGCGGCCTGCTGGCACGCGTCGGCAAAACGCCGCTGCCTGCGTGGGTTAAGGAAATCGGCTGCACGAGTTGGGCGCAGGTTCTTTTGAAGTTCGTGCTCGCGCAGCCGGCGGTGACGGTGGTGATTCCAGGCACGGGGCGTCCGCAATACATGGCGGACAACGTTCGGGCCGGTTCTGGCCCATTACCCGACAAGGCGATGTGCGCACGAATCGTGGCAGCGGTGAATGGCTAGCCGATCATTTGCGTATTAATCGCGCTAATTGCTTTGTGAACTCTCCAGCTAGTTCAAATTAATGCCTCCCTCGTCGTTAATCGTTCGCGCCATTGCGCTATAGCACAATACTGTGCAAAGAAAAATAAAGTTTCCCGTAGTCGAGAACGATATTGCGATTTCTAGAGGATTAACTCAGTCCCATTACTGAAGTTATTCGGTTTGCATACGAAAAACACAAGTCAAAGAAAGATTGTGAAAGGAAGTTGACACGGGAACGTTTGCCAAACTAGGCTACGCACTGTCGTCAAAAACTGACCTCGGTTTAATCCACCTGCCCGGAGACGCAGGTAAGCCGCCGCTTTGCCGGTCAGCCGGACGATCGAATGAAGGCCGGAAAATATGGCCCAAGCTGTCGTTGTGAAAGCATTGTAATAAACGTGTGTCGCAATTCTAAAATCAGCCACAAGTGCTGAGGCGCCAACACGTCCCTATATTCTCGCTAGCAATTCGGTGCTAGTGCGGGAGACCTTTTTCGCTGAAAAAAAGAGAAAACCAGCATAAGCACTCAACGCACTTTCTTTTGCCGATATTGTCAGTCGAGGATTAATCATGCGTATAAATTTCCGATTGCAGATGCAGTGCCTCGCACTAGCCGGAATTGCGGTTCTGGCGGGATGCGGCGGCAGCGACGGCTCGTCTTCCTTGACGAGCAAATCCGGGCAGGCGCCCGCGGCCGCACCGGCCGCCTCCGAAGTGGCGCTGGCCCCGCCCGCCGCGCCGGTCGTGGCGGACACATCGATCAACAAGACGGTGCCGCCGGTCGAGTTGCCCGACACGGTCACACCGGTCAACTACAAGCTATGGTTCCGGCCGAACCCCGCGCTGTCTTCGTTCGACGGCCGCGCCGACGTGCAGATCAAGGTGCAGAAAGCCGTCAACGCGATCACGATCGCCGGGCACCGGGTCAAGTTCACCAACGGCACGATCACGCTTCAGCCGGGCAATATCCCGCTGATCGCCACGCCGCAGGACGACGGCGACTTCTATCAGCTGCGCCCCGTGAGCGGGCAGATCGCCGCCGGCAATTACTCGCTGCACATGGAGTGGAGCGGCATCATCAACTTCAAGACCTATGACGATCCGGTCGCAAAGACCGGCGGCAGTTGCGGCGACGATCCCTATCCGGGCTGCTCCGCGGCCGAAGGGGTGTTCCGCGTCGATCTGAAGTCGACCGACGGCACGACCAGCGGCGCGATCCTCACGCAAGGCGAATCGAACCTGGCGCGTCAATGGTTCCCGGGTTGGGACGAGCCGGCTTTCCGGCCCACCTACGAGGTGAGTGCGGAAGTCCCGCAGAACTGGAACGTCGTCTCGAACGCGGCCGAGAAACCGGCGGTGAACGTGGATAGCGGCTACAAGCTCGTGTCGTTCGAGAAGAC
Organism: Paraburkholderia sp. RL18-101-BIB-B; assembly: GCF_046026985.1. Lineage (NCBI taxonomy): Bacteria > Pseudomonadati > Pseudomonadota > Betaproteobacteria > Burkholderiales > Burkholderiaceae > Paraburkholderia > Paraburkholderia sp. RL18-101-BIB-B. The sequence goes on from NZ_JARESV010000015.1 coordinate 75,055, forward strand.
ACCGCCCATGCCGTCGTATCTGCTGTTCTTCGGCGGCGGTCAGTTCGACATTCTCGAAGACGACTTTTCGAGCCCGCTGCCCGACGGAAAAGGGCTGCATCTGCGCATCTTCACGCCGCCCGGCATGCGTGACTGGGCCAAGCCGGCCATGCAACAGACCAAGCAGGCGCTCGATTACTACTACCGCTACACCGGCATTCCGTTGCCGCTCACCAAGTTCGACACCATCGCGGCCAACGACGCGTTCAAGGAGCAGAAGGACCTGAACTTCGGCGGCATGGAGAACTGGGGCGCGATTCTCGAATTCGCCGACGACATTCTGCCGGCGCCCGGCACGACCATGTCCGACTACGGCGTGACGGTGCTCACGCACGAAGCCGCGCACCAATGGTTCGGCGACCTCGTCACGCTCGACTGGTGGGACGACGTCTGGCTGAACGAGTCGTTTGCGACGTTCTTCGAGAACAAGACCAAGGTGCGCTTCTTCCCGGACCGCTTCAGCTGGGTCGACGACGTGAAGAACAAGTACGCCGTGATCAATGCGGACCTGAAGTCCACCTCGTTCCCGGTGCAGCCGAACTTCAACGGCTGGGCGTCGAACGACTTCGTGCTGAGCGCGAGCGCCTTCACGTACGACAAGGGAGGTCACGTGCTCAAGATGCTGGAGAACTACCTCGGCGAAGAAGTGATGCGCAAGGGTCTGCAGTCGTATCTCGCCGACTATTCGTTCGGCAACGTCACGCCCAAGCGTCTGTGGGACGAACTGGCGAAGGCGAGCGGCCAGCCGATGGTGGCGATCGGTGACAGTTTCGTGCGGCAAACAGGCGTGCCGCTGATCTCGCTCGACACGCAGTGCGATCTGACGACCAATCAGACCGTGGTCACCCTGAAACAGTCGCCGTTCCCGAACCAGAATCAGTATCCGGGCACGCAGTGGACCATTCCGTTGACGCTCGCGTACGGCGACGGTCTGACTTCACGCAAGACGCTGGCGATGAAGGACACGCAAACGCAGGTGCGTCTGAACGGCTGTTCCGCGGTGCTCGCCGATCCGAGCGGTCTCGACTATTACGTGACCAACTACAGCAACAACGCGTGGAGCCAGTTGCTCGCGCAGGGGAACGCGCTGAAGGATCCGGTTCTGCTGACCAGTCTGCAACTCGAGGCGAAGCTGTTGGTGAACAACGGTCTCGCGGACCCGTCGCGCGTCACCAGCATCGGTTCGCTGAGTCCGGCGGCCACACCGCTTGCGCGTCAGTTGCTGATGACCGTGCCGACGACGCAATCGCAGCGTCCGACGATCCGCTATCAGGGTAAGTTCAAAGTGAAGCCGCAGGCGCAGCAAGGCCAATAAGCGGCAGTGTTGGGTATTGGGTAGTTCAGCGGCCCGCATCGCGCTGCAGCGATGCGGGCCGCTGTTTCAATGGCACTTCACGTGCCGCAGTGGAGCGAGGCGCCGCAATCAGCCGGCGGTCTTGCCGCCGTCGACGGTCACGATCTGCCCCGTGACGAACGACGCCGCATCCGATGCCAGGAACACGATGGCGCGCGCCACGTCGTCCGGCTTGCCGATGCGGCCGAGCGGCACCTTCGCGGCGAGCGCGGCCTTGTTCTCCGGCGTGCCGGTGAAGCGGTCGAGCATGCCGGTGTCGGTCGGCCCCGGCGCAACGGCGTTGACCCGCACGCCGGTGGACGCCACTTCGAGCGCCGCCGACTTGGTCATGCCTTCCACCGCATGCTTGCTGCCCGCGTACACGGAAGCGAAGGCCGCGCCTTCATGGCCGTAAGTCGACGAAACGTTCACCACGCTGCCGCTCTTTTGCGCCGACATCACGCGCAGTTCGTGCTTCATGCTGAGCAGCGTGCCCAGCACGTTGGTGTCGAACGTCGCGGTGTAGCTCTCGACGGTCTGGCTGGTGATGGCACCAGGCTGGCCTTCGGTGCCGGCGTTGTTCACGGCGGCGTCGATGCGGCCGAAGCGCGCGACGGTCTGGTCGACGAGGCTCGCGACTTCCTCGTCGCGGCGCACGTCGGCCGGGATGAAGTGTGCGTCCGCGCCGAGTTCGCGCAGTTCTTTTTCGAGCGCCTTGCCTTCGGCCTCGCGACGGCCGGAGACGACGAGACGGGCGCCCGTTTCGGCGAAAGCAAGGGCCGTGGCGCGGCCGATCCCGGTGAGTGCGCCGGTGATCAGAATGACGGGGTGGCTCATATTTAACTCCTGGAGGGTATGTCTTTGCGGTATGAGAGCGAAGCAGGCGGCGTCCGGTTAAACGGGTTGCGATCTGCTTAAAATCATTGCCTTGAGTGCAATTTAGTGGTTTCCCGGTCGGAGTAAAAAGACTTTATAAGCTGGCTGGCATGCCTGACGGGCATGGAGAAGGCATTTGCGCAATGCAGGCGCTCGACGCAGGCCGGCCGTTCGGCGGCAGCGACCTGAGTCCCTCTGCCGATCCGCCAACGTCCCAAGACGATTCATCTGCCGATTGATCGAAGCTGGAATAAAACCGGCGCCGGCTCAGTCATGCCTGACGAACCGACTCGCGAGGGCCGCCGGATGATCCACGGCTCGGCTGCGACTCTTTATCGTGAGGTCAACATGTCGTCACATCAATCATTCGACGCGTCGCGGCGCGGCGCACTGAAGTGTCTTGCATTCGGTGGCTTGGGCACCGTGTTCGTTCTCGCCGGCGGCATTCTCACGCCGGTGGAACTGGCACTCGCCGCCGACCCGAAATCATCCGCCGCTACGGGCGGTGTGCCGCTTTTCCTGCAAATCAGCGACTCGCATATCGGCTTTAACAAGGAAGCCAATCCGGACGTGGCGGGCACGCTGAAGCAGACCATCGAGTACGTCAATGCGATGCCGGTCAAGCCCGCGCTGACCATCCATACCGGCGATATCACGCATCTGTCCAAGCCCGCGGAGTTCGATCTCGCGGCCCAGTTGATGTCTGGCCTGAACATCACGGAACTGCACACGGTGCCCGGCGAGCACGACGTGACAGACGGTCCCGGAACCGAATACTTCAGCCGCTTCGGCAAGGCCTCGGACAACAAGGGCTATTACAGCTTCGACCATCAGGGCGTGCATTTCGTCGGCCTGGTCAACGTGATGCATTTCAAGCCGAACGGCCTGGGCGGCCTCGGCGACGAACAACTCGAGTGGCTCGAAAACGATTTGAAAGGGCGCTCGTCCAGCACGCCGATCGTCGTGTTCGCGCACATGCCGATGTGGACGATCTACGAGCCGTGGGGCTGGGGCACCGGCGACGCGGGCCAGGCGATGAGCTACCTGAAACGCTTCGGCTCGGTAACGGTACTGAACGGCCATATTCATCAGATCGTGTCGAAAGTGGAGGGCAACATCACCTTCCACACGGCGCGCTCGACGGCTTATCCGCAGCCGACCGCCGGCAACGGCACGGGCCCCGGACCGTTGACGGTGGCGAGCGACCAGCTGCCGAAAATGCTCGGCGTGACCAGCATCAAGATTGCGCGGCATCCGCTGAAAGCCACACTCAACGACACGACGCTGGTCTGATAGCCAGCACTTTTTATCGCAGGAGATCAGTTATGCAAACTAAAAATATTCGCCGCGTATGGTTGGCATTGGCCGCAAGTTCGGCGTTGCTCGCGGCATCGTCCGGGTTTTCCTTGGCGCGGGCGGAGACGCCGAACGCGGTCGTCATCAAGAACTTCATGTTCTCGCCGATGGAACTCACGGTCAAAGCCGGCTCGACCGTGACCTGGAAGAATCTGGACGGCGAACCGCACACCGTCGTGAACGACGCGGGCATGTTTCGCTCCGCGGCACTCGATCAGAACGACACGTACCAGTTCAAGTTCGACAAGCCGGGCGTGTACAAGGTGTTTTGCGGCATCCACCCGAATATGAAGGAGACCATTACCGTGCAGTGAGCGTCGTAGGAGACCAATGTATAGACTGCGGCCAGGGCGCTCACGCATTGCATGCAGCTTCGCTGCGTGTCTTGCCTGTGACGCCTTCGGCGCACGCAACACGGAGCTGATGCCGGGACGCTTGATCGGCAGCGCCCCCGGCGGCATGGCGGCGACGCTCGACGCCATGCGTTTATAGGCGTCGCTGCGTGCCGCCAAAATCGACGGGTAGAGCGCAAGCCGGAGCATGGCCGATCCGGCCAGTGAAACGGCGGTTCTGGACAGCCGCTCGGGGCGATAAAGTAACCCACACGTATGCTGCTATGCGCTGCGCGATTCGCCCGGCGCACAGCGCCCTTTCAGGGCAACGGCTACCGCCGCCAGGCCGGTGACCAGGAACGCCACTTGCGTTTAAAACGCAGCCCCGAAGCACAAAAAAACCTGCCGTGCTTGGGCGTGGTTGTTGCATGACTGACGGCCACCTGCAGCCACTTGCGCGATACCCGCTACTCACGCCCTGTACGGCTCGCCCCGTTGCCCTGCGAAGCTTTCCCGCATAGCGCGCGACTACACGCGGCGTGGAACGTTTTACCTGTTTCTTCCGCGCAAAACTGCCTCGCAAAGACGACGTTTAAAGCGCAGCATTGCCGTGTTGTGGTTGTTCGCGCGATGAGCGGGTTTCAGTCTTCGAACGGCTTTGCATGGACCTGCAAAATCGTGTGAATAAAGTCGGCCCACAGGGCAGACGTAAGGATTCCGGAGAGTATTGCGATGTACAACGATACAGACTCGCCAAAATCGGTGCTCGATGGCCAGGATGCCGGTGGCCAGCCGAGCGGTCTGTCACTTTCCGCCACGCCGCCGAGGTTCGGACGCCTCGCCATGTGCGTGGCCGCGGCCAGCGCGCTCGCCATCGGTGTGATGGGTACGGTGGCGTATAGCGTCTGGTTCAATCACGATCAGCAGGCGTACGCCGAAGCCATGGCCGGCGCGCGGCGAGCGCTCGGCAACAGCGCGTCGGCGAGTGCTGCTGCGATGGCGAAAAGCGCGGGCGTGACGGCGTTGCCGGCAGCGGCCGTGCTGGCGAAGTCGCCGCAACCGTCGCCAGCAACGGCCGCGAGCGGCGTGACGGTCGCTGCATCGGCAGCCGGCGCGGATCCGGAAGCGGGCGGGCAGTTCGCGTCCTGGTCAGGCCAGGTCAAGGCATCGAAGGCGCGGCCTGACGTCGTTGCGGATGCGGCACCCGGCACGCCCGCATCTGCCGCTACGCCGCCTACGTCGGCCCGCCGTTCGGCAGGCTCAGCCACTCCGCCGACTCAGCAACTCGCCGCGTCGCGTCCGGGTAAAGATGCCCGGGCCGCGCCACAGGAGCGCCGCGGCGCCTCCGAGACCGCGCGGCATAAGAACAGTCTGTTCGCCCGCATGGGGCTCTTCTTTCGTCGTGTGAGTTACCGGCAGCATGGCAACGCAAATCGGCAAGACCTCTACTCCCATCCGTGAGCGGCGCCGAGCCGAGCGCGCCGGATCAAAAGGCGCCTTCATGAGCCGCTTCAGGCGGGCTCCCGCCATGCTGGCGAGCGCGTCATTGCTGTGTCTGCTGGTCGGCCTTCTCTATCTCGCCTTGCAGATCAGGACGATCTTCTCCGATCAGTTGAAGCAGGAATACGCCGGGCTCGTGCTCGAAGCGGCGGAGCGCGCGGAAAGTGCTCGCGCGATGGTCGGCGTGTGGCAGCTACACTCCGGCGACGGTCAAGCGCAAACGCAGGGTTACCGCCATGCACGCATCGAACTCGCCGATCGTCTGAACTCGCTCGCGGCATTGGTGAATGCCAGTCCGTCCGCTGCGCCGCGGGTGCCGGCGTCGGCATTGACGCCCGATGCCAGCCTGACTGGAACCGATGCGTTGCTTGCCACGATCCCGCCGTATTGGCGCGCCCAGCGCGATGCCGATGGCGCCGACGTGCGCCTGCGCATTGCCCATGTCGCGAACGTGTTGATTGCGCTGGCCGCGCTGCTGTTCGGCATGCTGCTCACCGCGCTCGGCATGTACGCGAAACGCAATCGTCAACTGGCGGGCGAGTCGCACGAGTTCGAGTACGCCGCGTTGCACGATCCCATGACCGGCTTGCCGAACCGGCGCAAGCTGTTCGCCACGCTCGACGAGGCGGCGGCGAATCTGCAAGCCGGTCCCACGGATCGCAACATCGCCGTGCTGTATGTGGATCTGGACGGCTTCAAGCAGGTCAACGACACGCTCGGGCACCGCGTCGGCGACGAATTCCTGATTGCGGTGTCGCACGCATTTCGCGAATCGGTGCGTAAGGTGGATGTTGTCGCGCGCATCGGCGGCGACGAATTTGCGGTGCTGGTTCGAGAGTATTCGACGGCGTATGAACTCGCCGAGATTGCTCAGCGGCTCATCGCGTGTGTGGTCGAGACCGACGAGCAGATGGGTGTCGGCGTGGTGCGCGCGAGCATCGGCATTGCCAGCTATCCGGATCTCGTCAGCGATTACCAGCGCCTCGTCGCCGCGGCGGACGACGCGATGTATCGCGTCAAGCGCGGCGGCAAGAACGGTTACGCGTTTGCGGTGCAGGCTGATTGAGCGGAGCGCTCAGGACGTTTGTGTCTCTTGTGCCGCTTGCATCGCTTGCGCTTGCGTTTCCGTTCTCAGCATCACTTCCCGACCTGGCCGTTCATTGATGACCGCGAGACGCACGTCATCGCTCATGGTCTTCCAACCGCGAATTTCGTCGCGCGTACGCAGGCAGCCGAGGCAGAAGCCGGTTTTGCCGTCGAGTTTGCAAATGTCGATGCAGGGTGACTGGATTGTCATGTTCAGACCAGCGCTTCCGTTGGATTGACTTCGACGGTGATGTGCGAGAGTCGGTTAAAAAATGCTGCAGCATTGTAGGGAAGAAGTGCGCTTCGCGGGTCGAAGCTCGCGCACTGTCGCGCACGCTGAACTTTGTTTCGTGTTACAAAATCGAGGCTTGCCAGTAAGCGCTGTTTCATGCGCCGGCACAGCGGCCGTCATTCCGGGTTCATCCACAGCGGAAAGATTCATGTCCAGATATTCGTTGATGCGCGCCGTCGGGCGCTTGAGCCAGCCTGAGTGGATCGTCGCCTTCGTGGCTGCGGCACTGGCCGCGTGTGCGCCGGTGCCGCCGGCCAGCAGTCAGGTGACCGTTCCGCCTGCCGTAATTCAGCCCGCTGTTCAGCCCGCCAGCCGCGCCGACGCCCAAGCCACTGCACGCCCGGCGGACGGCCCGCTGCCGGTGCCGCCGAACCTCGTCGCGTTGGCGCAGCCGGCCGGCCAGAAACGGCTGACGAGCTCCGCGTCCAATCAGTCGTACTGGCCCCTCTCGCAGTATTTCGAAACCCAGCGCAACGAAGCCTATTGCTCCGTCGCGACCTCGGTCATGGCGCTCAACGCATTGGGCATCCGCCGGCCCGAGTCGACGCAGTACCCCGACTTCCCGTTTTTCTCGCAGGAGGATTTCTTTCACGGCATCGATCCGCAGGTGGCCAACGCCGCGCGGGTCTCGCACGAGGGCATGACGCTCGACCAGCTCAGCACGGCGCTGAATGCCTTTCCGGTCGAAGTCAGGAAATACCACGCGGCGGACCTGTCGCTCGGCCAGTTTCGCGACCTCGTGCGCGCGACCACGGGCCACAGCGACCGCTTCGTGCTGTTGAATTTCAGGCGGGTGGAAATCGGCGAGACGGGCGGCGGACACTGGTCGCCGCTCGCCGCTTACGACTCGGCGAGCGACAGCGCGTTGCTGCTCGACGTGGCGCGCTACAAATATCCGGCCGTCTGGGTGCCGCTCGCGCAGTTGTACGCGGGGGCGCTGGCGGTGGATAGCGTGAGCGGGCTTTCACGCGGCATCGTGATCATCGGCAAGCGGCCGAATTGATGTCTGCTTGCCGAGGCGGCCACGACATTCAAACGCGGGTCAATCTTCCTCGTTACGCCATTCGGTCAGTCCTTCGCGCGCATTCAATTCGATGAACGAAGGCAGCGCACGTAGCTTTCGAATATAGCGGGCAAGATTTGGCCAGCCGAGAGCGGGGCGCGGCATATTGCGGGTCCAGCGCATCAACATGACGGCCATGAAGTCGGCCGTGCTGAGCTTGTCGCCGATCAGATAATCATGGCTTTCGCCGAGATGGCCATCGAGCTTGTCCCACGCTGCGTCGAGCCGACGGCATGCGAGCGCGCGAACCGCTTCGGCGCCGGAGGGGTCGCCATCGGAGTCCGCATAAAACCAGTCGCGCATGGCGGGCAGAATCGTGTTGGCGAGATAGACCATCATTTCGAGCCACGCGGCGCGATCGACGGAATTCGGCTCGGGGGCAAGCGCGGCTTCGGGATGCCGCTCGGCCAGCAGCATCAGCAACGCGGCCGACTCGTGGCGCGGCGCGCCGTCGATCATCAGCGTCGGCACCCGTCCCGCAGGATTGAGCCGCAGATACGCCGGGTCGTGCTGCTGGCCCACGTCGATGTCGATCAACTGGGATTCGAACGAGATGCCCAGTTCTATCAGCATCCAGTGAACGGCCATGCTCGCCGCGCCGGGCGAATAGTAAAGCACGTAAGGTGTGGAATCGCTGCGCATAGTGGGTTGATGTCCGGTGTCGATCCGGCGGACAGTCTACCGCCGTTCCTGACAGATGCCCATGCGCAAACGCCGAAGGAACGCGCAGTCTCGTAGTGGCGCGCTCGCGTTTTCGCGACTAACATCCCTTCACTCATTTTTTGTCGACTGATAGAGGCGGCGACCCGCACGCGATTATTCGCGCGATGCGCTCGCGCGAGCCCTGTGCGGGCACTCAGGCACGCGGTCATGTTTGCGGAGGTGAAGCAACGTATGTGCGCACTGGACCGTCGGACCTTGCTCAAGGGCGTGCTGGCCACGCCATGGTTGAATGCAGCCCTGGCATCGCCGGCACACGCAAAGCCTTCGCGAGCAAGTTCCAACGACGCGACGACCACACCGACACTGCACCGCGTGCGGCCCGGCGACCCAGCGTGGCCTTCGGCGAACGCCTGGCAGGACCTCGACCGGGCCGTAGGCGCCCGCTTGAGCCTGGTTGAATCGCCGCTGGCAGCCTGCGCGGAATCTCCAACGAGCGCCGCGTGCCTCGACCTGTTCCGGCGTTTGAAAAATCCCTACTACATCGGCGATACGCCCGCGCTGACGCAGAGCGCCGGATGGCTTGACGCGTGGACATCCGCGCCGAGCGTGTATGTAGTGGCGGCGGCCAACGCGCAGGACGTCGCGAGGACGGTCGACTTCGCCAGGCGGCATCGTCTGCGGCTGGTGGTGAAGGGCGGCGGCCACAGCTATCAGGGCACATCCAACGCGGCCGACTCGCTGTTGATCTGGACCAGGTCCATGCGTGACATCGCGTTGCACGATGCTTTCGTGCCGGCGGGTTGCGAAGGACGAGTCGAGCCGGAAGCCGCGGTGACGGTCGGCGCCGGTTCTCTGTGGGGCCATGTCTACGACGCCGTGAGTACCCGAGGCGGCCGCTACGTGCAAGGCGGCGGCTGTCTGACGGTGGGCGTCGCCGGTCTCGTGCAGGGCGGCGGCTTCGGCAACTTTTCGAAGAAGTTCGGCACCGCCGCGGCCGGTCTTCTGGAAGCCGAAGTCGTGACCGCCGACGGCGTGGTGCGAATCGCCAACGCGTGCCGGCACCCGGACCTCTTCTGGGGCTTGAAGGGCGGCGGTGGCGGCAGTTTCGGCGTCGTCACGCGGCTGACGTTGCGCACGCACGCATTGCCCGACACCGTCGGCGTCGTGCGCGCGACGGTGAAGGCCTCATCCGACGCGGCGTTCCGCGCATTGATCGGCGAGTTCATGGCCTTCTATGCCGATAACCTGATGAACGAACACTGGGGCGAAACGGTCGCCTTTCATGGCGACAATACGTTGGGCATTTCAATGCTGTACCAGGGACTGAGCCGCGATGACGCGTCGCGCGTCTGGCAACCTTTTTTCGACTGGATCGCGAACGGCGAGCACGGCTGCGAGACGAGCCCGCCACAGATTCTTGCCGTGGCGGCGCGCCACTTCTGGGACGCCGCGTTCATCATGCAGCATCTGCCCGGCGTGCTCGTCGCGGACGACCGTCCGGGCGCGCCGGCGGACAACGTGTTCTGGGCGGATAACGTCGTCGAAGCGGGCCAGTATCTTTATGGCTACACCTCGACATGGCTGCCGGCTGCGTTGCTGAGTGCGGCGCAACGCGGCCGTCTCGCCGACACGCTATTCGCAGGCACGCGGCAGTGGACGGTCAACTTGCACTTCAACAAAGGGCTGGCGGGCGCACCGGACGACGCCTTGAACGCCACGCGCGATACGGCGATGAACCCCGCGGTACTCGACGCCTTCGCGCTCGCGATCATCGCGGCCGAGGGACCACCGGCCTTTCCCGGCATCGAAGGGCACGAGCCGGACGAGCAGAAAGGGCGGCGTTACGCTGAGCGCATCAAGCAGGCCACGCGGACGCTGCGCGAAATCGTCGCTGTGCCGGGGGCGTACTTTTCCGAAAGCGATTTCTTCGAAGACGACTGGCAGCAGGCGTACTGGGGCAGCAACTATGCGCGGCTGGCTGCCGTGAAGAACCGGTACGATCCCCATGGCCTGTTCTTCGTTCATCACGGTGTGAATTCAGAAGCGTGGAGCGCGGATGGATGGACGAAGGTGAAGAACGGGCCTGGCTGAGCCAGATAGCGACATGGCCGACCCAGCAGCGTGAGCCACTCACGGCTCACGCCACGCACGCTTGATTCCAACTACTTCACCCGCTTGACCACCGGCGTCTTCCACTTGCCATCCAGCAGCACTGGTTTCGGCCAGTAGAACCGCATGGTGATCATGAACGGTCCTTCCGGCGCCGGCAGCCAGTTGGCCTCCCTGGCTTTGCCCGGCGAATTCGCCTGGATGTAGATCGTCAAACCGCCATCGCGATCCTTCTTCAGTTGCGGCAGCATCGGCGAATTGATCAGATACCGGTCGATCGGATTCTTCACGAGCAACTGACTCGGCAGCGCATACATGGTCACCGACCAGAACGCATTCACAGGCGGCAACTGTCCTTTCGGAAAGCGCAGCACATAGCGACGCTGGCTGCCGTCGAGCGGCTGTCCGGTCGAATCCTTGTCGAGCACCGGATACAGCGCTTCCTCACGCGAGTTCGCGCCGATTCCGACCTGGGTGCCGGTGGCGCGCGCCACGTAGTCGTTCTTCAGATACTCGCGCGAGCCGAACAGCGTATCGGTCTTGCCGCCGAGCGACGCGCGCTTGTCGTCGATTGCCTTCTGGCCATCCTGCATGCCGGCCTGAAATGCCGCTTTCTGCTCCGGCGAGAGCGCGTTCGCATCGAACCGTTTGCCGGGCACCACGCCGATCTGCGCGAGGCGGTTGCGCAATCCGGCCTCGCTCGGATTGACCGGCGCGAACTGCAACACGAACGCGAGTTGATTGAAGAATTCGAGCGATGTTCGCGCGGCGGCCGGTGCGATCGGCTTGACCCACTGCACCGGCGGCGCGGTCGGTGCCGGCGTGCTTCCGGTGTATGCCGACAGCGTTTGCACCTTGTAGCCCGCCTGAATTTTCTTGACGTTATCGAGGTCGTCGGGGTTGAACAACTGCGTGCGTCCGACCACGTTCACGAGATCAGTCTCGGAGCGGATCACCTGAGTGATGCCGTTCGGTGTCTGGCCGTTCCAGCGCGGGCCCGCGATCAGGAATTTGCCGCCGTTGTTGCCCGTGGTGCGGCTGCCGATATACGCGAAGTTGAACGTATAGAGATCCATCAACTGGAACACGAAGTAGCGCTTCGCGTCCATCGGCGGGACCGTGATGACCACCGGTTCTGCGCGCAGATCGAGGCCGGCGAACGAATAGGGCGTGTCGGAGTTGGGCGTGACGAAGGCGGTGTCGTCCGGCGTGAAGACACGCGAGATGTTCAGGATGGAATTGAACGGGCCTTTGTATTGCGGGTTGGTGGTGTCCACCGAAAACGCATACATGACAGCGTACGAATTGACCATCGGGGTGCCGTAGATATACGCGTCTTTGGCAATCGAGCGGATGTCGGCGCGGTTGGCGCTGATGGGTGCGACGGGGGCTTTGGAGAAGTCGTTGGTAGGCGGCGTATGGCAGGCGGTGAGTACGATGGCCAGTAGCGCGGCAGCGATGGTTCGTGTTCTGTGCATTGCGACCCTCGGGAATGAGCCGTGGACGACGGCAGCGTGATCGTTCGTTCATACCGCGCGTTCAAAACAGCGCGGCACTACAGGCACAACAGGAAACCGGACTCGCGGTGCAAGCTTCTGCACGCCGCAGCTTGCCTAACGTCGGTGTTAGCTGTCAAGCAGCTTTCTGCAAAGCGGATGGTGGAGGGAACGGGATGCGCGAGAAGCTATGACGCCATGCGTGATCGCGCGTCAGCATGCGGGTGTCGGGCCAGCGGCGCGTTTATACCCAAGCCGCATTCTGCAAAACGATCCGATACCCATCCGGATCTTCGAACGTTTTGCCTTGACGGTCCCAGTAAGGATTCTCCGATTCGCACGCCGGCACGCCGAGCGCTTCGAGCCGTTCGACGGCCGCGCTCCATGCATCGCGTTCGGGAAGATAGAGCACGAGAAGGTGCTCGGTGGTCGGCGCCCGTTCGACGGTCACGCCGTGCTGGTGCGTAAACTCGATGTGCCAGGGGCAGCCCCGTTGTCCGACGATGATGCCATCGAAGCCTTCGTGATTCTCGAAGCTCGCCAGCACTTCGAAGCCCAATCCCCGTGTATAGAAATCAGCGACCTTGTGCAGATCGTTAGTAGGACGGGCGACTCGGAGAACGGGCGGCTGCATGGGCAACTCCACGGCACGTTGGAATGCCGTATAGCATAGCGCGCCAAAGCACGCCCGAGTGCCTCATGCGCTTCACGCGCTACGCGCCATCTCCCCGACGCCCGCGTTGAACTCTTCCCTGCGCGTACCTGCCGAGGCGGCCGTACGCGCCCGAACCGGGGTCTTGCGAACCCGCGTATCGCGCAGCGCCGGACGTGCATCGACCAGATCCGCATACAACGCGAGATAGTTCTTGGTCGACGCATCCCAACCGAAATCGCGGCTCATCGCATTCCTCTGCAATACGTGCCACGACGACGGCTGCACGAACGCAGCCAATGCGCGGCCGAGCGCGTGCATCACCTCGTCCGGACTTTCGCCGTCGAACAGGAAGCCCGTTGCTCGCCGCTCACCACGAGGATCGTGCGGCACATAGTCGACGATCGTATCGGCCAGGCCACCGACACGCGAGGCCACCGGAATCGTGCCATAGCGCATCGCATAGAGTTGGGTGAGTCCGCAGGGTTCGAAGCGGCTGCCATGCAGCAGAATGTCCGCGCCCGCGTGCAGCATGTGCGCGCGCCGCTCGTCGTAGCCGATCTGCACGCCGACGCGTCCCGGCCATGCGGCCGCGACGTCGCGCAGCGCCTGTTCGAGACCGTGCTCGCCCTGGCCGAGAATCGCGAACTGCAGCCGCGGATGCCGTTCGAGCAGCGCCGGCAACGTATGCACGACGACATCGGCGAGCTTCTGTTCGGTCAGGCGGCTGCCGATGGCGACCAGCGGTGCGAACGGATCGCGCGTCAGACCGAAGGCCTGTTGCAGTTCGCGCTTGCAGGCCTGCTTGCCGGCGGTGTCGTCGACGGAATAGGGGCGCGCGATCTGGTTGTCGGTGGCCGGGTTCCAGGCGGCGGTATCGATGCCGTTGACGATGCCCGACAGCTTGCCGGCCTGCGCCTGCAACACGCCTTCCATGCCATGGCCGAAGTGCGGCGTCAGGATCTCGCGCGCATAGCGTTGGCTCACCGTCGTGACGCGATCCGAATGGACGATGCCCGCTTTCATCATGCTCAGCGAGCCGTAGAACTCGATGCTGCGTTCATCGGAGAGCGCGGGCGCCAGCAATTCGGGCGGCACACCGATCCAGCCGCCCATGGCAAGCGGATGATTGCCCTGGAACGCCAGGTTGTGAATCGTGAAGACGCTTTTGGCGGCGACGCCCGCGAGCCGCAGATAGAGCGGCGTCAATCCTGCATGCCAATCGTGCGCATGCACGATGTCGGGGCGCTTCACGTTGCGCACGCCGCGCGCCACTCGCGCGGCCGCCGCCGCGAGCGAGGCGAAGCGGGTGAGATTGTCGAGATAGTCGCGCCCTTGCGGATCGCGATAGAGGCCTTCGCGCGCGAACAGGTGATCCATCTGCAGAAGCAGCACCGGCACGCCGGTGTCGGGCATCTGGCCGCGCAGCAGCCGGGCGTCGCCGCCGGGCAGGCCGGTCATGCGCGCGACCGGCGCGACGTCGGCCGCGCGTTCGAGCGCCGCCGGATAAGCGGGCATCAGGATCGAGACATCGACGCCGGCGTCGCGCAGAGCGGCGGCGTATGCGCTGACCATGTCGCCGAGGCCGCCGGATTTGGCGAGCGGCAGGGCTTCGGAAGCGACAAGAAGAACGTTAAGCGGCAAAGTGGCCCCCAAGGACGGGTTTTGTGCACTTGCACAGTGCGGTGGGATTCGCGGACGCGTCAGTTCAGCAAGGGGTGTGCCTGAGGTCCGTGGTTTAGCAAGGACCACGAGGAGGGTTTGTGTTGCAGTGCGGGTGAGCGATTGTTTGGCCTGGAAGGCCTATTTATTTGTCTTGACGTTTCTCTCCTGGAAAGCGTTTTTGCATCCGTGTGTAGATTTGACATTCGACAGTTAAACATCGGATGCGTCGCTTGGCGTCGCTTCATCGTTGCACATCTTGACAATTCATCAGATGAATATCGGTTAGCCTTGTTGTTCTGTCTCGGGGCACACGTGGGTCTGGAAAGGTGACCAGGATGGCCATATCGATGCGGCCACTGGGCGAGGGTTTTGAACGGAAAGGCGGAATGAACAGCGACAAAAGACGGGCAAAGATTCTGGGCGACATCGCCAATCGCAGCGGCGAGAGACTTAAGAGCCAAGCGGGCTCGTCGTCCATATCCAACCGTGCCGCCTGGCGTGACCACAGAATGTGTCACGGCGAAACGCTCGTGCGCACTTGCCCCCGGACTTGATGAAACGGAGCCAAAGTGGACCCACGACTGCTGGAGTACTACACGAGTGAACTGCTCTACATGCGTGAGCTGGCAGGCGAATTCGCGCAGGCCCATCCCAAGATTGCCCGGCGCCTGGGCATGCAGGCGGGTGAGATTGGCGACCCATACGTCGAGCGGCTGATCGAATCGTTCTGTTTCATGTCCGCACGCATGCAGTTGCGGCTCGATGCTGAATTTCCCCGCCTCACGGAACGGTTGCTCGAAGTCGTCTATCCGAACTACGCTGCACCCACGCCATCCATGGCGGTTGCCCGACTGTTTCCGGGCAGTGACGAAGGCAATCTTGCCGAAGGTTTGCACATCGCACGCGGTGCGTCGTTCATCAGTGGTGTGCTCGATGGCGAGAATACGCCTTGCCAGTTCCGCAGCAGCCAGGACGTGACGCTGTATCCGCTTGAGATCACCGGCGCGCGTCTGACCGGCATCCCGCCAGACATTCCCTCGCTCGATCGTTACGTGCGCCACGGCGCCGAGGTTCGGGGCGCTCTACGGCTGCGCCTGCGCACCACGAATTCCATACCGATCGCCAGCCTCCAGGGACTGAACCGCCTGCCGGTTTATCTGGCGGGCGACGAGCGGACTGCGTCACACCTGTTCGAACTGCTGCACGCAGCTGGACTCGCATCGATCATCGGCGAGCCAGGACAGTTCGGCACGCCCGGCAGTGTCTTTCACGCGGTGAGCGACAAGGCGGTGGTTCATGAGGGGCTTGATGCCGGACAAGGGCTGTTGCCACTCGTTGCGCCGAAGTTTCACGGACACAACCTGCTGCACGAGTTTGCGGCATGCCCGTCGCGTTTCTACTTTTTTACACTGACCGGCCTCAATGCAGGCCTGCGCCAGGTGCGCGGATGCGAAGCGGAAATTGTCGTGCTGCTGGAGCGCTCACCCGGTGCGTTGGCGGAGCAGGTGGATGCCTCGCAATTTGCGCTGTTCTGCACGCCGGTCGTCAACCTGTTCAGGAACAGGTCCGATCCGGCGGAAGTGCACGGCACAGGCGCTGAATTCCAACTGGTGCCTGACCAGCTCGCGCCGCAGGACTATGAAGTGTTCTCGGTCGAGGCATTGTATGGTCAGGTCCGCGAGACATCGGAGCCACTTGAGTTCCGTCCGCTGTATCAGGCGCTGACCAACGACGAGGGCAATCACAGGCGGTTTTTTACGCTGCGTCGCGAGCGCCAGCAGACGTCAGACTCGTTGCGCCGTTACGGGACGCGCACGCTGTACATCGGCACGGAGGCTTTCGTTTCACTAGTGGACCAGGACGAGCGGCCCTATGAACAGCGCATGCGTTACCTCTCGATTGACGCGTGGCTAACCAACCGTGACCTGCCCAACCTGATCCCGTGCAACGGCGTTAGCGATCTCACGCTGGTGCAATCCTCACCGGTTCAGCACGTGGGCCTGATCCGCGCGCCCAGTGTCCCCCGCGCACCGTATGCAGAGCGTGAGGCGGCCTGGTCGCTGATCCGCCAACTGAACTTCAACTACCTCACGCTGGGAGCACGACCTGACGAGGCGTCGGGCGGGGGCCTGCGTGATCTGCTGCGACTGTTCCTCGCCGCGGACGACACGGCCTACCGGCAGCAGATCGGGAGTCTGGTGGCAGTCGGGAGCCGGCCGGTGACACGCAAGCTTCCACCGTCCAACGATCTCGTGTTCGGGCGCGGCATCGCGTGCACGCTGACCGTTGACGAGTCCGGTCTGGGCGGCGTCAGCCCCTATCTGTTCGGCCTGATCCTTGAACACTATCTGGCGCGACACGTATCGGGCCATTCGTTTACTCAGACCGAACTGCATTCGGTGCAGCGCGGCCGCGTCGCGGGGTGGCCGGTGCGCATGGGCACGCGTGGGGTGACCTGAACAATCGTGCAATTCAGGGATAGGCAGTGAGAAGCAGTGTCTTGATTTGGATCAAAATAATTAGGATGGCTACAAAAATGCGAGAATCGATGAAAAGGCGCGTGATGATGTGCGGTAAGGGCGACGTGTCTGACGCAGCCTGTGGCGAGCCGGTCGCACGGCAAGGAAGCTGCATATGCTGAACTTTGTGACGCCACGTACGCTGACGGTCAGCGGGGCGGCGCTGCCGACGTTGACCGATGGCGAGCCGGCATTGCAGCTACGCGCTATCGCGGGCGAAGAAGCCCTGTCGACAATCTATGAATACGAGCTGAGCCTCGTCACGCCGGTCGATCCGCTGCTGCCGGACAGCACGGCTGCCAACTTCGACCTGAAGGCGATGATTGGCAAGGAGCTGACTGTCACCATCCAGCTCGATGGCATGGGAACATTCGTGCCGGGCGTCGCCGGCGGTGGCGCTGCGAATCTCGGTGCCGGGATACGTGAGATTAGCGGCATTGTTACGGCGGCGAGTCTGGTGAGTCAGTTGAACCGCCAGTACCTCTACCGGTTGAAACTGCAGCCGTGGATCGTGCTTGCCGAGCGGCGCACCGATTACCGGATTTTCCAGAATAAGACGGTGGTCGAGATCATTGACGAGGTGCTCAAGGCGAATTATCTCTACGGCTATGTCAAGCGTCTGGGCGGCAAGTATTCGAAGCTGGTCTATCAGGTCCAGTACGGTGAGTCGGACTTCGCCTTTATTCAGCGCCTGATGGCTGAGCACGGCATCTACTGGTTTTACGAGCACTCCAGGGAGGTGCACCGGATGGTGCTCGTCGACAATCTCGGTGCGCACAAACCCGTGGAGAGCGTCGCGTATCAGACGCTGTGGTACTACCCACCGGGGCACAAGGTCGATCGCGAGCACATCGAACACTTCGATACGACCGAAAGCATCCAGTCGGGCATCTGGACCACCGACGATTTCGACTTCACGCAGCCGGGTGCGAAGCTGGCGGTGGAAAATGCGCTGCCGCGGGACACCTCGCATAACCAGCTGACGGTTTATGAGTGGCCGGGCGACTATGCCGACCCGATGCAGGGCGCACGGTTCGCACGGGTACGCATGGAAGAAATCCGCGCCCAAGGCGAGCGTGCTACGGGCAAGGGCCATCTGCGCAACGTGGTGTGCGGCACGACCTTTACGCTCGCGGGCTACCCCCAGGAGGCGGCGAACCGCGAATACCTCGTGATCCGCGCGAAGGTGATAGCGGAAGAAACCGGCGATCAAACCGGCGCGGGCCAATACAGCATCAACACGACGTTCGAGGTGCAGCCGGCGACCACGATGTTCCGCGCGCCGCGCACGGTGGACAAGCCGCGTAGGACGGGTCCGCAGACGGCGATCGTGACAGGACCTCCCGGGCAGGAAATCTGGACTGACAAGTACGGCAGGGTGAAGCTCAAGTTTCACTGGGACCATTCGCCCGTGAACGACCAGAACTCATCGTGCTGGGTGCGCGTGTCGTATCCGTGGGCGGGGAGCAGCTTCGGCGGAGTGAACATACCGCGCGTGGGTCAGGAAGTGATCGTCGATTTCGAGAATGGCGATCCTGACCGGCCGATCGTGACGGGGCGGGTTTTTAATGCGGCTTCCATGCCGCCGTGGACGCTGCCGGGCAGTGCGACACAAAGCGGGATCATCAGCCGCTCGATGAAGGGTGGCAAATCGAATTACAGCGGTATTCGCTTTGACGATACGCAGGGTTCGGAAGAGTTCATGTTGCAGGCCGAGAAGGACATGAACAGCACCATCAAGAATAACGAGACGCATGTGGTCGGTGCGGACCGAACGAAGATCGTCAAGGGACAGGAAGTGACAACCGTGAAGGGCGACCGGACACAGACCGTCAACGGACAGCACACGGAGACCATCAAGCATGACATCTCTCAGACCTCGACGGAGGGGAATATCAGCGTGACGTCTGAGAAAGGCACGGTGACGATCTCCGCGAAAACGCAGATCAAACTGGTTGTCGAGGGGACGACCGTCGTCCTGACCCCGGAGCTGCTCAGTCTGATCTCAAAGACGATCGACAGCAAATCCACGGGCGAGACGAATATGAAAGGCAGCAAGATAAATCTTAACTGCTAACTTCCAACCCGCCTCCCGAACAGACGATGACAGTGCAATACGCGATGGATGAAGGCAGCATCACCCTGCCTGCTGGCTACACCGACCGAACGGTCAATATCTTTGTGCAGGAGCCGCTGACGGATGGTCTTTCCAACCTTCAGGTGGCGCGTGACACCGCCCGGCACGATGAAACCCTTGATGAATATGTCGACCGCCAGATCGGCTTGCTGAAACGGAAGATCAAGGGCTTGTCTATCAAGTCGCGCGAGACAGTCGTGCTTGCCGGTTGCGAGGCAGACGGCATCGAGATTGAGACCCGTTACAACAGCAATGGCAAGTCTGTTTATCAGCGGCAATGCGCGATTCTCCTCGCCGATGGCAAGGCGCTTATCTTCACTGCGACCAACACGGTTCCCTTCACTTCAGCTCAGTTAGCGATCTGGCGGCGAATGATCGATACGTTCATACCGACCTGATCGACTGTCGATGCCGTTCAGCAGGTCAATCCTGTGCCGCGCCGCGCAAGGCGCCCCGCTTTCGGAACCCGGGTCAAGAGGAAGAGCATGTTTGAAGCAGCACGTGTTGGAGACGAGATACAGCACACGTCAGCCCTGGCTGGCTTCCTGATCGGCGCGATCCTTGGGGCAGCGCTGATTTTTGCCGTGGCAATGCTGACGTTCGCGTGCCCATTTCTTGTCGGCTTTATTGCGGGCTTTCTGGCTAGCATGATTGCCGAACAGATTGTTGATATCGCCACCAGAATAGGAAGCATGTTCGCCAGTCCAACTGGCACGATTGCAGCGGGTTCGCCCAATGTGTTCGTCAACGGGCGCGCGGCCGTTCCCGCCCAGATAGGCGTCGCCATGTGCGGCCAGGATACGCCGCACGAACCGGTGGCCTGCGGTTCCAGCACCGTCTTTATCAATCAGCACGTTGCGGCGCGTAAAGGCGACGAGATTCAATGCGGCGCGACGATTGCAAAGGGATCGAAGAGCGTATTTTTTGGCAGCGACAAGGCTTGTGAAATAGCCGTTGCCAGCGAAATACCGCCGTGGGCAGTCAATCTGAAAAACGGCCTGTTCATGGTTGCGGGCGTTGCAGGCGGGCTGGCTGGCGCGCTGAAGAACGGCATGAAGGCAACGGCGCCATGCGCTTTGAAATTCATCGCCGGCCAGGTGGCGGGAATCTACGTTGGCTCAAAAGTCATGGAGGGGCTGTCCGGGTTGTTTGGTCACCCGGTTCACGTCCCGACCGGCCAGAAAGTTCTCACCAACGAACTGGATTTCAGCATGCCAGGTCTGCTGCCGCTCTTCGGTTCGCGCTCGTATTCCAGCGCGATTGACACGGGTGGCATGCTGGGCCGTGGCTGGCAGCATAACTGGGACATTCACCTGAAACGCAGTAGCCGTGGTCTCGAATACGTGGGATTTCAGGGGCGTGAAGTCGGCTTTGACGATCTCCCGACCGGTCAGTACCAGTACAACCCGTTTGAGCAACTCTATCTGTCTCATGCGCTGGATGGCCGCTATATCCTGAACGGCCTGGACGATACCTTTTACGGATTCAGCGCGGAACCGCTGAAAGGGCGCCACGTGCTGGAGCGCATCGAGGACAAGTTCGGACACTTTATCGAATTCCGTCGCGATGAACACGGCGCGCTGGTCGAAGTGCGCAGCGACGCGGATGTCATTCTTGAATTGCAGCATCACGACGGCCGTCTGACGGGTGTCGACCGGATCGACGGTGCGAGGCGCAATCTCGTGCGTTACTGCTATGACGGCAATGGGCAGTTGATCCGCGTGCGTGGCCGGACCGACGAACTGGAGCGTCAGTTCGCCTATACCGACGGATTGATGACCCGGCATGTGAACGCGCTCGGCTTCACCTGTGATTATCGCTATGCGCAGTACGACGACGGGTGGCGGGTGGTTGAACACAGCACCGGTTCCGGTGAGCAGTACGCCTTTACCTATGACATTGAGTCAGGGCAGGCGCGCGTTAGCAGCGAAGACCAGGGTACGCAGGTTTGGAAGTACGACGCGGATCATCTGGTGACGCAATGGACCGACTATCTAGGCGCGTGTTACCAGTTCGAGTATGACGGGCACCAGCAACTGGTGCGCGTCGAATCTCCCGATGAGCGTGTGCAGCGCCTGGGTTACGACGCACTGGGTCGCGTAACCGACACGGTGGACGCCACGGGACGGGTCTGGCAAAGCACGTATCACCTGAAAACGCTGCGAATGGCGAGCGACACGCTTCCTGATGGCAGCGTCTGGCAATGGAAGCATACGGAACAGGGCTTACCCGTTGAGCGGATCGATGCCTTGGGGCAGGTCGCGCGGTTCGAACACGACCGGCAAGGGCTGCTCACGAGTTACACCGACGAACGCGGCGGCACGAGCAGGTTCACCTACGATGAGCGCTACGGTTTGCTCCTGAGCCGCACGGACTGCTCCGGTTCGACCACGCGCTACGTGTGGAATGAGGAGGGCGAGCTGGTCCGCCAGACCGATGCACTCGGACAGGTGACTCAACTGCTACGGAACGCGGGCGGAGCGGTCGGAACCGTCGTTCATGCCGACGGCACACGTGAGACTTTCGAGTACAACGCGCTCGGGCAAATCAGCCGGCACAGTAATGCTTTGGGGCACGTGTCCCGGTGGGACTACAGCCCGCGCGGGCAACCAGACCGTTTTACGGACCGGTTGGGGCGCAGCCTTGAATATTGCTACGATCCGCACGGGCAGCTGGTCAGGCTGACCAACGCGAACGGGGCGAGTTACAGCTTCGCTTACGACGCCATGGGGCGCATGACCCATGAAGTCCGGCTGAACGGCGTGCGGCGCGAATTGCACTACAACCTGAATGGCGAAGCGATCGCACAGACGATGTCGGGCCGACAGGGCGAATCGGAGTCGATCGGCCTCGAGCGGGATGCGGCTGGCCGACTGGTGTCCAAACACGGCCGATGTTCGGTCACCCGCTACAGCCATGACCTGCTCGATCGCGTGACGGCCGTTCACAGGCAGCCGGGTGCCGCCGGCATGGCGCTGGGTATCCTCGCCAGCGAGCTGACCTTTGAGTACGATGCGCTAGGCCGGTTGGTGGCGGAAACCGCGGACGGCCAGCGTTCGGAGTCGCGCCATGACGCGCTCGGCAACGTGACCGAACGCCATCTTCCTCTGGGCCAGAGAATCTCGATGCTGCACTATGGCTCGGGGCACGTCCACCAGATCAGTCTGGACGGCGAAACGCTCAGCGATATCGAACGCGATGCGCTGCACCGCGAAGTGCAACGCACGCAGGGGCCTCGCATATGCCGGACGGCTTACGATCCGCGCGGGCGGACGGTGTCGCGGCTGAGCGAGCGGTCCGGACGGCAGGGCATGATGGGCAGCGAGCCGCGCGGGTCGGCCTATGAGTACGATCTTGCCGGCAACCTGCATCAGGTGACCCGACATGGCGGCGGGCGGCACGGGCGCAGCGTCGTCCACTACGCGTACGACGTGATGGGTCGGATGACGGGTTGTCACGACGAGGAGGGGCTACACGAAAGTTACATCTACGACGCCGCGGACAACCTGATCGACGCGACGCGCGACCGGACGGCCAGCCGGATTCTGGACGATCTGCTGGGCCGTTTCCGGGGGACCGGCTACAGTTACGACGGCTTTGGCCAGCTCACGCGCCGGGTGCAGGACGGCATGGTCCAGGACTTCGTCTACGACGACGAGGGGCGAATGGTTCGCGCTTCGGGTCAGGGTCGGCATGGCGGGCACAGCACGGCCTATCACTATGACGCGATCGGTCGACGAACGGCCAAGGTCACGCGCCGCATGGCAGCGGATGGCAGCCCGCTCACCGACGAGACGCGCTTTGTGTGGGAAGGCATGCGTATGGTGCAGGTGCTGCGCGATGAGACGGTGCGCACCTATGTCTACTCACCGGATTCGCCCTACCGGCCGATGGCGCGGGTGGATCAGCCTGTCGTCAGCGTTGACGGAAAGTGTCGTGCCGGTGGTCGGCGCATGGTCTGGCATCACCACGCGCACGACAACGGTCAGGTGTACGACGTCACCAGCGGGAGCGGCGATGTGGTGTGGGAGCCCCGCTTCTCTGGCTTTGGGGAATTCAGAGGGGCTGAGTGGCGCGATGACAGGGTCTTCGATGAGCCGCTACGGTTCGCCGGCCAGTATGCTGACGAGGAGACCGGGCTGCATTACAACACGTTCCGGTACTATGATCCGGGAACGGGGCGGTTTGTCAGTCAGGATCCGATTGGGCTTGCGGGGGGATTGAATCTTTATCGGTATGCAACGAATCCAATCTCGTGGATTGATCCGTGGGGGTTGAGTAACGCAATCGTTTCTTACTGGCCGCCTAATGATGGAGCATTTGGTCCGGTTAGTAAGATTACGTTGGAACCTGGTACGCTTATAGATCGTTACGGTTATTCGGGAGGCAGCTACACATCTCCAGTTGGAACTCCATACCCTATGAGAGCCTTGCCGCCAGGGTCGGATTTGAAACCGTATAATATCTATGAGGTGATCAAGCCAATAGAGAATGTTGAATCAAGCAAGATTGCACCATGGTTTGGTGAGCTTGGTTTGGGGAAACAATATAAATTGCCAGAATCTGTGCAAAGTCTGCTTGATTCTGGTCATTTGCGCGAAGTGAAAAATGGGATAGGTAAAGGTTGTGGATAAAAACGAGCTTGTTAAATTGCTTTTATCGTCCAATTTTCCGAATGACAGTTATTCGGTTGATGAAGTTTTAGATGAATCGCTTTGTTTGATTTACGAAGGGTCTATTTGGAAAGTGTTTTATAGCGAGCGTGGTCATCGGACTGAGGAGCAATCATATGTGGATGAAGCCGAGGCATGTGAGGTTTTTTTTAAGAGGCTGAAGCACATGTTGGGGCACTAGCTGTCACATGAGCGTGACTGGCCAATTTGGCGAATCCAAGTTCGGTGGCAAGGGCTGCGTGTGCAGCCCTTGCCATTCATTTGGCGGTAATGGTCAGCCGTCCCTGTTCGACTGCAATTCGGACGCGCTGCCCTGCTTCAAATCCGGCGTGCTCGATCCATCGTCTGGCGAGCTTCATCCACGGATAAAGCGACGGGATGGTGGGACTTCTCCCGTTGCGCCGGTGGCGCCGCGACTGCTGGATTGCCGCGTCGTACTTGGCGCACATCGTGATGCGGATGATGGAGGGCGCCGGCATTCACAAGACAGGCTCGTGTCACATGGCCACGCACATGCTGAACAACGGAACCGATACGCGGTTCATTCAGGCAATGCTGGGGCATACGTTGCTGCCAAGCACACAGATCTACACGGTGGCGTCGGTGGAGTAGCTCCAACGGGTCCACGCGGTAACACACCCGTCGCGGGTCGATGGCGTGATGCATGAGCCGGAGATTGAGGACGACGCCGAAGTGGCCGGTACGGTTTCGCTGTTAGCGGCTATCGACGCTGAAGCGGCTGAGGACGCGTCAGAAAAAAGTGAGTGACGAAAAAGGCACTAGCAAGGGGCTGAGTGGCGCGATGACAGGGTCTTCGATGAGCCGCTACGATTCGCCGGCCAGTATGCTGACGAGGAGACCGGGCTACATTGCAACACGTTCCGGTACTATGATCCGGGAACGGGGCGGTTTGTCAGTCAGGATCCGATTGGGCTTGCGGGGGGATTGAATCTTTATCGGTATGCGCCCAATCCGGTTAGCTGGATCGATCCGTGGGGATGGGTCGGTGAAACAACGCCAGGATATAATGTTTATAGTCTTTACGATATGGATATACATGGCAATCCAATTGGCGATCCATACTATATCGGAATTACCAATGATCTTGAGAGGCGAGCTGCCGGGCACTTAGAAACTGGTCGCCTATCAGGGCAGTCAGGAATGATTCCTCTTGATGAAGGTGTAACGTATGGGCAAGCACGTGGATACGAGCAAGCATACATTGAGCATTACGGGACAAAGACCGGAGTGATCGGTGAGTCGATATCTTCCACTAACAGGGGAAATAAAGTGGCATCTTTCGATCAGAATAATTCTACCCGGCCTGCTGCAAGGCAGCAGTATTTCGAAGAGCACTATAATTCAAAATCAAGATCGCTTAAGCCCGGCGCTGCAAAGGGAGGCTGTTGAAATGGTCAACTTAAAGATTCATGGTTGGGGGAAAAAAGAGCGAACCATGATTCGCTTTATCAATTCTGGGGATATTTTTTGTTTTAAGTTGAACAATGGGAAATATGGATTTGGACGAATTATCTCAAAGGTGAGTATTGGACACACGGCGGAGATTTTTAATTTTGTATCGTCCTCTCCTGATATATCCGCCGACATGCTTGAAGTGACTGCGCTAGTATTTCCTCCAGTTGTTCTGGATTCGTATAGTTTATTTGATAAGAGAATATCTGGAGATTGGCAGATTATAGGGCATCAAGATGGTTATTCATCTGTTGGCCATGCGGGTGTCTTCTTCTCTTATGGTGTCGGCGATTCATGCAAGCGCGTGGACATTAATGGTAATGTGCAAAGTATCGCGTCCGCAGATAAGAATAACTATCCTCCGTACACTCCCAAGAATGATAACCATATCCAAGCAATGATTCATAATGCTCAAACTTGAAAGAATGGTTAGTTATCGTCGCTGAATAGAACAAAGGGCCGCTGACGCGGCCCTTTGTTCTATTCAGCGGTAATAGTCAGCCGTCCCTGTTCGACAATGATCTTTACGCGCTGGCCAGCCTGAAATCCCGCCTGCTCGATCGATCGTCCTGCGAGCTTCATCCAGGGATAAAGCGGCGGGATGGTGGGCTTCGCCAGTTGCGCCGGTAGCGCATCATCTGGATCCTCACGTAGATGGCGTCGAGCCGGCAACTTAGAAAAAACAAACGCAAACGGCACGGGTCGTTATCCCGTGCCGTATTTGAATGACTAAAGAGCCCACTATCCAGCTAATCAGTCTGTGAAGCCTCAATCACGAGCCTACACAACCTGCCCCAACTACAGCTCAATTCACCGACGCATGCGTCTGCTCGACCGGCCGCGCCTGCGTCACCGCGCTCACCGCCGCGAAGACGATGATATTCACTGCCAACGCGAGGAAGCCGATGTTGATGTCCTTCAACGCATCGGGCAGGAACGGCATCAACTGACCGATGCTCAAGTGCATGGTGGTCGTTACGGCCACCACCGCAACGCCGGCCAGAATCCCGCAAAACGCGCCTTGCTTGGTCGCGCGGTTATGCGGACGCAGACTGCAGATCACCGCCGGAAAAAGCTGGGTCACGAAGCTATAACCCATCAGCAGCAACGCAACGATCGTTTCGCCGCCTTGCAGCGTGAAACCGACCGCGACAAGCGCCACGACCGGCACGAGGAATCGCGCGAGCTTCGCCACCGTGGCATCCGATGCCTTGCGGCTCACCATGCCGCGATACACGTCGTTGGCGAGCAGCGTCGACGCGGACGTCAGGATCATCGAGCCCGGCACCAGCGCGGTCAGTATGCCGGCCGCACCGATCACGCCGACAAACCACGGGTCGAAGGTCTGCAACGACAGGCGGAACAGCGACAGGTCGATGTCGACGCCCTTCAGACCCGGCACCTTCAGCGTCGCCGCGAAGCCCACGAAGAACACGAACAGCAGAATCAGCTGATACAGCGGCAGCACCATCGCGTTGCGACGGAAAATGCGTTCGTCCTTCGCGGTGAAAATCGAACCGAAGGTATGCGGCCACATGAAGAAGCCCAGCGCCGTCAGCAGCACGGTCGACTGGAACCACGTCACGCTCGAGCCCTTGGCCGGGAAAGTCAGGAAGCCGGGGCGCGCGGCGTCGATCGCGCGGAACATGTCGCTGAAGCCGCCGTAGTAGTGCAGCGGCAGATAGATGCCGAGGAACAGCACGATCGCGAGAATCAGCAGATCCTTCACCACCGAATTCCACGCCGAGCCGCGCACGCCGGAGACGATCACGTAGGCGGTCACGACGCAGGCGCCGATCCACACGGCCGCCGTCGACGAAATCGCGCCGTACGAGGCCGTTGCGACGATAATGCCGAGCCCCTTCAGTTGCAGCACGAGGTAGGGAATCAGTGCTGCCACGCCGACCAGCGCGACAAGCGTGCCGAGCGCCGGGCTTTCATACTTGCGCGCGAAGAAGTGCGGCTGCGAGACGAGGCGGTGATTCTTCGCGTAACGCCAGATTGGCGGCAGCATCCAGTACGAGAGGATGTACGCAAGCGTGCCGTACGCCAGGATGTAATAGACCGGCGCGCCCTTGCCATAAGCAAAGCCGCTGCCGCCGAGGAAGGTGAAGGTCGTGTAGATTTCACCGGCCATCAACAGGAACACGAAGGCGGTGCCGAAGCTGCGGCCGCCCACGGTCCATTGTTCGAGACTCATGTCGTGGCCGCGCTTGGCGCGCACGCCCAGGTAGAGCGCAAACAGCGTAATCGCAGCAATGATGATGAGTGCGCTCATGAACTAGCCTCCTCGCCATCGGCGGCGAGCTGACGGTTGGACGGATCCAGACGGTAGACGATCGCCATGATGATCGAACTGAGCACCACCCACATGACGATCCAGGCCAGCACGAACGGCATGCCGAGCATCAGCGGCTCGACACGATTCACAAACGGAACACCGAGCAGAATGCCGATGAACGGCAGCGCGGCAAGTACACGAAGCAACATGGGGGCAACTCCTCGAACCGGTAAGTACGTCTCGTTGAAAGTGCGGCTTCGCTGGGGACTGTATGCCGGATGCTTTGGTCCCGTAAAGCAGGTCAAAAAAGTGTAGGCTTTCTGAAAGTTGCGGACGCATCTTTATGGGGTCGGTTGCTGCGCTGCAAGACGGGCTGCATAGTGAGGCGCGCCGCGGCACGCGCGCTCGTGGCTGGCTTTTTTACGGTTTCCCTGGCGCGCCGCGATATCATCTCGCCACGCAGCGCGAGCATCATCTGGAGCGCCGGAGAGAGTCCGGTTTCATCAACATGGCGCGGCATGCCGGGTGCGCAGTGGAGCCACCCGAGCCGCCGCTCGACACGGAACGCATATGGTCGAAAGTCTGATCTCGGACATTCTGTTTGGCTTTACCGGGCTGATCAGCATCATCAACCCAATCGGCATTGCTTTCGTTTTCCTGGACCGGACTGCTTCGTTGACCACGGAGGAGCGCACCGCGCTGGCCCGCAAAATCGCCATCAACGTGATGTGCGTGCTGCTGGTGGCGTTTTTCATCGGCACGCCGATCCTGCATTTCTTCGGCATCTCCATGCAGGCGCTGCGCATCGGCGGCGGGCTCGCCGTCGCGGTGGGCGGCTGGCAGATGCTCAATGCGCCCGACACGCAACCGGCCGAGCAGCCGGCGGTCAAGCGGGTGGACGCGGACAATGCGATGTCGAAGGCGTTTTTCCCATTCACCATTCCGCTGACCACCGGGCCGGGCTCGATCGCCACGGCTGTCGCGCTGACCGCGAACCGCACGCATAAGCTCTCCGAGTTTGTGATTTCGAGCATCGCGTCGGTGGTGATCTCGCTGGCGGTGGCCGTGACGGTTTATCTGATCTATAGCCGCGCGGTGGTGTTCGCGAAGTACCTCGGCGTGGAGGGCACCAAGGTCGCGATGCGTGTATCTTCTTTTCTGCTGCTGTGCATCGGTGTGCAGATCATGCTGACCGGCTTCTCCGAATTCCTGATTCCGATCGCGACGATGCAGCCGGTAGTGAAGTAGATGTGTACCCGGCGGCACGCCGCGCCGGGGCGCTGAAGCACCAACTCTGGTCGACCACAGCAAGTGCATGGGACCAGAGTAAGGCGCTAAAGCGCCAACTCTGGTCGACAGGAGAAAACCTCATGTGCCGCTGGCTCGCTTATACAGGTAACCCGATTCAGCTCGAAACGGTGCTGTTCAACGCCAAACACTCCCTGATCGACCAGAGCCTGCATTCGCGGCTCGGCCAGACCACGACCAACGGCGATGGCTTCGGCATCGGCTGGTACGGCCAGCCGACCGATATTCCGTTTCGCTACCGCTGCATTCAACCGGCGTGGAGCGACCGCAATTTGCGCGAAGCGGCGCGGGCGATCCGCGCGCCGCTGTTCGTCGCGCACATACGCGCGGCGACGGATACGCCTTCGCAGGAAACCAACTGTCATCCGTTCCGCTATGGCCGCTGGCTCTTCGCGCATAACGGCCTGATACGCAACTATCCGGCCGTGCGCCGCGATCTGATGGTGGCGATCGACCCCGATCTGTTTCCGTCCATTGAAGGCTCGACCGATTCCGAGGTGATGTTTTTCCTCGCGCTGACCTTCGGCCTGGAAGTGGCGCCGGTCACCGCGCTCGAGCGGATGGTGGCCTTCGTCGAGGACACCGGCCGCAAGCATGGCGTGGACGAACCGCTGAACATGACCGTGTGCGCCACCGACGGCGAGCAGATCGTCGCAGTGCGCTATTCGAGCGAAGGGCAGTCGCGCTCGCTCTTTCACAGCAGCTCGTTTCAGCAACTGCACGCGTTGTATCCCGACGATCGACGCATCGAGGCGGCAGGCGAGAATGCGTTTCTGGTGCTGTCCGAACCGCTCGCCGACCTGCCGGGCTGGTGGCAGGAGATTCCGGAGAGCACGGCGGTGGTGGCGCGCGGCGGTGAAATCGAACGGTATCCGTTCAAGCCGCAGTCGGCGTGAGCGCTGTGAGCCGCGTGAGCGCCGGCATCAACGCGTGAGCAGCATCGAGCTCAACACGGAAAACACCGTCGACGGCAGTTCGGCGAGGCGGCTGACCACCACATTGTGCGGATAGAAGTCCTCGACCGCGTCCGTCAGCACGCCGATCCCTACCAGCTCGATGCCGCGCTTGCCGATGGCCGCGACGCGTTCGCGCAGATCGCTGCGCAAAACCTGCGGATCGCCGTCGCCGGTCGACGGGTAGCCGTCGGAGAACATCATCAGGATGCGCCGTTCGGCCTGATGGTCGGCAAGCCGCGTCGCGGCCCACGCCAGCGCCTCGCCGTCCGGATTCTCGTGGCCGCAGTCGATCGCGGCGATCCCGCTCAGGTCCGTCGCGCCGAAGCGCTTATAGACCTTCAGATCGAGCCGTTCCACGAAGCGGTTATAGCGTCGTAAATCCGCGCCGGCGGCGCGTTGACGCTCGTAGAGCTGCTTCATGGGCGCGGATTCGACCGAGCAATAACCGAGCACTTCGCAATCGAACGACAACTGCGTCAGCGCATCGCACAAGGCGGCCGCGCACTGGCGCGCGAGTTCGATCTTGCGGCCGGCCATCGAGCCGCTGCGGTCGATCAGCAGCGTCACGGCGACGTCGCGTCCTTTGGCGGGCCGCTGCGTGCGAAACGGCGTGCGATAACCGGGCGAGGTCGCGAGCTTCGCCAGCGCGGTGCGATCGATCTCGCCGCGCTCCTGCTCGCGGCGCCAGCGCGTGCGCTCGTCGGCGCTCAGCGCGCGTTCGAGCTTTTCCTTCAGCGGCGCGGTGTCCGCGCGAGCCTGCGCCCGCAACTCGCGCCAGGCGGCGCTGTCGCCCTGGCCCGTGAGATCGCGGATGTCGTCGAATTCGGTGGCGAGCGGAATCGACAGCCGGGCTTGTGATGCAGCCGCAGTGACGTTACCTGCTTCGCCTTCCGAACGCGCGGACGGTTGCTGCGCGTCCGCCAGCGATTGACCCATGCCGACCGCGTTGTCCGCCTGCGCGCCACCGCTTCGATCGGACGGCGGCGAGTTCGCGCTGTCCTGGTCGGGGAGCACGGTGTCGTCGTCTTCGAGCGGCACGGATGACGAAGCGGCCGTTTCCGTATCGATGTCCTCGACCGGATCCGCCGTGAACGCCATGCTGTTCACCTCACCCGCCGACAACGCGCGCACGCGCGCCACGAGCGCCTGCGCCGCCGCGATGCTCTGCGCGGTCGAGCGGCTCGCGCGCGCTTCGTGCAGCAGATCCTCCGCGGCATGCAAGGCGGCGAGCAGCGAATGGCTCGCTTCGGTCCGGGTGGGCGGTTCATCCCACAACGCGCGTTCGACCAGCCAGACCAGCCGGTCGCGCCAGTGCAGCTTCGGCCAGCGCTGCCGCACGCGCTCGGTCGCATGCAGGCGCAGCTTGCCGATGAACCAGCGCGCGCCCGGATATTCGTCGAGCAACTGTCCACACACGCGGCGGTCTTCGATCACCTGCGCGAGATTCGCGGCGACGCCCGAGGGCAGCGCATCGAGTTGCGCGAGCGACGCATGCTTGGCGCGCGCGACCAGCAGATCCAGATAGCCGATCAGCACATCGCGCTCGACTTCGCCATTCAACTCATATTCGGGAATCACAATGCGGCCGGGCTCCACGCGCGGACCGTCCGGACTGAACGCGACCGTCACGCCGTATTGCCCGGTCAGCACGCGGGCCACCTTGCTGAGCGTGGATTCGAAGGCGAAGCCGCGCGTGTCGCGCGTTGCGTGCATCGCGCTCACGCTTCAGGCGCCGGCGCGATGTGATGGCGAACGATGCCGCGAATCAACGCGGCGTCTTCCGGGCTCACCTTCGCGTAGATGGCCGGCCCGGCGGCGCGTTCGGGGTCGCCCGTGCGCAGCATCAGTTCGGCCCAGTCGAGCAGGCGCCGGGTCGAGAACGCGCTCGAGAGATCTTCGCGAGCGAACGCCGCGCGGCAGTCGGCGGCGATCGTGGCGAGCGTGGTGGCGAGCGCGCGCGTCATGTGCGGGGCGAGGGTGGCGATCAGCACGTCGGCTTCTTCGGCGGGCGTCAGATAGTCGAGCAGATACACGCGCCAGCGGTCCAGAAACGCCTCGTTCATCAGATTGGCGCCCTGATACAGATGCCGGAACTGACTCATCGCGCCGACCGCATTGGCTGTCGCGAACAACCGGAAGGCCGGATGCGGCGCGACGATCTCGTTGCCCTTTTCCTTCAGCACGAGGCGGCCGTGCGGTTCGAGCACGGCGGTGAGGGCGGCGAGAATCGACGGTTCGGCAAAATCGATTTCATCGACGATCAGCCAGAGCCCCTCGCGCATGGCCGTGGGCAGCACGCCGTCGACCCACAGCGTCTCGCCGCCCTTGACGGTCCAGAAGCCGACGAAGTCGCCAACCGTGGTCTGCCCGTTCATGTTCGAGCGCAGCACCCCGTGACGCGACCGCGCCGCGACCTGTTCGATCAGGCTGGTCTTGCCGGCGCCGGTGTGGCCGATCAGCATCACGCGCCGGTTCTCGACAATGTCCTCGACGATGTCGTTAAAGCGCTCGGAGAACAGATAGGCCGGATTGAGGCGTGGCACGAGCGGATTGTCGAAGCCGCAAGGCACCTCCACATGACCGATGCGCACGGTCGCGCCGGTGCCTTCCAACTGCCGATGTTTCGCCGCCGAAGCTCGCGCCGCGACGCGCTGCAATTCCGGCATGAAGGCGACGCGGCCGGCCGCGGACTGCTCGCTTGCGGCGTCGTCCGTATCGATGGCGAAGCCTTCGCGGCGCCATTTCTTCAGCTTCGCACGCAGATTTTCCGCGTCCACCACGAGATCGATATCGACCGCGCCAGGGCCGCTGCCATTGTCGACACCATGTTCGAGCCGATAATTTTCCGGCCGGTCGGCCACGCTCACGCGCCACCATTCGGCGCCGTGTTCCGTTGCGCGTTGGTAAAGGCCAAGGTTTTCGTCTTCGGTCAGTTCGGGCGAGTTCATGGCGAAAGTTGAATAGTCAATAACGAATCGTGCATTGCAATTTGGCTGGGGCCGAATGAGCGACTATCTTATCTTGAGCGGCTTTCGATCTTCCCATTCCATTGGCAACCGGGCCTTGTCGAGCCCAGGCCGGGCAAATATTTATTGCGTCAAGCGAATAGGTCGTGGAGCGCGTATCGCCTATAGTTCGACGGACCCAGCGCTGTAGTTTACAAACGTCTTTCTCGCGGATCGTGTTTGAAGCATCCGCAGTCCTCTTTGCCCTACATCGCGACACAAAAAATTGACGGCAAAACAATGAGACTACATACAAAATTAATGGCGGCGCTCGCCGTGGCAAGTCCGCTGGCATATGGTCAAACCAGCGTGAGCTTGTATGGCCGCCTCGACGCCGGTCTGGAATACCTGAACCACATCAACAATGGCGCGGGCGGCAGTTCGAGCCGCTGGAGCGCTGAAGGCGGCGACTGGGGCACCAGCATGCTCGGCCTCAAAGGCAACGAAGATCTGGGCGGCGGACTCAATGCGATCTTCAACCTCGAAACCGGTTTGCAGGTCATGAACGGCACGACGAGCGGCGGGCGGCTCTGGTCGCGGCGCGCGTTCGTCGGATTGAAGAGCGAGCAGTGGGGCACCTTGCAGGCTGGCCGTAATCTGTTTATCGACAGCGACGGCGTTTGGGAATTCGATCCGTTCGTGCAGCAGGCGTTTTCGTCGGCCTCGCTCGTGCGTGGGCGCAACTGGCAGCAAACCAGCAACAACGTCGAGTATCACAGCCCGGTGTTCTGGGGTTTCGATGTGCAGGCGCAATATGCGTTCGGCAATCAGGCGGGCGCTTTCAACAGCGGCGCGGCCGGCGAGTTCGGCCGCTCGGACGGCATCATGCTGAGCTACCACTCGCCGCTGTTCGACGTGCGCGGCATTTACGACGAACTGCGCGACAACAACGGCCGATTCAGCAACATCTTCCAGGCATCGCGCGAATATTTCGCCGGCGTCAACGTGCATTTCGACGCGGTGAAGATCCAGGGCGCCTACACGCATTACTCGGCGCCCGATTCGCCGGTCGGCGTCGCCGACTCGGCCGATCACTACTGGCTCGGCGCCACCTACAACTTCCTGCCGCGCTGGGCCATGACGGCGGGCGGGTTCTACGTGAAGGTCGGCGACGGCTCGGGCGATGCCGCCCACGACCCGTCCGGCCACGCAATGATGTATGTGCTCGGCACCACCTACAACCTGTCGAAACGCACCTTCCTGTACGGCACCGTGGGCTACGTGCGCAATGGCAGCAACTCGAATTTCTCGCTCGAAGCATCGCCGCGCGATGCGAGCAACAATACGAGTCCGCTCGTGGGTGAATCGCAAACCGGTGCTTATGTGGGCATGCTGCATCAGTTCTGATGCAGCATAGGCGGCTGGCAGTTTGGCATCGCAGAAAGGGCGCTCTGATTCAGGCCGGCGCGCCCTTTCTGCATTCTCACGCCGCCAAATCCTCGCTCGCCGCCGACTTGCGCAGCCGCACCGGAATCGACTTCGACGCCGGCACCTGACTCGATTCCGCGTGATGCGAGAGCGGAATCAGGCGATTGCATTCCGGGTAGTAGCCCATGATGCAACCCAGCGGAATGTCGAACGCGTGGACATGCATGCCGTCCACTTCGCGCGTCACGTCGTCGTTCGAGACGGTGGAGATGCACACCGCGTCGCCTTCCGAAAAGCGGAGCCGCGTCATGTCGTCCTGATGCATGAGCAGTACGCTGCGGCTGCCACGCACGCCGCGAAAGCGGTCGTCGAGACCGTACACGGTGGTGTTGAACTGACTGTCGCCGCGCGCCGTCATCAGGCGCAGTACGTCTGGACCTCGCGACGGCATGTCCGCGTCTTCGTCGAGCGTCTCGGGCACGATGAAATTCGCCTTGCCGCTTGCCGTATTCCATTTGCGCTCGCAAGCGGCGAGTGGCCGGTGAAACCCGCCTGGTTGCCTGAAGCGCTGGTTAAAGTCCTTGAACTGATCCGGATAGGTGCGCTCGATTGCATCGCGCGCCAGCGAGTAGTCGTCCACCCACGCATCCCAGTCGATCTTCGGATTGCGCGGCAGCAGAGCTTTTGCAAGGCCCGCGACGATCGCGGGTTCCGACAGCAGCATGTCGCCGGCCGGCTCGGCGAGTCCGTGCGAGCCATGCACGCAGGCCGTGCTGTCCTCCACGCTGACCCATTGCTCGCCGCTCGCCTGGCGGTCGATCTCGATGCGCCCGAGGCATGGCAGCAAATACGCGACCTCGCCGTGCAGCAGATGACTCCGGTTGAGTTTGGTGGCGATCTGCACCGTGAGCCGCAGCCGCTGCCACGCGGGGTCCATCACATGATGATCGGGAATCGCCACCTGAAAATTACCGCCCAGGCCGATGAAGGCTTTGACCTTGCCGTCGAGCACGCCGCGGCAGGCTTCGACCGTGGTCATGCCTTTGTCGCGCGGCGGCTCGAAGCCGTAGAGTTCTTTCAGCTTGTCGAGCGGCGCGAGTTCAGGCTTTTCCGTGATGCCGACCGTGCGCTGCCCCTGCACGTTCGAGTGACCGCGAATCGGGCAGATGCCCGCGCCCGGCCGGCCGATATTGCCGCGCAGAAGCAGCAGGTTCGACAGCATCTGCACGTTGTGCACGCCGCTGCGATGCTGCGTGATGCCCATGCCGTACAGCACCATCGCGGCATTCGCTTTCGCGTAGACACGTGCCGCGCTTTCGAGCGCGCCGCGGCTGAGTTGCGAGTGGTGTTCGATCTCTTCCCATGAAGTGGCGCGCATCGCGTCGGCGAAGGCTTCGAAGCCATGTGTATGTTCGGCGATGAAAGCCGCGTCGAGCACCCGCGGCTCACCGTTGCGTTGCGCGTCGTCGTCCCATTCGATCAGCAGCTTGCAAAGTCCGGCAATCGCCGCCGCATCGCCGCCAATCTTCACCTGATGATATTGCGTGCTGATCCGCGTATCGGCCGGGGTAAGCATGTCGAGCGGCGACTGCGGGTTCGCAAATGTGACGAGCCCGCGTTCCTTGAGCGGATTGAACGTGATGATTTCCACGCCGCGTTTGCGCGCATCCTGCAACTGATGCAGCATGCGCGGCGCGTTGGTGCCGGTGTTGTGGCCGAAGAACAGCATGCAGTCGGTATGCGTGAAGTCTTCGAGTTGCACGGTCCCGACCGGAACGCCGATCGACTTCGGCAAGCCGACCGAGGTGCTTTCGTGACACATGTTCGAACTGTCCGGCAGGTTGTTGGTGCCGTACACGCGCGCCATCAGCGCATACATGTAGGACGTTTCGAGCGACGCCCGGCCCGATGCATAGAACACCGCTTCATTCGGATCGAGCGCTTGCAGTTCGCTCGCGATTTCGGCGAACGCATGTTCCCAGGTGGTCTGCACGTAGCGGTCGGTCGCCGGATCCCAGCGCATCGGCGCGGTCAGCCGCCCGCGCGACTCGAGTTCCAGACCGCTCCATGAGCGCAATTCGCTCAGCGTATGGCCGGCGAAAAAGTCCGTATGGATATGTTTGCTGGTGATTTCCCACGCGGTCGCCTTTGCGCCGTTTTCACAGAACTCGAAGAGATGCGGGTCCGCGGGTTTGGCCCATGAACAGCTCACGCAGGCGAAGCCGTCGGGCTTGTTCTGCTGCGAGAGAATGCGGCTGCCGTTCAACGTCACGTGTTCCTGCACGAGGATCGACGCGACCGCTTTCACCGAGCCCCAGCCGCCCGCGGCGTTGCGGTACTCCTTGATGGGCGCGCTATCGGGTGTGCCGGGGGTGCCTTTCGTTGCGCTCTGCGGCGCGGTTTCGACAATGTGATCGGTGCTCATGTTGACTCCTGGCGGGTTGCCGGTCCCCGAGCGCCGGCTTACCCGAAGAGTCCGCAATTACCGGACCACTGGTTTAATTTGCGCTTACAAGCATTCCGCCCAGCCCTCGCTTTGCAACGCCACTTGGATAGGATCATGCGGCGCTGACTGGCGGCGGCCTGGCAGGCGGATCGCCTTCGGGCGCACGATCCGGATCATTCGGCGGCACGTCGTCGGGCGGCGGCGACGGATCGGGATCGCTGGTCGGGCGCGGGGCGTCGGGGTCGACTTCCGGTGGCATCGGCGTATGCAGATGCAGACTCGGCATGCAACGCGTGCTCGTCATAGTCATCGTGGTCTCCGTGATGTGAATGCCTGTCGAGCGCAACCGGCATGCCACCGGCCCCATTCGCCGAGAATCTGGGCCCGTGGCGTGTGGAACAGCTATTGCTCGACCACAGCATGCGCGTGGCGCCACAGCGGCGGAACGCGCCGCGATATCGCACCGGACATGACGCACAGAAGTGCAGGGACA
The DNA here is from genome assembly GCF_046026985.1 of Paraburkholderia sp. RL18-101-BIB-B. Classification (NCBI taxonomy): domain Bacteria; kingdom Pseudomonadati; phylum Pseudomonadota; class Betaproteobacteria; order Burkholderiales; family Burkholderiaceae; genus Paraburkholderia; species Paraburkholderia sp. RL18-101-BIB-B. The sequence continues at coordinate 112,176 of NZ_JARESV010000015.1, forward strand.
AGGGAAAGACAAATGGCGCGACATAAGGCCGACGTTGCTGACGATGACTTCGAGATTTACGCCAGCTATCACGGAACAGGCGACGGCCGTTACGTAGGTGGACTGAAGGTTGTCAGAAAAGCGGACAGAAGAATTCTGTTTCCATTCGATGGCGCGCCCGAAATCGGGCCCTACGCGACCGCCGACGAGGCGCGCCGCGCCGCGATCGACTATGGCCGTGAGATCGTGGCAGCGGATCGCGCGAGCCCAGAGAACTGACGGATGGCGGCGCACTCGCGCCGCCGGAAGCAGGGATTGCCTTATGGCATGCCGCCGAGCGACGGAGAAATCGTGCTGCCACGACCTGGGTCGTCGGGATGTTCGTCAGGCAGCGTCGGCCGCGCCGAGAGCGGTGGATGCGTGCGATAGCAACTGTCGATCGAGGTATCGGCGAGGCAGCGCTGGAATGAGTCCGCGTCGTTCTTTTGCGCGAAGGTGTACAGGGTGCGTTCGACTTGTACTTCAGTATCGGATACGCGAATCGTCGTCATTGTCATGAGGTTCTCCTTTTTACAAATGTCGGTCCAGACCTCCACCGCACCTGCCGCAACGGCTGTGCCCAGCTTGCCGTTGGCGTGCTGACGGAGAGGGACCGGATGTTGCTGCATCGAAGACATATCCGAAATCAGAAGGAGGGCGGCATGCAGACCGAACCGCAGGACACCAACCCGCAGGACACCAACCCGCAGAACCAGCTCGACGCGCTAGTTACAGACGAAGTGAAACAGCGCAACAAGCCGAGTGGCACGCACTATGTCGAACCCAGCGCGCTCGGTATCGAGCCCGTCGAACAGACCGGCGTGGACAAGGCGACCAATCCGCCGCGCTCGAACGAGCGCCCGGCTCAAACCACCGAAGTCCCGCTCGGCACCGGCTCCCATGCCTAGCCGCCCGGAGGCGGCGGACGTGAATCGCAGCGCAAGCAATGATGCGGCGTATGCTGGTTCCGGAGTACAAGCCGGAAATCCGAGGGAGAGATGCATGCAGCAGGAAAACGAACCGCTGAACCCCGGCGACGAAGCCTCGGCGGATGCGCCTGGCGTCGGCGGCGGCTGACCAGCGGTGACGGGCATGCGCGGCACTCGACCCTCGCGGCCGGTGCCACGCAGACTGAGATAAACAACTAAGCGACCAATACTTCATATGTTTGCGAAATTCGTCCATCGTCACGGCAGCGCGCACAGAATTGCCCAAAAAGAAGCGCGCGCGAAAGCAGGCGCGCTTTATGCGGCGCTGAAAAGATCGCCCGAGCCGGCTGGCGCGTTGTCTTCAACGCCGGCTGCAGGGGAGCACAGCGATCTTCAGGACGCAAAGGAGCAAACCATGTTCAACGATTCAAAGCATGGAATCGACGCCGCCAAGACCGAGTACGAAGCCTTCATGCTCAAGCCGCACGACTGGGTGCCGAACAACCGCACATTGCCGGTCGTGATTTACAGGCGCGCCCTCATGCCGGATAGCGGCGACCTCGCGGCCGCGTTCGAAATCCTCTTCGAACGCAATGCGTGGCCGCCGCAGTGGCGCGACGGCATTTTCGACTACCACCATTTCCACGCCACCGCGCACGAAATACTGGGCGTGACGGACGGCTCCGCGCAAGTGATCATCGGCGGACCGGGCGGCAAGGTGGTGACGCTATCCGCCGGCGACGCGATCCTGCTGCCGGCCGGGACTGGCCATTGCCTGCAATCGTTCGCCCGGCATTTTCGGGTCGTGGCCGGCTATCCGGAGGGCCAGCAGTGGGACATCCGCCGGGAGGCGCTCACGCCGGACGAACTCGCGGCGATGGAGGCGTTGCCTTTTCCGCCGCTGGATCCGATTGACGGCAAACATGGTCCACTAGTCGAGCATTGGCTGCGCGCGGCTTGATACTGGCGCACGCCGTTTCTTCCCCCTTGTCCGCGCCGATCGGAACGGGCTCGCGTCCCAAGCCCTCTGAAAGACTCGCTCCCCGCAGCGAATCCATCTGATGCCGCGTGTAACGCTCCGTGCAGATTTGCGCGCATCGGCGCATCATCGTTGAGCCTCGCAGCGGTTCCTCATGCGTTCTTCCACGTAACACGGTTCGCCGGGTGCGCCGACACAGTGCGTCCCGGCTTTCTCTTCAACCGCCGAACAAGGAGTGTCCCATGCAAAACGATCCCGCCCTCGATCAGCTGTGCATCAACACGATCCGCACGCTGTCGATGGACGCTGTGCAAAAGGCCAATTCCGGTCACCCCGGCACGCCGATGGCACTGGCACCCGTTGCCTATCATCTGTGGCAAAACCATCTTCGTTACGACCCGGACGAGCCGTTGTGGCCGAACCGCGATCGCTTCGTGCTCTCGGTGGGACATGCGTCGATGCTGCTGTATTCGCTGCTGCATCTGGCCAACGTGAAGGCGGTGGACGAGGAGGGCAAACCGACCGGCGCGCCCGCCGTCTCGCTCAACGACATAGAGCATTTCCGCCAGATTGACAGCAATACGCCGGGGCACCCCGAGTACCGCATGACCACCGGCGTCGAGACCACCACCGGGCCGCTCGGCCAAGGGCTCGGCAACAGCGTCGGCATGGCGATGGCGGGGCGCTGGTGCGAGAGCCACTTCAACAAGCCGGATGCGCCGCTCTTCGACCATCGCGTCTACGCGTTGTGCGGCGACGGCGACATGATGGAAGGCATCTCGCACGAGGCGGCTTCGCTCGCCGGGCATCTGAAGCTGTCCAATCTGATCTGGATCTACGACAGCAACCGCGTGACGATCGAGGGCCATACCGACCTCGCATACAGCGACGACGTGGAAAGCCGGTTCCACGGTTACAACTGGCATACGCTGCGTGTGAACGACGCCAACGACGCCGCCGCGCTCGAAGCCGCTTTAGTCGAAGCGAAAAGCATCACCGACAGGCCGACTCTGATCGTGGTGCACAGCATCATCGGCTGGGGCTCGCCGCATAAGCAGGACACTTCGTCGGCGCATGGCGAAGCGCTCGGCGTCGAAGAAGTGGCGCTCACCAAGAAGGCGTACGGCTGGCCGGAGGACAAGTTCTTCTATGTGCCGGATGGCGTGCATGAGCGCTTCGCGGCGGGCATCGGCGCACGCGGCAAGGCGGCACGCGAGCAATGGCAGGCGCAGTACGACGCGTACACCAAAAAGTACCCGGAACTCGCGCGTGAATTCGCGCAGATGGAAGCGCACGAATTGCCGGCGGGCTGGGACAGCGACATCCCCACGTTCGACGCGGATCCGAAGGGCGTCGCGTCACGCGATTCGTCGGGCAAGGTGCTCAACGCGATTGCCGCGCGCGTGCCGTGGATGATCGGCGGCGCGGCGGATCTCTCGCCGTCCACCAAAACCAACCTGAAATTCGAAGGCGCGGGCAGCTTCGAGCACGATAGCTATGGCGGCTGCAATCTGCACTTCGGCATCCGCGAACACGCGATGGGTGCGGCGGTGAATGGCCTCGCGCTGTCGAATCTGCGGCCGTTCGGCTCCACGTTCCTGATCTTCAGCGACTACATGAAGCCGCCGATCCGCCTCTCGGCGATCATGGAAGTGCCGTCCATCTTCGTGTTCACGCACGATTCGATCGGCGTGGGCGAAGACGGCCCGACCCATCAGCCGATCGAGCAACTGGCCTCGCTGCGCGGCGTGCCGGGGCTCACCGTGCTGCGTCCGGGCGATGCCAACGAAGTCGCCGAGGTTTGGCGGGTGGCGCTGTCGGATCCGCGGCGGCCGTCATGCATCGTCGTGTCGCGTCAGGCGCTGCCCACGTTGGACCGCAGCCGCTATGCCGCCGCCAGCGGCACGCGGAAGGGCGCTTATGTACTCGCCGATGCGCCCGATGGACAGAAGCCGCAAGTGATCCTGATGGCGACGGGCAGCGAACTCTCGATCTGCGTCGACGCGTACGAGAAGCTCAAGGGCGAGGGGATCGCGGCGCGCGTGGTGTCGATGCCGTCGTGGGACATCTTCGAGCGCCAGGACGAGGCGTATCAGGACTCGGTGCTGCCACCGGACGTCGATGCGCGTGTCGCTGTCGAACAGGCTGCCTCGCTCGGCTGGGACCGCTATGTGGGCCGTCTCGGTGCGCAGGTGGTGATGCATACGTTCGGCGCGTCCGCGCCGCTCGCTGATCTGAAGAAGAAGTTCGGCTTCACGCCGGAGCGGGTGTACGAAGCGGCGAAGCAGCAGATCGCGCGGGTGCAGTCCAAGCGCAGTCAGGAGTAAAGGCACGGATAGGTCCGCCGCGGTAAAGAGCCGGTGGCTTGATAAGAGCCGCCGGCTTTTTTATCCGCCGCCGCGAACTCGCGGGCCGCCGCCGCTATCGCGCGATCAATTCGCCGGAATCGTCACCACCGGCGCCTTGCTGCTCGTATCGGCTTCGGCTAGCGCCATCAGATTCTGCACGACTGTAAAGGCATATTTCGAATCGAAGTCGTTGCGATCGACCCAATACGTCGACGGTCCATACGCGATCATCACGTAGGCATTCTCAGGCGGTGTTTTGCCGGAGTGCACGATGATGGTCGGCCTGGTCTCGCCGCCGATCAGGCCGACGGTCGGCTTGGTCGAGCCATCGCTGATACGCTCGACCGGCACCTGCACCTGGGCACCGAGGTCGGAAAGGATGCCAAGCACCGAGCGCGTCACCATCGGTATCTTGTCGCCCTTTTGCGATGCCGACGACGGCCCGTAGACAATCTCATAGGTCCGCGTATTCGACGACAGATGCAGCAGTTTGCGCACGCGGGCAAGATCGGCCGCCGTGGCCGGCGACTCGCCGCTGGTGGTCGCACCCATGACCAGATACACGCCCATCGCTCCGCTTTTGCCGTCCGCCTGGCGCGACTCGACGTTTAGTTCGCCGGCCAGTTGCAGACGCCGCAGCGCTTGCAGCAACTCGAAGAAACCCGGCGCACCCGCGCTGTTTTCGCCGCCGAGCGCATTGCCGTTCTGCAAGCCGCCCACCGATTGCGCGGTGATGCGCAACAGCAGATCGATCGGAATGCCGCCTTCGGCAAGCGGCAAAACCAGCGACGGCGCAAGCGGGCGGATGTACGCCGAGGCGAAGGCTTCACCCGTGGTTGGCGTGAAGGTGAAAGTCGGGTGATTCGAATATGAGGCGCTCCCCGTTGCGAGCGCGTAGTTCGGCTGGCTGCCCGAGCCGACGTTGGCCGTGGCGCCCGCGGTGGCATCGAACGTATAGGCGGCGATGATGCTGCTGACCGTCAGGAACGCGGGCGCGTCGCCGTAACGCAACCCGACCACGGCGGCGAGAATCTCGCGTTTCTTCGCATCGCCGAGGGCGCGCGCATAGTCGACCTGATCGGCTTTGAGGCGGGATGGTCCGATGTGGACGCAGGCGGAAGTGACGCAGGCCGCGCACAATGCCGCGGCGACAGAAGCGGTTCTGATCATAAGGACGGGAAGAGCGGAACGCTATCCCCTGAAGAATGGGCCCGCAACGGCGGTAGCAGGTCCTATTCCCGAATGGCGGCACGGAGGCGGCCATCCGCCGTTTCATCCTATGAATAGCGGGTTTTCCTCTCGACGATGGCGATTCAAAGAGGGTGCGCAGGATTTGCGATCGTTTTGCAAGATTTGCAGAATACGCACGTAAGTAGCTGCCCGGCAGCTTAAGAGGAACCGTCCATTGCATCTGCCGGCGTGTCCGCCGAATCCTCGTCCATCCCGTCGAGCGTGTTGCGATAAGCGCGCGATTGCATTTCGGCGAGCCGGCTCAGCGTGCGCGACAGATCGTGCGCGCCTACCAGGCCGCTGAGCGCCGCTTCGATCGGTTCGTCCGAGGCGATGAACAGCGCACGCTTGCGGTCGTAGAGAATATCGACCAGCCAGATCAGCCGTTGTAGCGTGTGGGATTGGCTCAGCCATTCGGTGCGCAGATTGTCGAGAATCAGACCGTGCCATTGCTCGGCGAGATCCAGATAGTCGAGATGCGAGCGGCTCGCCACGCACAGATTCTCGAAGTCCGCCCACAGTAATGCCGCGCCCGCCGCGCGTGCGGCAAGCGGGCGGCCGGCCGCGCTCACCGTAACCGGATCCAGCGTTTCGCTGCCTTCATAACGCACGAAAATCTGGCGCATGGTTTCACGATTGGCGGCATCGAGCGGCGCGAAGAAATGCGGCACTTGTGCTTCTTCACCGCCGAAACGGTAGTCGCGCGCGCCGTCGAAATGAATCACGGTGAAGCAGCGTTTGATCTGGTCGATGGTCGGCAGAAAGCGCTCGTGAAACTCCGGGTCGGATAGCAGGCCATCCGGCGCGTAGTTCGAGGTGAGCACGATGTGTGTGCCGAGACCGATTGCGGTATCGAGAAAGCGGCCCATCAGGAACGCGTCGGCGATGTCGTGTACGTGGAATTCGTCGAAGCACAGCAACTCGACTCCATCGAGCCATTGCCGCGAGACCGAGCCAAGCCGGTCGTCGCCGCGCGGCTCGCTCACGAGCCGCCGGTTCATCTCACGCAGAAATTCGTGAAAGTGCAGACGCCGCTTGCGGCAGGTCGCCAACTCGAACACCGTGTCGACCACCAGGCTCTTGCCGCGCCCAGGCAGTCCGTGGCAATACACGCCTCGATGCGCCGCTGGCGAGTTGGACCGCGCGCGCCGGCCATTCGCGCCGAGCAGTGCAACGAGCGCGGCGATCGCTTCGCGCTGGCTCGCATCGGGCGCGATGCCACGCGCGGCCAAGGTGCGTGTGACTTGAGCGCCGTCAAGCATGAGCAAGCTTGCCGGTGCGTGGCGAAACGGGTTCGCAAGAGATGGCGGTGAATGCGGCAGCGGTGTCGATGGGCATAAAGGGGCGGCGGGCGGAAATCGCGTCAGTTTAACAAGGCGCGCTCATACCCGCTGCCGGCTCAACACCCGTTGCAACTCGCCCGGATCGACCGGCTTCGTGAAGTGATGGTCGAAGCCGGCGGCCACGGCCGTCTGCTTGTCCTGCTGTTGGCCCCAGCCGGTCACGGCGATCAGCACAATGCCGGCGTCCTGGTAATCGTGGCGAATGCGCCGCGCCACTTCATAGCCGTTCAGAAGCGGCAAGCCGATGTCGAGAATCACCGCCTGCGGCGCGAACGCGCCGATCAGTTCAAGACCGGCGATGCCGTCGCCGGCCGTGCGCACTTCGTGGCCTTCGAGTTCGAGCACCATCGCGAGACTGTCGGCGGCGTCCGCATTATCGTCGACGATCACGACGCGCAAACCCGCCGCGTGCGGCGTCTCGGTCGGCGCACTGTCGGACGGCAACGAAGCGGATTTGGTCAGCGGCAGGCGGATCACGAACTCGCTGCCTTTGCCGGGGCCGTCGCTGAAGGCCGCGACTGTGCCGCCATGCAGTTCCGCGAGGCCGCGCACCAGCGCGAGGCCGATGCCGAGGCCGCCTTGCGAGCGGTCCAGCGCGGGCGCGAGTTGCGAGAACATTTCGAACACGCTGTCCAGATGCTCGCCCGGAATGCCGATGCCGGAATCGCGCACGACGATTACCGCTTCATCGCCCTCGCGTTCCGCAGCGAGCGAAATGCTGCCGCCAGGCGGCGTGTACTTGGCGGCGTTGTTCAGCAGATTCAGGATCATCTGCGACAGGCGCGTGGGATCGGCAACCAGATAAAGCGGCTCGCGTGGCAGCGTCACGCTCAGATGATGCGACGACGCCTGCACGGTCGGCCGCGCCGCTTCCATGGCCGATTGCATTGCGCGCGCCAGTTCGAGACGTTGCTTGCGCAACTCGAGCTTGCCCTGAGTGATGCGCGAGACTTCCAGCAGATCGTCGACCAGATGTGTCATATGTTGCAGTTGCCGGTCGAACACGTCGCGCGACCAGTTCAATTGTGGATCGGCGAATTCCTTGAGACGCAGAATCTCGAGCACGTTGCGCATCGGCGCCAGCGGATTGCGCAGTTCGTGCGCGAGCGTGGCGAGAAATTCGTTCTTGCGGCGATCGGCCTTCGAGAGTTCGAGATTCAGCCGCGTGAGTTGCTGCTCGGCGCGCCGTCGCTCGGTAATGTCGCGGTTGATGCTGACCGCCCCGTAAATATCGCCGCGTGCGTTCGCGAGCGGCTTGACCACGGTTTCGCACACGCCGCGCGAACCGTCGCGCCGCACGAACGGCAACTCGCCGCGCCACGTGCCTTCGGCGGCGAGCGCCGCGAGCGCTTCCCGGCGGATGCTCAGCGCTTCTTCCGGCGGCAGGAAGAGCGCGACCGGCTTGCCGAGAATCTCGCGCATGCGATAACCCAGCATGCGTTCGCCGCCCACGTTGAAGTCGGTGATATTGCCGCGCAGGTCGGTGATCACGATCGCATCGCTCAGGTGCTCGAAGATCGCGGCCTGGCGTAACAGGACCGTCTGCGCTTCCTTGCGTTCGGTAATGTCGATGCCGAGGCCGTAGATCATTAGCGGCTCGCCGTGGCGGTCATACGTGGCGCGCCCGCGGCCTTCCATCCAGCACCAGTCGCCGCTCGCATGCAGAAAGCGGAATTCGGCGACGTAGTCGTCACCGGCTTCCACCGCATGGTCCACTGCCTCGTTCAGCGCAACCAGATCGCCCGGATGAATCAGTTCGAAAAAGCCGCCGGGCGTGTTGGCGAAGCGGCCTTCGGCATAACCCGCGAGCGCTTCCAGTTCGCGGCTCCACCAGAACTTGCCCGAATTCGGTTCGTGCGACCACGCGCCCATGCGCGCGCCGCGCATGGCGAGACTCAACACGTCGCGGCTTTCCTGCAACTCCCGCTGCGCGAGCTGATGCGCGGCCACGGACGCCTCGGCATTGCGCCGCGCGAGCAGCAGCTCCTGCTCGTACTTATGACGGTCGGCGACGATCAGCACCGCCACTTCGAGATACGTCACGTCGCCGTGCCGGCGGCGCACCGCGTTGAGCAGCATCGGCACCATGTGGCCGTCGCGATGCATCATGTTCAGCTTGACCTCGGCCACCGAACCCTGCATTTGCAGGAGCGGCGCCCAATGCGTCTGATAGAACACCTTGCCGCCGGCGCTCAGCAGATCCTGGATTTGCTTCGCCCCGGCAAGCTCCGCGGTCTCATAGCCGAGCCAGCCGCAGAAGGTCGCGTTCACGCGCAGGATGCGTCCGTTGGCATCGGTGACGAGCAGGCCGCAGGCGGCGTGCTCGAATAGTGCGTCGGCTGAGGGCAGCGGGCGGTCCGTGCTTTGCATCGTGCTACAGGCTCATCGGCCCGAGAAAGGCGTTCATCGCGTCCGCGCTTGCGCTCGGTGAGCTGAGGTGTGGACAATGGCCGACGTTCTCGATGAGATGCAGCGTGCTGCCAGGCATCATGCGGTGCAGATATTCGCCGACCGCGCACGGCGCGATGATGTCGTCGCTACATTGCAGAATCAGCGTGGGCGTGGTCGCGCGCGACAGTATCGCGCGATGGTCGGAGAGAAACGTGACGCGCGCGAATTGCCGCGCGATCTCAGGATCGGTGCGGCAGAAACTGTTGGTCAGTTCGACGCCGAGCTCCGGCTGCTCCGGTGCGCCCATGATGGCCGGCGCCATCGTGCTCGACCAGCCGAGGTAGTTGCTTTCGAGGGTGCGCAGCAAGTCTTCGATATCGTCGCGCGAGAAGCCGCCGACGTAGTCGCCGTCGTTCACATAACAGGGCGACGGGCCCACCATGATGAGCGCGGAGAAGAGTTGCGGCGCCTTGAGACTCGCGATCAGGCCGATCATCGCGCTGACGGAGTGGCCGACGAACACCACCGGGCCCTCGGCGACTTCGCGGATGATCTCGATCAGGTCGGCGGCGTAGCCGTACAGCGAGTCGTACTTGTCGATGTCGTAGGCGCTCAGATCCGACGAGCCGCTGCCGACGTGATCGAACAGCACGGTCCGGTATTCGTCATGAAACGACGGTGCGAGGTAGCGCCACATGGTTTGATCGCAACCGAAGCCGTGCGCCAGCACCATGGTCCGCTTGCCGTTGCCGGAAATCTGTATGTTGTTGCGCAGGGTGATGCTCATTGTCGGGTCCTGAAGCCTGCCGGGTGGAGGCGGTTACGCCAGGCGTGCGCCTCGGCCGGTATTCAGGAGAATGTTACCCCAGTCTTGCCATTCGCCATGTTGCCCGAGGCGTAGGGCGCATCGCGGCGAGGCTCAATCGGTCTTGATTTCCGGTTGCGGCGCCTGAAGCGGCTCGCTTCCGAATCGTTCGTATTGCGAAATCACCTGGGCTCCCAGCAGCAGCAAGGTCGCCAGCCACTCCAGGCTGAACAGGATCACGATGGCCATGGTCAGCGATCCGTACACCAGGCTCACCTGCGAGAGAGTCGCGAAATACCAGACCAGCACGTGCCGCGTAATCTCCCATAGCACCGCGGCGACCACGCCGCCGAACAGCGCATGTTTGAGCGAAGGGCGCCCGACCGGCATCACCATATAGATCGAGGTCAGCACGAACACCTCGCCCGCGAGGCCGAGCAGATACAGCACGACGCGCGAGAGTCCCTGCAACGAAACATGCAGGCCGAATAGTTCGATGCCTTCGGCGCCGATCGCCTCGAGACCGCTCGACACGAAGGTGACGATCAGCAGGCCGACGCCGAGACACAGAATGTAGCAATACGGCAGCATCGCCGAGAGCAGGAAGTGACGCCGCCGTACCACCACGCGGTGGACGAAAATCAGCGACATCGCGTTTTCGAGCACGGTGAAGGCCAGCGAACTGAAGAAGATCATCGTCAGCAACAAGACCCAGCCGATCACCGCGCGATGTGCGAGAAAATTGGCCAGTTCGCGCACCAGCGCATTTGACTGGCCCGGCACCAGCCATTGCAATAGATGCGCGAGCGCCGCGAGCAAAGTATGTTGGGGCACGAAGCGCGACAGGGCGATCACGATCAGGATCATGAGCGGCACGATCGAAAGCAACGCGTAATACGCGACCGCGCCCGCGAGCAGCAAGCCCTGGTTGGCGCGAAATGCCTTCAAGGTTTGCAGCGCGAATGTACCGGGATGTTTCGCCACATATAACGCGTGGTCGTCGATGATGGATTGCATGTGACCTCACAGCGCGCGTGGCTGGCCTGCCGGAATGCCGGTTTTGCCGACGCGCTTGCCTTGTTGCTCATGCATACTTAAGCAAGAATGCAGCCACGCTGGCGTTGCCGTTTCTTGCTGTCACGCCGATTCGCCAATGCGCGCCAGGAATGCAGTTTGCTTGGCGGCTGTATCGACGTTGCGTCGACATGCTTCAACACGTATGAAAACGGCGATTGTCATATAGACATCTATCATTCGCAGACACGACGTGCCATCTTTCCCATCGGAATCACCATTGACTATAGCCTCTGACGAAGCAGATCTCGCGGACCTGGTGGTGGCGCGGCCCGAGGGGTTGTATTGCCCGCCCGGCGACTTCTATATCGACCCGTGGCGCCCCGTGGAACGTGCGGTGATTACGCATGCGCATTCCGATCACGCGCGCTTCGGACATCGGCACTATCTCGCGTCGCAAGCGGGGGCGACCGTGCTGCTGTCGCGTTTGCCCGGCGTATCACTGCAAACCCTGGCGTACGGCGAGCGGCTCGATCTCAACGGCACGACGGTGTCGCTGCATCCCGCTGGGCATGTACTCGGCTCGGCGCAACTGCGGATCGAACACCGCGGGCGCGTATGGGTGGCATCGGGTGACTACAAGCTCGACCCCGACCCGACCTGCGATGCCTTCGAACCGGTGCGCTGCAATACCTTCATAACCGAGTCGACTTTCGGCCTGCCGATCTATCGATGGGACCCGCCGCAAACCGTGTTCGACGGTGTCGATTCGTGGTGGCGGCATAACGCGGCCGAAGGACGCGCATCGGTGCTGTTCTGCTATTCGTTCGGCAAGGCGCAGCGCGTGCTGGCGAGCGTCGATGCCGGCATTGGGCCGATCTTCTGTCACGGCGCCGTGGAGCCGCTCAATCGCGCGTATCGGGAGGCCGGCGTGCGCTTGCCGCCGGTGCGTCTCGTGAGCGAGATCCCGCTCAAGGACAAGGTGGCGTTCCGGCAGGCGTTGATCGTGGCGCCGCCGTCCGCGCAGGGCAGCGCATGGCTCAAGCGCTTCGGCGACTATAGCGACGCGTTCGCGTCGGGCTGGATGCGTCTGCGTGGCGCGCGCCGCAGGCGTGGCGTCGACCGTGGCTTCGTGCTGTCGGATCACGCCGATTGGCCCAGCCTGCAAACGGCCATTCAGGCGACGGGCGCTGAACGCGTGATCGTCACGCATGGCTCGGTCGAGCCGATGGTGCGCTGGTTGCGTGAGCAAGGCCTCGAGGCCGGCGCGTTTGAAACACAATATGGCGACGATACCGTCGAGGCCGACGCCGCGGGCGCGGATGAAACAGCCACGACGGGCAGCGTGCCGCACGAGTTCGATGAGGCCGCCGAGCAAGACGCCGCCACTGACGACACGGCCAACGCCGCCGACCCGTCGAGCCGCGCATGAAACGCTTCGCCGCCCTCTACACCGCGCTCGACGCGACCACGTCCACGCACGACAAACTCGAAGCGCTCACGAGCTACTTCGCCGTGGCCGAGCCGGAAGATGCGGCGTGGGCCTCGTATTTTCTCGCCGGCGGCAAACCGCGCCAGTCGGTACCGACGCGTCTACTGACGGAGATTGCCCGCGAGCGCGCCGGTTTGCCCGCCTGGTTATTCGAGGAGTCCTATCACGCGGTGGGTGACCTCGCCGAAACCATCGCCCATATCCTGCCGCCCGCGCAACGCAGTTCCGAATTGGGCCTCACGCAATGGATCGAGCAACGCGTGCTGACTTTGCGTGGCGTCGCGCCGGAAGAGTTGCGCACGCGTTTGATCGGCTACTGGGACGAACTCGACTGGGGCGGCCGTTTCCTGCTGACCAAACTGATCGGCGGCGGGTTTCGGGTCGGCGTCGCGCGGCAACTGGTGGTGAGGGCGCTGGCGGAAGTAGCGGGCGTCGATCATAAACGGATCGCGCAACGCATGGTCGGTTGGACCGACTCGCAACAGAAGCCCGATGCCGCGCGCTATCTGCGTTTGATCGCGCCCGAAGCGACAGGTGACGAGACGCAGTCCGGCGATCACCCGCAGGAGAGCGATCTCGGCCTGCCGTATCCGTTCTTTCTCGCGCATCCATTGCAGGCCGATCCGGCGACGCTCGGCGATCCGTCGCAGTGGCAGATCGAATGGAAGTGGGACGGCATTCGCGCGCAACTGGTCAAACGTGGTGGACGTGTCTGGTTGTGGTCACGCGGTGAGGATCTGATCACGGATCGATTCCCCGAGGTGGCGGCTTTAGGCGAAGCGTTACCGGACGGTTGCGTGATCGACGGAGAGATTCTCGCGTGGGAGCCGGGCGCGATGGCCCCCTTGCCGTTCGCGCGCCTGCAACCACGGATTGCCCGTAAAACGCTGACTAAAAAAATCCTTGCCGATTCGCCCGCCACACTGCTTGCCTACGATCTGCTCGAAGCGCACGGCAAGGATCTGCGCATGACGCCGCTCGCCGAGCGGCGGTCGCAACTGGATGCGCTGGCCATTTCCATCGACAGCACGCTCGCGCGCGATCTGCTGCGTGTGTCGCCGCTAGTGCGCGCCGCGGACTGGCAGGCGCTCGCGGCGTTACGCGACGAGAGCCGATCACGCGGTGTGGAAGGGCTGATGGTCAAGCAACGCGAATCGATGTATGGCGTGGGCCGCACCAAGGCATCTGGCACATGGTGGAAATGGAAGATCGATCCGTATGCAGTCGATGCCGTGCTGCTTTATGCGCAACGCGGCCACGGCCGCCGCGCCAGTCTCTACACCGATTTCACCTTCGCGGTGTGGGACGAAGCGAACGGCGTGCGCACGCTGGTGCCGTTCGCGAAGGCTTATTCCGGACTAACCGACGAAGAGATGCGTCAGGTGGATGCCATCGTTCGCAAGACCACGATCGAAAAGTTCGGCCCTGTGCGCAGTGTGACGCCCACCCTGGTATTCGAAATCGGCTTCGAGGGCATTCAGGCAAGTCCGCGTCATAAATCCGGCGTGGCGGTGCGCTTTCCGCGCATGCTGCGCTGGCGCACGGACAAACATATCGACGACGCCGATACGCTGGCCATGCTCAAGGGCTTCATCGATGATCGTGCGGGATAACCCGCTGAGTACAAATCCCTAAAAGGGTGCCGGGTTTTTCTCGACAGGATTCCTGCGTTATCGATGATAGCCTCAAGGCGTGCCATCCAGCGCACGCGGCAAGGGCGGCCTGCGCGACGCGAGTGCGTCTCGCCGACGCGTGAACGTCCGTTCTCAATGCCTCAACGCACTTAAATCAACCAGCGGCGTTTTATTGCGTGAGCTATGGTGAGGTAAGGCGTACGCTGCGGCGCTGCAAGCGCGGTGCGACGCGAACAGAAACCATCGTCTGGAGAACGATGAGCTTTGTCTGCGCGTCAGGAGCGAATCTTGCGCGCGTGTTCCGAAGTGCCCGCGAGTGGCGCACGGAAAAAAGCCAAGGAGAAGATGGTGACGTTCGACGACCGGATGGACGATAACGAAGACGTCGTAGTGTGGCGGCCTATCCAGTATGCGATGGCGTCGCACCGGCGCGTCCTCGTGGTGGACGATTACCGGGAAGCGGCAGAGGCATTGCAGATGTTGCTGACTGCTGACGGCTTCGAGTGCCGCGCGCTTGAGGATCCCTTTGCTGTCTGCGCGATGGCCCATGAATGGCAGCCGTTTGCGGTGGTGCTGGACATCAAGATGCCGGGCCTGGATGGCCTGGAACTGGCTCGCCGCCTGCGCGCCCATCCTTCGACTTCGCATATGTTGCTGGTGGCGTGCACCGCATTCGCCTCGCGCGACGACCGGGCACGTGCCAAGGCCGCCGGTTTCGATGCGCATTGCGCGAAGCCGTTGACGCCCGAGCGTCTGTTGCGTGTGCTCGAATCGGCTGCGGCGCTGCATGCGGCCGGACCGCCGTAAGGGCTGCGTGCGCTTTGAAAGAAATTCTCCATGCGGCAACTATGGAATTCGCGGCAGATTGAAGCAGATGCAGAGTGTCAAGGGGCACTCAGATTATTTAGGTTAATTGAATATATCGCCGTGACGGGCCGTTGACCTGTTACAGATAACAGCGCAACTAACCGGTCTGCAAGGGCAGTCCCTTGCAACCGGTCGACCGGATCAGAGACCCGCGCTTAGTCCGGCGCGTACTTGAACTCAGGCAGCGCCTCGAGCGACTTTTTGGTGGCTTCAGGCAGCACCACACGCCGGTTATTGATCTGTAAGTCGTTGAACGGCACGGCGACCAGATGTTTGCCCATGCCGAGGAATCCGCCTACCGACAGGATCGCGTACGTGCTGCGGTCTCCGCTTGGCGAGACGATCAGATCGTCCAGCGTGCCGATAGTGTCCTTGTTCTTGTTATAGACATCGGCGCCGCTCAACTTCGACGCGCGGTAGCCGCTCGCGAGTTGCACCACGTCCGTCCGTTTTTCCGTAATTGCCTGAGGCGCGCCCTGAGCGTGCGCATTGCCGTACGACGCGAGCGTGGCGAGGAGCAGGGCGGTGGCGGCCAGTGAATTGTGTATTCGTTGCATGATGATTGTTCTCCCTGATGACATGTCCGGCGCTTCTTGTGCCGCGCCGCTTCATTGAGTCAGCTTTCACCTTGCTTGCTGCAAAAGTTGTGCCGCGCAGCGCCAATACCTACGTCAATCCTCTCAGGTCCGGAACTTGCTAAATCAGCGGGCTTGCTGTTTGATGTTCCGATGATGCATTCCATGCGGACGGAAATCCCTGCATCGACGGATCCTCTGCCTACACTAAAACACGCGCGTCAGCGCCTCTTGCTTCCATAGGACCCACTATGTCATCCCAGGCCAACTACTCGACGCGCATCTCGGAAGGCACGCCTTTTCCGCTTGGCGCGACATGGAACGGAAGCGGTGTCAACTTCGCGCTGTTCTCGGCGCACGCCACCAAGGTCGAACTGTGTCTGTTCGATGAAACCGGCGCAAACGAAATCGAACGCATCGAACTGCCGGAATACACCGACGAGGTGTGGCACGTGTACGTGCCGAACCTCAAGCCGGGCGCGGTTTACGGCTATCGCGTGCACGGCCCTTATGAACCGGAGAAGGGCCATCGTTTCAATCCGAACAAGCTGCTGCTCGATCCGTATGCGAAGGCGCATATCGGCGAACTCAAATGGGCGCCGGAAATCTTCGGCTATACGCTGGGTTCCGAAGAGGGCGACTTGTCTTTCGACGAGCGCGACAGCGCGCCCTTCGTGCCCAAGTGCAAGGTGGTCGACGCCAATTTTTCGTGGAGTCATCCCGAACGCAACGCGCTGCCGTGGGAGCGCGTGATTTTTTATGAAACCCATGTGCGCGGATTTACCAAACAACATCCGGAAGTACCGGAAAATCTGCGCGGTACTTTTGCTGGGCTCGGTCAGCAGGTCGTGCTCGACTACATCAGAAACCTGGGCGTGACGTCGGTTGAACTGATGCCGATCCAGACCTTCGTCAACGACAGCTATCTGCTCGACAAAGGCCTCACCAACTACTGGGGCTACAACACGATCGGCTTCTTCGCCGCCGATCCGCGCTTCTTCGCGTCGTCGATTGATTCAGTGGGCGAGTTCAAGGAGATGGTGGACCGTTTTCACAACAACAATCTCGAAGTCATTCTCGACGTGGTCTACAACCACACTGCCGAAGGCAACGAACGTGGCCCGACGATCTCGTTCAAAGGCATCGACAACGCGTCGTACTATCGGCTGATGCCCGACGAGCCGCGCTATTACATCAACGATACCGGCACCGGCAACACGCTGAACCTGTCGCATCCGCGCGTGCTGCAAATGGTGACCGACAGCCTGCGTTACTGGGTGACGGAAATGAAGGTGGACGGTTTCCGTTTCGACCTCGCCACGATTCTCGGGCGCGAATTGCATGGTTTCGACGAAGGCGGCGGTTTCCTCGACAGTTGCCGGCAGGACCCGGTGCTCTCGAGCGTGCGGCTGGTGGCCGAGCCGTGGGACTGCGGCCCCGGTGGCTATCAGGTCGGCGGCTTTCCGCCCGGCTGGGCCGAGTGGAACGACCGCTTTCGCGACACGGTGCGAGAATACTGGAAGGGCGACGAAGGCAAGGTCGCCGATCTCGCCACGCGTCTCACCGGTTCGGGCGACAAGTTCAATCATCGCGGCCGCCGCCCATGGGCGAGCGTGAACTTCATCGCCGCGCACGACGGCTTCACGCTCAACGATCTGGTCTCGTACAACGACAAACACAACGACGCCAACGGCGAGGACAACAACGACGGCCACTCGGACAACAAGTCCTGGAACATGGGCGTGGAAGGTCCGACCGACGACGCGGAGATTCGTCAGCAGCGCGAGCGCCAGAAACGCAATCTGCTCGCCACGCTGCTGCTCTCGCAAGGCACGCCGATGATTCTCGCGGGCGACGAATTCGGCCGCACGCAGAAGGGCAATAACAACGCCTATTGCCAGGACAACGAGATCAGTTGGGTCGATTGGGAGGCCATCGATGACGACGGCCGCGCGCTCATCGAATTCGTCAAGAATCTGACCACGTTGCGCCACCGCCTGCCGGTATTGCGGCGTGGCCGCTTTATCATCGGTGAATACAACGAGGCGCTGGACGTGACTGACGCACGCTGGCTCTCGCCGGACGGCACGGATCTCTTGCAGGAGCAGTGGGACGATCCGTCGATGCGCTGCTTCGGCCTCGTGATCGACGGCCGCGCGCAGGCGAGCGGCATTCGCCGTCCGGCCTCGGATGCGACTCTGCTGCTGGTGCTGAATGCGCATCACGATGTCGTCAACTTCACGTTGCCCGATATTCCCGAGGGCGACCAGTGGACCTGCCTGCTCGATACCAACATGCCGGTGCGCTCCGAGTTGCCGCTCTTCAGTGCCGGCGACGCGTATCAGGTGACGGCACGCTCGTTGTTGCTGTTCGCGCTCGACGCACCGAACCGCGCGACGCAGCGTGTTTTCGACCGCCTCGAAGAGCAGCTCACTACCGACGAAAGCGAACCCTCCGCCTAAGCCTGACACACCAAGGCGTAAAACGCCGTCGAGCTTGCGCTGCCGGGTATAGCGCTTGCTCGATTGCAAGGGACTGCGCGCCATGCCGCTCTTTTTGCGGCGGACGCGCAGCGCAGCCGACATCGGCCCACGCCAGGTTTAACCGAGGTGATCAAATGGAACAGGAACAAACCTCTGTAGAGGAACAGATCCGCATGCGCGCTTATTACCTGTGGGAGCAGGCAGACGATCCGAAAGGCACGCCTGACGAGTACTGGGACCAGGCACGCGCCGAGATAGAAAAGGAAGCACCGCCGGTAGAAAGTGGCCCGATCGCTGACGAGCCTTTGAAGTAAGTGCGCTATCGCAATGGGACTTCGACGATGGTCCGATAGTCCTATTGACCGGCATATTGGCCAACAAGATTGTCACGCCTCACAAGACACAAGAACGGCAACCGAACGTAACCGGACAGATTCGCGCAAATGAAGGACATACCCCAACCGCGCGGCGTGAGGCCGGCCGCCCGCATTCAAGCGCCCGCCACGGCCTTCGGCCTGGACAGCCTGATCGCGCTTGCGGTGGGCGTCACGGTGGTCGCTTGCCTTTACTTTGCGAGCGCCGTGCTGATTCCGATTACGCTCGCCATCCTGCTCAGCTTTCTCGTCGCGCCACTCGCCGATGCGCTGACGCGTTTGCGGCTCGGTCACGTAGCGTCCGTGTTCGCCGCGGTGGTGATCTCGGTGTCGGTGATCGGGATGCTCGGCGCGGTGATCGCCACGCAACTGACCGATCTCGCGGCCGGCATGCCACGCTATCAGGCGACCATCGAGCAGAAGATGGAAACGGCGCACAGCCTGACCATCGGCAAACTGAACCGGTTTGCCAGCGCGGCAGGCCAGGCGCTGCAACGCGCGACGGTCGAACCGCCGCAACCCGCACCGCAGGCTGGCCCGGCGTCTCGCGGCAGCGCGCACACCACGGCCAGTGAACCCGCCGCCGTGCCCGTCGAAGTGCGCGAGCCGGTGCCGACGCCGTTCGAACTCGCGAGACGCGTGCTGTCGCCGGCTATCAGCCCGCTCGAAACGGCGTTTATCGTTTTCGTCGTGATGGTGGTGATCCTGCTGCAACGCGACGATCTGCGCGACCGCGCAATCCGTCTGTTCGGCTCGCGCGATCTGCACCGCACGACCACGGTGATGGATGAAGCCGCGCGCCGTCTGAGCCGTTACTTCGTGTCGCAACTCGGCCTGAATGCGGGCGTCGGCGTGGTGATCGGCACGGGGCTTTTTATGATCGGTGTGCCGAGTCCGATTCTATGGGGCATTCTCGCGGCGTTGCTGCGGCTCGTGCCTTACGTCGGCATCTGGATCTCGGCGACCTTGGCCACCGCGCTCGCCGCCGCCGTGAGTCCGGGGTGGGCGATGGCGATCTGGTCGCTGGCGCTATTCGCCACTGTGGAGTTGCTGGTGGGGCAGATCGTCGAGCCGCTGCTGTATGGACGCAGCACGGGGCTCTCGCCGTTTTCGGTGGTGGTGGCGGCGATTTTCTGGAGCTGGATCTGGGGGCCGATAGGACTGATTCTGTCGACACCGTTGACGCTTTGCCTGCTCGTGCTCGGCCGGCATGTGCGGCGCCTGGAATTTCTCGATGTGCTGCTGGGCGACCAGCCGGCGCTCACGCCCATCGAAAACTTCTACCAACGTGCGTTGGCGGGCGACCCGGACGAGGCGATCGAGCAAGCCGAAGTGCTGCTGCGTGAGCGCTCATTGTCCGCGTACTACGATGAGGTTGCGATCAAGGGCTTGCAGCTCGCGGCCAACGACGTCGAGCGCGGCAGCGTCACGGCAACGCAGCTTGCACGCATCGAGGCGACGACGAACGACCTCGTGGACGGCCTCGACGGCTACGACGACCGCGAGCCGGTCACGTCCGCGGCGGAAGAAAACTGGAGCGCGGTGGGACCGTTGGCACCTTCTTCAGCGTCCGGGACTTCCGACGATGCACAAGCTCAACCCGCGAATACGCGGCTCGTTTCTCCAGGCAATTCGAAAGAAGAACGTGCAACAGACACGTCGCCGCTCGCAGCCAACAACCGTGTGCTGTGCATTCCCGGACGCGGTCCGCTCGACGCATTGGCGACAACGATCCTGTTGCAGTTGCTCGGCAAGCACGGCTTTACGTCACGCGCGTTGCCGCATGAGGCCGCATCGCGCGCGTCGATCGATCAACTCGACGCGGACGATGTCGGCATCGTCTGCATTCTCTACTTGCAGATCGACGGCATTCCGTCGCATCTGCGCTATCTGGTCAGGCGCATTCGCGCACGATTGCCAAATGTGTCGATCGTGGTCGGACTGTGGGCGGCGGAGGATACGGAGAAGTGGAGCGCGGATCTGCAAAGCGCGATGGGTGCGGAGTGTTATGCCACCTCATTGCAGGAAATCGTCGCTGCTTGCCGGCGTGTCGAGACGGCCAGAACCCAGACCGAGGAAGAACTGCCGCTCGTGGTCAATAGCTAGCGTGCCACGAATCCCTGCACGTCACCCGCCTTGACACGTCATCAAAGCGAAGGTGATGAGGATCGGGAGTGTCGGTCAGAGGGGTTGCACTTGCAGAAGTGGAGAAAACCGCCCGTCGGCAGCGCGTCGGGCGGCTCACGTTAGGTCAGTAAGGCCTAATGCCTGGCCGGTTTCTTTGCGGCCGACTTGTCTTTCGAAGCGGCGTCCTTGTCGGGGACGATCTTCGTGGTGCCGCCGGTGGAAGGCGGATCGCTCGCGGGAAAGCTATCCTCGACCTGCTTGTCGATCTGCTTTTCGCTCTTGTTCGAGTGCGGGTGCTTTTCCTTGTGTTCTGTCATCGCGTTTTCTCCTTCAGGTTACGGGTGTTCATTTCGTGGCGCACGATGCGCCGCCGACGATTGCCATTGCATCCGCGCGCGACACGCCGCCTCTCATCGCATCGATCAGGCGCGCGGTCTGCGCTTCGCGTTCGCAGGCGAGCACAGCGACCACCATGTCGTTCTTCACGTACAGCGAGACGAATTGCTGCTTATCGAGTTCGCCGTCGGTCACGATCTCGTCCCACTCGTTCGCATGGCCGAGATATTCGAAGTTCTTGCCGAAGTGATAGGTCCAGAAATAAGGCACACCGGCGTAGCGATGCCGCGCGCCGCACATGTTTTGCGCGGCAATGCGCGCATGCTGCTGCGCGACGCGCCAATGTTCGATGCGCAACGGTTCCTGATCTTCATGCAACGGAAACACGGCGATATCGCCCGCTGCATAGAGGCCAGGCGCAGCTTGCATGCCCGCGTTGACGAGCACGCCGCCGTCTTTTTGCAGCGGCAGTCCTTCGATGAAACCGGTGGCCGGTGCGACGCCCGTGCCTAACAGCACGATGTCGGCGGCGATATGCTCGCCGTTTTCGAGCATCACCTGATGCACGTTGCCTTCTTCGCCTTCGAGGGACGTGACCTTTGCTTCGAAATGGAACACCACGCCATTGCGCTCGTGAAGCGCGCGGAACATGGCGCCCGCGCGCTCACCGAACTGCCTCGCGAACGGCACTTTCTCCGGCGAAATCACGGTCACTTGCGTGCCACGTTTGCGCAGCGAGGAAGCCGTTTCGAGTCCGATGAAGCTGCTGCCGAGAATGACGACCTGAGTTTGACCGGCATCGTCGCCGATAGCGTCGACGAGCGTGGCGGCATCGTCGAGACTGCGCAGCACGTGCACGCCGCCGAGTTCCACACCGGGAATCGGTGGAAGCTTCGGCACGCTGCCCGTGGCGAGCAAGGCGGTGTCGTAAGTCAGTTCGCCGCCGCTTTCGAAATGAATCGTGCGGGCGGGCACATCGAGCCGCGCGACCTTGCCGACAATCCGCTCGACATCGTGCCGCTCGAGCCAGTCCGGCGCGAGTAGCGGCGGCACATCGGCAGGCGCCATTTCACCAGACGGGACAAATTTACTCAGCGAAGTGCGGTCGTACGGCGCATGCGGCTCATCGCCCACGAGCGTGATACGGCCGCCAAAGTCACATTCGCGCAGCGTGGCGCAAGCGGCTGCGCCTGCCGCGCCCGCACCGATCACCACGTAATGCGGTTCTTTCGCGCTGGCATTGCGCGTCGGCTGGGGGAGTTTTTCCGGCGTGACCATCACGTCGTCGCCTGTCACGACCACGGGATAGCGGTCGAGCGCGACGAGCGCGGGCGGTTCGAGCACGTTGCCGGTGGCGACGTCGAACGTCCCTTTGTGCCACGGGCAGATGATCCGGCCGTGGCATAGCGCACCTTCTTCGAGTGGCGCACCGGCGTGCGGGCAATCGGCGGAATAGGCATGCACGGTATCGCCGTCGCGCACCAGCAGAATCTTTTCGTCGTTCACCACGACACGTTCAGCGCGGTCGGTTCGCAATTGCGAGAGCTGAGCGACGCATCGGGCAGTCGTGGGCATGGCCGGTTCCTCGCGGATGGTGGCATGAGCAATGGCAGCGCAGGCGGCGTGCGACGCGCATCAGCACGCCGCGGTGCAACACGCCTTTCAGGCCGCCGAACGCCAATGGTTCAGCAATCCATGTGCCCGAATGCGCGCGCCTGCACGAGCGCTGCTTCGTCGCCCGTCACGCTTTGGAGAACGGCCGAAGTGCGGTAAATTCCGGAAAAGGAAATAGCGCACGAACATGCTCCGAGCATGCCGTGCCGTGGCGTCCCTGACCTGTATTGACCTTTCATGGAGATCGTGACCGTGCAGCGTGCGGAACGTGCCGCAGTCGATTTCCCCATGCCGTCGCGCAATTTCGCGGCGACGCGGCGCATGCTGCTGATCGTCCTCGCCGTTTCGGTCGTCTTTCCTCTGATCTGCCTTGCCGGCTACGGCTATTTCGATTACCAGCGCCGGATCGCCGATTCGAACGACATGATCGACCGCCTCGCGCGCGTCGCCGAGGAACAGGCCGTCAAGGTGCTGGACCTGAACCAGCAGATGTCCTCGCGCATCGTGGAACTGCTCGGCAATGACGACGACGCGCAGATTCGCGCGCGCGAAGCGATGTTGCACAACCGTCTGCGCGGCATCGGCGGCGACTTTTCGCAGGTCGCGTCGATCTATCTGCTTGGCGCGAAGGGCGATCTGCTGGTGTCGAGCCGCACGTTTCCCGCGCCCGTCATGTCGATCGCGCAGCGCGAGGATTTCACGAGCGCGAGAGCGATGCGCCCGCATCCGTATTTTTCGCTGCCGATGTTCGGCCCACTCTCGCAGACCGATGTGTTCACCACCGCGACGGGCCGTTCGGGCGCCGACGGCCAGTTCCTCGGCGTGGTCACGGTGGCGCTGCGCAACGAGTACTTCTCGCGCTTCTATCGTGAACTGACCAACGGCGATTCGTCGCTGGCGCTGGGCCTGTACCGGCAGGACGGCAATTTGCTGGTGCGCTATCCGCCGTGGCCGGCGGGCGCGAAGCCCAGCCCGCGGAGCAAATTCACTCAGGCGTTGCGCGACAAACAGCTGTCCGGCCACGTCCGTCTGAATTCCACGGTGGATGGTGTGGAGCGCCTGCTGGCGTTTCGCCGTGTCGGCGACTATCCGCTCTATGTGATGAGCGCCTACGCGACGTCGTCGATCGGCGAAGCATGGCGGCGGCACTTCATCATGATCGCGGCACTCACGGCCGTGCCCTGCATCGCCATCTGGCTGCTGGTGTTCTACTCGCTGCGCCAACTGGAAGGCGAGCGCCGCGCGTGGGAACGTTGGCAGGGCGAAGTGGCGATGCGTCTGTCAGCCGAAGCCTCGAGCCGGCAACTGCAGCGCATGGGCGCGCTCGGCAATCTCGTCGCCAACGTCGCGCACGATTTCAACAATCTGCTGATGGTGGTCGCCGCCAACACGGAGCTCGCGCGGCTCAAGCGCTTTAACAACGTGGAGAAGGAAGTGCTGGCGGTGGAGCGCGCCACCGCCACCGCCGAATCGCTCACGCGGCGTCTCCTGAGCGTGGCGCGCAAGCAGCCGCTCAAACAGCAGCCGCTCGATCTCGCCACGTGGATGCCCGGCGCCGCCCCGCTGATCGACGCCGCGCTCGGCGACAACGTCGAGCTGGTCTTGAACATGGTCGATAAGGTCTGGCAGGTGCTGGCCGATCCGACCGACCTCGAATTCGCGATCATGAACCTGGCCGTGAACGCGCGCGACGCGATGCCGCGTGGCGGACGCTTCGTGATTCGCTGCCAGAACAACCGGCTGGTCGGCAGCGATACCTTGCTGCCCGACGGCGAATACGTGCTGATCGCCTGTTCCGACGACGGCGAGGGCATGCCCGAGGCCGTCGCGCGGCGCGCCTTCGAGCCGCTCTTCACCACCAAGCTGCGCGGTTCGGGCACGGGCCTCGGCCTCGCGCAGGTGCTTTCCATGTGCGAACAGGCAGGTGGCACGGCGAAGATCGACAGCGTGCCGGGCAGCGGTACGACGGTCAGGTTGTATTTGCCGCGATATCGCGAACGCCAGAAGGCGTCCGTGGTTCAAGCCGAGACGGTGCAAGCGCCGGTGCCCGCGCCGAGCGGCGTCGTGCTGCTGGTGGAAGACAACGAAGATGTCGCGGCGGGCGTGGCGGCGGTGCTGGAGACCTTCGGCTGCGAGGTGCGCCATGAACCGACCGCCGACCAGGCGCTCGATGTGCTGACAGGCGGCGCGCGCTTCGAGCTCGTGCTGTCCGACATCCAGATGCCGGGCAAGCTCAACGGCATCGACCTCGCGGAGAAGGTGCGCAGTGCGTGGCCGTCACAGAAGATCGCCTTGATGACCGGCTACGCCGACGAACTCGAACGCGCGCGGCGGCTGGGCGTGGCGATACTCGCCAAGCCGTTCAATATCGACGAATTGCACGCTCTGGTGGCGTGTGAACCGTAAGGCTCGCCATTCGCGGCGCACGCCTGGCATGTTCGAAGTGTTTCATGACTCGCGGCACACCCCTTGCTGAGGGGAAGACGAGGTATGCGTATTTGGCTGAACCGGCCGGCGCAACCCACTTCTTTTCGCACAGGAGAAAGTCATGCACCTCAGAAACAAGACTCGCAGCGCAGTCCTTATCTCGGCCTTGCTCGCCGCTTCCTCAATTGCGATGGCGCAAGGCAGCGGGGGTGGCGGTCCGGCCGGCAATGACCCGAGTGGCGGCACCAATGCCGGCGCGACCCGTGAGGGTGGCGACATGCAGGCATCGGGCGCGATGGCGCATTCGAAGTCGACTAAGAAACATCACATGAAGTCGTCGAAGGCGAAGCCGGCTACCGACTCGACCAATATGCCGGGCGCGGACGCGAGCAGCGATACGAAGGGGCAGTAAGGTAGAGAAGCACAGTGGGCAAAGCTGAACGAGGATTCCGGAGCGCTTGCTGCTGCGGGCGCCTCCCATCCCAACCGATGACACGAAACTCCCGCACCCAGCCTCGGCAGGCGCGCTTCGCACGGGCGCCGAAGCCGGGCTGGCTTTGCAATGCGGTGCAACACACGCGACAATATGAGTTGATACAGCACAGGCCCGTGCCACGACGAGACGAGGTCGGCTGAGACGCAGCGCAGCGCACAAGGATGAGTATGGCTGGCAGTAAAGCAGGAGCGTCTCAAACGAACACGCAGAGCGTTGCGCAAACGAGCACGCAGTCAGGCACACAGACGAACTCCGATACCGCAGGGAGCACGGCGGCCGCTTCAGGCTCGCTGGACTTTCCTGTAGTCGGCATTGGCGCATCCGCGGGTGGCGTGCAGGCGCTGCTGCGTTTCTTCGAGAACGCGCCGGCCGATATCGGCATGGCGTTCGTGGTGGTGCTGCACCTGTCGCCCGACCATGCAAGCAGCGCCGACCAGGTGTTGCAGCACGCCACCCGCATGCCGGTGCGTCAGGTTCAGCAGCCGGTCCAGGTGGAAAAGAACCACGTCTATGTGATTTCGCCGTCACACGATCTCTCGCTCGACCACGGCCATCTCACGCCCGTTGAAGCCGATCGTCCGCGTGGCCGGCCGATCGCCATCGACCTGTTTTTTCGTAGCCTCGCCGACGCGCACCGCGAGCGGGCGATCGCCATCGTGCTCTCGGGCACGGGCGCGGACGGCGCGACCGGCATCGGGCGAATCAAGGAACAGGGTGGCGTGACGATTGCGCAGGACCCGGCCGACGCCGAGTACCCGGAGATGCCGCAGAACGCGATGGCCACCGGCATGGTCGACCTCACGTTGCCGGCGGCCGACATGCCGCGCAAACTCCGCGAGCTGGCCGAAAACGCGCGCGCCATCCGCCTGCCGTCCGCGGACGACGAACCGGAAACGCTCGCCGTCAAACCGCCCGATGCGGCTTCGATCGCCGAACGGGCCTTGCTCGGCGTGCTCGCCACCTTGCGCGCACGCACCGGCCACGATTTCCAGCACTACAAGCGCGCCACGATTCTGCGGCGCATTGAACGTCGTTTGCAGGTCAACGGCATTCCCGATCTGCAAGCCTACCAGGACTACGTTCTCACGCATCCCGACGAGACGCCGGCGCTGCTCAAGGACATGCTGATCGGCGTGACCAATTTCTTCCGCGACCGGGAGACCTTCGAAGTCGTCGAGCGCGAGATCGTGCCGAAGCTGTTCCAGAAGAAGTCCGCGGACGATCCGGTGCGTGCCTGGGTCGCCGGCTGCGCGACCGGCGAAGAAGCCTATTCGCTGGCCATGCTGCTCGCCGATCATCCGGAGCGGCATGAAGGCATTCAGGCACAGCTGTTCGCGACCGACATCGACGAACGCGCGATTTCATTCGCGCGCGCGGGGCTGTATCCCGAATCGATCACTGCGGACGTGCCCACCCAACGGCTGCGCCAGTTCTTCACGGCCGAGCGCGCACACTTTCGCGTCACCAAGGCGATCCGCGAAAAGGTGCTGTTCGCCGTGCATAACGTGCTGCGCGATCCGCCGTTTTCCCGCGTCGACCTGGTGTCGTGCCGCAATCTGTTGATCTATCTGGACCGCAGCGTACAAACCCAGGTGCTGCAGATGTTTCACTTCTCCCTGCAGCCCGGCGGCTATCTGCTGCTCGGCAGTTCGGAATCCGCCGAGGCGGCCGGCGATCTGTTCACGGCGGTCGACAAGAAAAACCGGATCTATCGCGCCAACGTCGTGGCCAGCACGGTTCGCCCGCCGATCAGCATGCCGGTCGTTGCACAAGGCGGCGCGGCCAGTGTCGCCAACGTCGGGCCCGCGGCGCCGCTACCGCAGTCGCTGCCGTTTTCGGCCTTGCATCACCGGATCCTGGAGTCGTACGCACCGCCGAGCGTGGTGGTCGATACGGACGCGAACATCCTGCATATGTCCGAGCACGCGGGCCAGTTTCTGCGCTTCGTGCGGGGCGAGCCGTCGTACAACCTGATCATGCTGGTCCACCCGGATTTGCGTCTGCAACTGCGTGCGACCTTGTTTCAGGCATTGCGCGGCAACCGCGAAGCGGCCACTCCGCCGATCGATTTCACGCCCGGCAAGCAGGTGCGGATCGTCGTGCGCCCTTATCGGCGCACGGAAGATTCACCGGAATTCGCGCTGGTGCTGTTCGAGGAAGTTGCGGCCGGCGCCGCCGCGCAACCGTCGAAGCAGCCCGCCGGTCCGGCGGCGCAGGATTCGCTGCTGGTGCATCTCGAGGATGAACTGCATCGCACGAAACAGGAGTTGCGCTCCACGGTCGAGCAGTCGGAGGCGTCGACGGAAGAGCTGAAGCGTCGAACGAGGAATTGCAGGCGATCAATGAAGAGTTGCGCGCGGCCACCGAAGAACTCGAGACCAGCAAGGAAGAACTACAGTCGCTGAACGAGGAGTTGTTCACCGTCAACGCGGAATTGCAGACCAAGATCGAGGAGACCGGCAAGGCCAAGGACGACTTGCAGAACGTGATCGCCTCGACCGGCATTGCCACCCTGTTCGTCGATCGCGAGATGCGGATCAAGCGGTATACGCCGGCTGCAACGGATCTGTTCAACGTGATTCCGTCCGACCTCGGCCGCCCGCTGCACGACATCACGCACCGGCTCCACTATCCGCAACTGAACGACGACACGCTCACTGTGTTCGAGTCGCTGCAACTGATCGAGCGCGAGATTCGCGGCACCGACGGGGGCTATTTCCTCACGCGCCTCTCGCCGTATCGCACCACGGACGATCACATCGACGGCGCGGTGTTGACCATCGTCGATATCACAGCGTTGCGGCGCGCGGAGCAACTCGTGCGCGTCGGCGAGGAGCGCCTGCATCTCGCCGCGCAAAGCACCAACGACTTCGCGATCATCGTGCAGGACATGGATGGCCGCGTGGTGACGTGGAACAAGGGCGCGGAACGCATCTTCGGTTACAGCGAGAGCGAGATGGCCGGGCAGACGCTCGACCGTGTCTATCTGCCGGAAGATCGCGAAGCCGGCGAACCCGCGAACGAACGGCGGCGCGCGCAGACCGACGGTCGTTGCGAGGACGAACGCTGGTACATCCACAGAAACGGTACGCGGCTCTATTGCAGCGGCGTGATCACACCGATGGCGTCGGACACCTTCAGCGGTTTCGCGAAGATCGTGCGCGATCTGACGCAGCGCAAAGGCACCGAGGCGCTCGAGCAGCGCAAGATTTCGTTGGAGCGCTCGGTGCGGCAGAAGATGGAAGCGGCCAGCCGTCTGAAGGACGAATTCCTCGCGGTGCTCTCGCACGAATTGAAGAACCCGCTGAACCTGATTCATGTAAAAGCGGACATGCTGGACCGCGCGCCGTCCACCCAAGGCCTGCCGGTAGTGCGCGATGCGGCCGATGCGATCCGCCGTTCGGTGATCAGCCTCGCAAAGATCATCGACGACCTGCTCGACCTGTCGCGCGTGCGCACCGGCAAACTGGCGCTGGAGCGCTCGCGGGTGGATATCGCGGCGATCACGGCGTCGGTGGCGAGCGCGATCGAAGCCGATGCGCTGTCGCATCAGGTCGAGGTGAACGTGGAGGGTGCGGCCGAACCGTTTCTTATCGACGCCGACGCCGTGCGCTTCGAGCAGATTCTGTGGAACCTCGTCAGCAATGCGGTGAAATTCACGCCGCAGGGCGGAAGCGTGACGATCAGGCTCGCGCATGAGGACGGCTTCGCGTGTGTCGAGGTGCGCGACACCGGGCGCGGCATCGAACCGGCCTTCCTGCCGCACGTGTTCGATATGTTCAGCCAGGCCGAAGGCGCGCACCGGCGGCATAGCGGCGGTCTGGGCATCGGGCTCGCGCTCGTCAAGCAACTTGCCGAAATGCATGGCGGGCATGTGCAGGCGGAGTCCGCGGGTGCGGGCAAGGGTGCGCGTTTTCGCGTCTGGCTGCCCGCCGATAGCGCCGCAGTGCAAGCCGAACCCCGCGAAAGCCAGGGCGACGTCAGTCTGCTCAAGGGCATGCGGATTCTGCTGGTCGACGACGCGGTCGAAAGCCTGCAGGCGTTCCAGAGCCTGCTCGAAATGGAAGGCGCGCAAGTGTGGCCGCAAACCAATGGCGCGGGCGCGCTGGAGGTTGCCGCGCATCAACAGTTCGACCTGATCCTCTCGGATATCGGCATGCCGGGCATGGACGGCTATGAGCTGATCGCGGCGTTGCGCAAACTGCCGGCCACGGCGTCGGTGCCCGCGCTCGCGCTCACCGGCTTTGGCCGCCCGCAGGATGCCACGCGTGCGATTCGCGCGGGCTATGACGCGCATCTCGGCAAGCCGGTTTCGCTGCAGGCGCTGCTCGATAAGATTGCGCGCGCAACCACTCCGAACCGTTGAGGGTTCGATCTGATTTTCGTCTTGGCGCGGGCTTTGAACAGACTGCGCGACTTGCCGTCGACGGGTATAGCGCTTGCTGAAATTGACTGCATGCACGGTTGTCGAGCGCCAGTCCTGAAAGCCTCCGATGAGTCCGTGCCCTTCATTTTCTGCAGGAGCATGGACATGACACTCGGCGATACGATCAAAGGCATGGTCGGCATGGATCCAACGGGACATGCCGATCCCGACATGAAAGCGGTACTCGACGCGCTCAAGAGTCTAGACCCGAAGCCCATCGAAGATTGCACGGTCGAGGAGGCGAGGCACCAGCCCACGCCCGCCGACGCCGTCAAAAAACTGATGCAGAACCCCGCGTTCAGCGCGCGGCCTGCGCTGGAACTGGAGGCGGTGCGCACGCAAAACATCATGATTCCAGGCGCGGCCGGCAGCAATCCCGCGCGGGTCTACACGCCGCAAGGCGAGGGACCGTTCCCGCTGATTCTGTATTTTCACGGCGGCGGCTGGGTGATCGCCGACCTCGATATCTACGATGCCACGCCGCGTTCCATGGCCGCCCAGAGCCGGGCGATCGTGGTGTCCGCGCACTACCGGCAGGCGCCGGAGCACCGGCTGCCGGCCGCTCACGACGACGCGTTCGCCGCATGGGGCTGGCTGATCGGGAATGCAATGAGCGTCGGCGGCGACCCGGACAAGATCGCGATCATGGGCGAGAGCGCCGGCGCCAATCTGGCGATCAACGTATCGATCCGCGCGCGCAACACGGGCATCCGCATGCCGATGCATCAGGCGCTCATCTATCCGGTGGCGAGCAACAACATCGTGTCGATCTCTTATGAAGAGAATCGCAATGCCAAGCCCTTGAACAAGCCGATGATGCTGTGGTTCATACATAACGTTATCAACAGCGAGAGCGATCTCACCAGTCCGTTGATCGACGTGGTGAGCGCGGATCTGTCACGCTTGCCGCCGGCTGTGATAGTGACCGCGGGCATCGATCCGCTGCGCTCGGACGGTGAGAAGCTCGCGCAGAAACTGCACAGCGCGGGCGTGCCCGTCGAGCATCGCAACTATCGGGGCGCGACGCACGAGTTCTTCGGCATGGCAGCGGTGGTGCAGGCGGCGCGCGACGCGCAGGCCTTCGTGTCGCTCGCGCAGCGCCAGGCGTTCGGCGGGGCGCCGCTTTGAGGCGGTGAGCGGTCCGTTTGGTTCTCTATCGAACTTTCGAGTGCAATGGAGCGCGCCGTCATTCGCCGATCAGATGCAGCACGACGTCCCGATGCTGCGTGTGACGGCGATGTTCGAACAGATACAACCCTTGCCAGGTGCCGAGCACCATCCGCCCATGTTCGACCGGCACCGATAATTGCACTTGCGTGAGCGCGGTGCGCAAATGGGCCGGCATGTCGTCCGGGCCTTCGGCGTCGTGTTCGTAACGCTCGGCGTCTTCGGGCGCGAGGCTCGCGAAGTAGCGCTCCAGGTCGCGCTGTACCGAAGGGTCGGCGTTTTCCTGAATCAGCAATGAAGCCGACGTATGGCGGCAAAACAGCGTCAGCAGCCCTGTGTCGATGCCCTGCGCGGCAACGAAGCGGCGCGCTTCGTCAGTGAATTCGACGAGGCCGCGGCTGCGGGCCTTCACGCTCAGGTGGTGGATGGCTTGTCGCATGATAGTTGTCGGGTGGAGATGGCGCGGCGCATGAGGCGCAGCGTGCGCCGCTAGACCTCAGAGCGACGTCAGCACGTCCGCGATTTCCGCGGCGTTGGCCGGACGGACCACGCGCGCGACTTCCGTGCCGTCGCGCATCAGGATCAGCGTGGGCCAGAGCTTGACTTTGAACGAGCGGCCGAGCGGGCGGCCCGGGCCGTCTTCGATCTTCAGATGCCTGAGGCCGTCGTGCGGTTCGAGGGCTTGCGCAATCGACGCCTGCGCGCCCTGGCAGTAGCCGCACCAGTCCGTGCCAAATTCGACGAGGGTGGCGCCCGCCAGGGCGTCGAGTTGGGCTCGCGAGGGGGCTTTGGAAGAATAGGCTGTCTGGGTTGCCATGCTTGCTCCGGAGCGGTTTAACCTGTGCAGGCAGGGGCTTGGGCCGCCGTGGCGCCCCTGCGGGTGGAATTGCCAAGAGTAGCAGCTATCCCCGGGATCGTCAGTGAGCCTGGCTTCCGCCGATGCGCGGCCCGGCGCGCGGCGGCGTAAATTTCACGCGAACTCATATTCTTGCCGCCATGGCGTGTTAAACATTCGTCCGGTGCTGCCGGCAGGCGGCGAATCATCAAAGGCAGGAAGGGAAAGAAATGGACGAAAGGATTTATCTGCGGTACCCCGGCAAGGAAGAAACCGTCGCGGTGGCTACCGGTTTCAGTTGGGGTGCGTGTCTGCTGGGCTTCGTCTGGGCCTTGTCGAAGAAGATGTGGTTTGCTGCTTTCGTCATGCTGGCGATCAACTTGCTGCTCTTCTGCTCGGGTCTATGGGGCGAAACCGCCGACCTGATCGGACTCGTGCTGTCGGTGCTGTTCGGCATCGCTTGCGGTATGTATGGCAATCAGTGGCACCGCTGGACGCTCGAAAAACGCGGTTACGTCGTGCAGTAATGCGCGCTGCAAGGCGTGGTCGGGAGTTGCATCGCGGGAGCGGATATTGCTAGCCTCACGCCGCACGTGCATGCACCGAAGCGAAACAAAGACAACGAAGCGCGCGCCGTCGAACCGATTCCCAACGTGTCATGGAGGCATCCCATGCCAAATGCAGTTGCTCCACGCCGTTCCGCCGTGTTGTTCAACCTGCTGCGCCGCAACCTGGCCGGGGCCGCGCTGGCCGTGTCGCTCGGCGTCGCGCCGCTTGCGCATGGCGCCGACCCGAGCGCTGCGCCGGGTGCGGGCATGCCAAGCGCCTCCGGTGCTTCGAGCGCCACGGCACCGCCAACAGCCGCCGCATCCGCGCCCGACGACACCTTTCTGCTCACCATCTTCCTGCGGCACGACGAGTCCAAGCCGCTGCCGAAGATCAACGACCAGTTGCGCGCACAAGGATTCTTCAAGACCTTTCCGCCGCCCGGCATCGAAGTGGTGTCGTGGTACGTGATGATGGGCATCGGCCAGGTGGTCACGCTGCGCGTGCCGGCGAGCCGCCTGCGCGAGGTGAACCGGGCGATCGAAACCACCGCGTGGGGCGGCTATCGCACCGAGTTTTATCCGACCTACGACTACAAGGCGCAAGCGCAGCAGATGCGCGCGGCGGACGGCAAGTAGCGTGCTCCACGCCGTCGGTGGCGCGGCAACGGTGCGGTCTGCAATTTTGGGATGCGGTGGCGCGGGTTTACGCGCCCGCGAGCTAAGCCGATAATGCCCCGGTCGTTCCGGCCACGAAGTGTGCGGCGTGCATAGCGCGTCGCAGGCTCGCTTTCCCTGACCCACCGCCCCTCGTGTTAAAAACCTCACGTTTTTTCGACCTGCTGCGCATTCCCGGCTTCAAGCCGCTCGCCGCCGCGACGCTCATGCTCGGTGTGGCGATGTCGTTCACCGCTCCCTATCTCTCCCTGTTCGGCGTCGAGCGCGCCGGCATGACGCCGTTCAGGCTCGGCGTCTTCATGACGCTGATCGCGGCGAGCGGGGTGCTCGCCAGCACCTTCGCGGGCCGCTGGAGCGACGCGAGCGGGCGGCACCGGCCCTTGCTGCTGGCCGCGCTGATCGCGGCGGCGCTCGGCTATCTGTGCTTATGCGTCGTGCGTGATTACCGGCTGCTGCTGGTGGTCGGGATCGTCTTCATCGGCGCGGGCGGCTCGGCCATTTCGATGGTGTTCTCGTTCAGCCGTGCGGCCTTGCCAGTAGCGGACCCCGCGGAGCGCGTGTTCGCCAGCGCGACCTTGCGGACCATTCTGTCGGCGGCTTGGGTGTTCGGGCCGTCGGTGGGTGCGCTGGTGCTTGCCGCCAGCAGCTTTTACGGGCTCTTCCTGTTCGCCGCCGCCAGTTTCGGCGCCTGCGCGACGATCGTATGGCGCATGCGGGAGCCGCGGGGCCACCTGGGCGATCACACGGTGGAAGACACGGCGTCGGAGCCGTCGGCTTCGATCACCGTGCCGCCGCTGACCGCGCCCGGCGAAGATGCGCATGAGGACTTGCCGGGCGTCGCCTCGGCCAACGACATCGGCCGCGCGGTCGCCGCGCTCACCTTGCTCGGCCTCGCCGCGAACGCGACCATGATCGTGCTCCCGCTCTACATCGTGCATGGGCTGAACGGCACGCATCTGGATGTGTCGGTCATGCTCGGCCTCGGCGCCTTGATGGAGATTCCGATGATGCTCGCGCTCGGCGCGAAGTCGTCGGCGCTGCACAAGCCGAACTGGCTGGCCGCCTGCGCCGCGGTGCACGCGGTGTATTTCGTCGGCATGTCGCTGGCGGGGAATGTCCACGTGCTGATCCCGATGCAGATGCTCAACGCATTCGTGGTCGCCGTGACCTCGTGCCTCGGCATGACCTATGTGCAGGATCTGATGCCGCAGTCGCCGGGCCGCGCCACCGCGCTGTTCTTCAATGCGGCACGCGTCGGCTCGATTCTCTCGGGCGTGTTGTCGGGCTTGCTGGTGCAGGCGTTCAGCTATCGCGGCACGTTTCTGTTCTGCGGCCTGCTGGCGCTGTGCGCGCTGGTGCTGTTCGCCGTGCCGGGCTATCGCTATCCGTTGATGTGGAACGCCGTGAAGCGTTTTGCGCGTTCGCAATACGGCAAACTCCAGGCACGACAGCGACAGCGCTAGACGCGCCGGCTTCAAGGGCAAACACGAACTGCAAGAAAGCGGTCAGCCGAATCGAAGCCTGCGCGGGCGCCATGCCGCGCAACCCTGACGCGAGCGCACGCTGCGCAGGAACTTTACGCCGCGCAAAACCTCTGCAAAAAGGCGTATCGTCTTTCGATGCATGGGCGATGCCCGCTTCGCTGCAAGAGCGAATCAGGGCTGCTACCGTGTGTCCGGCGCACGCGAAGAAAGACCACTACAGTAAGTGTGGCCACGTGCGATTCCTGACGCCGCCACTGAAGCGCTCAGCGAAAACGCAACATAGCCGCGGTAGAACGAAGCAAAACGTCGAAGCAAATCCAGCAGCGCAACAAGGCACTTTCCGGAGCGAGATATGCAGCTAGGCATGATTGGATTGGGGCGCATGGGCGCCGACATGGTGCGGCGCCTGACGAACGGCGGTCAGCACTGTATCGCCTTCGACGTGCAACCGGCGGCGGTGGAGAGGCTGAAACAGGACGGCGTAGCGGGCGCGGCGTCGCTGGAAGACCTCGTCGCGCAACTCGAGAAGCCGCGCGCCGTGTGGCTGATGGTGCCCGCCGCCGTGGTCGACATGACGCTGGAGAAACTCGTGCCGTTGCTGGAGCCGGGCGACATCGTGATCGACGGCGGCAACTCCTATTACCACGACGACATCCGCCGCAGCGCCGAACTGGCCGAGCGCAAACTTCACTATGTGGACGTCGGCACCAGCGGCGGCGTGGCGGGCCGCGAGCGCGGCTACTGTCTGATGATCGGCGGCGAGCCTGAGGTCGTGAAGCGGCTCGAACCGATTTTCGCGACGCTCGCGCCGGGTGCCGGCTCAGAGCCGGCCACGCCGGGCCGTGTCGCCGGCTCGAGCACCGCGGATCAAGGCTTCCTGCATTGCGGGCCGCAGGGCGCGGGGCACTTCGTCAAGATGGTCCACAACGGCATCGAGTACGGCATGATGGCCGCGTACGCCGAGGGTCTGAACATTCTGCATCACGCCGACGCCGGCAAGCAGGCGCGCGAGGCTGACGCCGAAACCTCGCCGCTGCGCCGACCCGAGCTGTACCAGTACGATCTGAATCTCGCCGACGTCACCGAAGTCTGGCGGCGCGGCAGCGTGATCAGTTCATGGCTGCTCGATCTGATCGCCGGGTCGCTCGTTAGCGATGTCGAGCTGAAAAACTACGCAGGACGCGTATCCGATTCAGGCGAGGGGCGCTGGACCGTGGCGGCCGCCATCGACGAAGGCGTGCCTACGCCGGTGCTGAGCGCGGCGCTGTTCGCGCGTTTCAGTTCGCGCGGCGAGGCGGATTTCGCGAACCGGGTGCTCTCGGCCATGCGGAAGGATTTCGGTGGCCACGCCGAGAAATCGGCCACGCCGTCCGATAAGCCGAAAAGCTGATTCCAGGGAGCCGCGATGCAAGCCACCACCTCCACGCCGCACGACGTCGTGTTTCTGTTCGACTGCGACAACACCTTGCTGGACAACGATCATGTGCTCTCGGATCTGCGCGCGCACATGATGCGCGAGTTCGGCGCGGAGAACAGCGCGCGGTACTGGGAAATCTTCGAGAACCTGCGCACCGAGCTCGGCTATGCCGACTACCTGGGCGCGCTGCAGCGCTATCGCTCGGAGCATCCGCGGGACACGCGGCTGTTGTTGATGTCGTCGTTCCTGATCGACTATCCGTTTGCGAACCGCCTGTATCCGGGCGCGCTGGATGCGCTCCGGCATGTGGGCGAGCGCGGTCCCACGGTGATTCTCTCCGACGGCGACGTGGTGTTCCAACCGCGCAAGATCTCCCGTTCTGGGCTATGGGACGAGGTCGAAGGGCGCGTGCTGATCTACATCCATAAAGAGTTGATGCTCGATCAGGTGATGGAGTGCTATCCCGCGCGCCACTATGTCATGGTCGACGACAAGCTGCGCATTCTCACAGCCATGAAAAAGGCATGGGGCGCGAAACTGACGACGGTGTTTCCCCGCCAGGGGCACTATGCATTCGATCCGAAAGAGATCTCCAGCAATCCGCCGGCGGATGTGACGGTGGAGCGGATCGGCGAGTTGGCGGAGATCGACGTGGAGTCGTTGTTGGCTGAGAAACGCTAGAGGGTTCGCGGCGCTGGCGCGTCTCCATGTATGTGTCATGCACATGGAGAGCAACAGCGCCGCGGGCCAATACCGGTTCGCTCTATGAACCGAGTTCTTTCAGGCGCGCTTGCGCATCGCCGGCGCCCATGCGGGCCGCCGCATCCAGTGCCGTCACGCCGTTCGCATCGCGGGCCTTCGGGTCCGCGCCATGCGCTATCAGCAATTCCATGATCGCCGTGCGATTGAACATCGCCGCAATCATCAACGCGGTGCGTCCGTCCGGCGACGCCCCTTCGACATCCGCACCATGCGCGAGCAAGGTTTCGATCACGGTGTCGAAGCCCTTGAACGCCGCGCCTGCAATTGGCGTCTGTCCATTGTCGTTACGCAGATCGGGATCGGCGCCGTGTTCGAGCAGCGTGCGCACGGCGTCCGCGTGACCGTGGTAGCTGGCGAGCATGACGAGGCTGTCACCTTTGTCGTTGCGCAGATTCGGCGGCACGCCTTTTTCGATCACCGCCGCGAGCATGGCGGCATCGCCGCTCCGCGCGAGGTCGAAAACCTGGTGCGCCAGTTCGAGCAACTCCGGGTCGATCGGCTGGCCGGAGGGCGGGGAGGTATCAGCGTGGTCCGTCAATGGAATCTCCTTGCAATCAGGCTGGGCGCCCCAGGTCTCGGGAAGGCGGGAGACCACACGTGAAGGCGCCGGGAAGATTGCTCAGGATACACATTTTGCGCCGGCGACGCCCGCGCAGCGGCACTCAGGCATGGCCGAACAGCTTGACCAGCAAGCCGAACACGCCGACCAGAATGGCGACACCCGCGAACAGGAACACCAATGTCAGAACAAGGATCAACGGCGCTTTGAGGCGACTGGGTGTCGGCATGATGGAATGTTTGGTAAGGGGCGAGCAAGGTGGTACGCGCCAGATGCGGTCCGCCGTCGCGCATGAAGCATGAGCAGCTTAAAGGCATTCGCTTAATACGCGCTTAAAGTCTAACGCATGCGTCATGAGGCGGAATGTGATCACAGTCGCGCAGTCGCAGATGGATCAAGCTTTGGACGATTGCGTCGAACCATGCGGCCCGCTTCCTGTCACACTGACGATCACCAGACAAGGGCGCAAAGGCCCGCTGCCACGGGCCTTTGCCCTTACGCTTTCGTTGTGTCATCCGCATGACAGCATGGCCGGTACCGCTGATTTCTTTCGCGCCGGCCGCCTCACGAATCATCGTTGCCGCATCCGCCAACCTGCCTGACAGTCCTTTCCAAGGAGTGACACCATGGCTGAAGCAACCTCTCATCCCACGCCGCCGCAAACATTAGACGCCGACACGTTGCGCAACATGGACCGCTACTGGCGAGCCTGCAACTACCTGTCGGCCGGCATGATCTATCTGCGCGACAATCCGCTGCTGCGCGAACCACTGAAGCCCGAACACATCAAGAACCGCCTGCTGGGCCACTGGGGTTCGGACCCGGGGCAGAGTTTCCTGCTCGTGCATCTGAACCGGCTCATCAAAAAGCTCGATCTGGACATGATCTACGTGGCCGGTCCCGGTCATGGCGCGCCGGCCACGCTGGCTCATTGCTATCTGGAAGGGCACTACTCGGAAATCTACCCCGACCGCAGCGAAGACGAAGCCGGCATGCAGCGCTTTTTCCGGCAGTTTTCGTTTCCCGGCGGCATCGGTTCGCATTGCACACCCGAGACGCCCGGCTCGATTCACGAAGGCGGCGAACTCGGCTATAGCCTCTCGCACGGCTACGGCGCCGCGTTCGACAATCCCGATCTGATCGTCGCCGTGATGATCGGCGATGGCGAAGCGGAAACCGGCCCGCTCGCCACCTCCTGGCACTCGAACAAATTCCTCAATCCGATCCGCGACGGCGCGGTGTTGCCGGTGCTGCATCTGAACGGCTACAAGATCGCCAATCCGACCATTCTCGCGCGCATTCCCCGCGAGGAACTCGAAGCTTTGCTGACCGGCTACGGCCACAAACCGTATTTCGTCGAAGGCGACGATCCCGCCGTCATGCATCAGCAGATGGCCGTAACGCTCGAACAGTGCATCGGCGAAATCCGCGCGATCCAGCAGCGTGCGCGTGAAAGCAACGACGCGTCGCGGCCGCGCTGGCCGATGATCGTGCTGCGTTCGCCCAAAGGCTGGACTGGCCCGAAGGAAGTCGACGGACACAAGGTGGAAGGTTCGTGGCGCGCGCATCAGGTGCCCGTGCTCGATCCGGTGACCAACGGCAAGAGCCTGAAGCTGGTGGAAAGCTGGCTGCGCAGTTACGAGCCCGAGACGCTGTTCGACGAAGCAGGGCGCCTCGTGAAAGAACTGCGCGAACTCGCGCCCGTGGGCGCGCGCCGCATCAGCGCCAATCCGCATGCAAACGGCGGCTTGCTCTGCAAGACACTCGACATGCCGCCGTTTCGCGATTATGCGGTGGCGGTCAAAAAGCCGGGCGGCTCGTACACGTCGCCGACCGAGGTGCTCGGCAAGTTCCTGCGCGACGTGATGCGCAACAACATGACGAACTTCCGCGTGTTCGGCCCCGACGAGACCGCGAGCAACAAACTGACCG
Organism: Paraburkholderia sp. RL18-101-BIB-B; assembly: GCF_046026985.1. Taxonomy (NCBI): domain Bacteria; kingdom Pseudomonadati; phylum Pseudomonadota; class Betaproteobacteria; order Burkholderiales; family Burkholderiaceae; genus Paraburkholderia; species Paraburkholderia sp. RL18-101-BIB-B. Next base: position 151,463 of record NZ_JARESV010000015.1, read on the forward strand.
CGATCTATGAAGCGTCGGAAAAAACCTGGCTCGCGCAAACCGAGCCGAGCGACGCAGACGGCGGCGACCTCGCGGTAGACGGCCGCGTGATGGAAATGCTCAGCGAACACACGCTCGAAGGCTGGTTCGAAGGCTATGTGCTGACCGGCCGCCACGGTTTGTTCGCCACGTATGAAGCCTTCGTCCACGTGATCGACTCCATGTTCAACCAGCACGCCAAGTGGCTGGAGAAAGCCAAGCGCGATCTCGGCTGGCGGCAGCCGGTGCCATCGATCAATCTGCTGATCACGTCGCTCGTGTGGCGTCAGGATCACAACGGCTTCACGCACCAGGACCCCGGCTTTCTCGATGTCGTCACGAATAAAAGCCCGGACGTGGTGCGTATTTATCTGCCGCCGGACGCGAACTGCCTGTTGAGCGTCGCCGATCATTGCCTGCGTTCGCGCGACTACGTCAACGTGATCGTCGCCGACAAGCAGCCGCACCTGCAGTATCTCGACATGGACTCGGCGGTCACGCATTGCACCAAGGGCATCGGCATCTGGGACTGGGCGTCGACGGATCAGGGCGTCGAGCCGGATGTGGTGATGGCCTGCGCGGGCGACATCGCGACCATGGAGGCGCTCGCCGCCGTGCAGATTCTGAAGGAGCAGTTCGCCGACCTGAAGATCCGCTTTGTCAACGTGGTCGATCTGTTCCGCCTGATGCCCGAGCATGCGCATCCGCACGGTTTGTCCAACCGCGATTTCGATTCGCTGTTCACCGCGACCAAGCCGGTGATTTTCAACTTCCACTCGTATGCGTCGCTGGTTCACAAGCTGACCTATAACCGCACGAATCACGACAACCTGCATGTGCACGGCTATCACGAGAAGGGCAACATCAACACGCCGCTCGAACTGGCGATCATCAACCAGGTCGACCGCTTTTCGCTGGCGATCGACGTGATCGACCGCGTGCCGAAGCTGCGCGGTGTCGGCGACCATGCGAAGGAATGGTTGCGTGGCCAGATCATCGAACATCTGGCTTATGCACATTCCGAAGGCATCGATAAGGAAGAAATCCGCAACTGGACGTGGAAAGGCTGAGCGAGGCATGACCATGCACACTGAAAACAGCGCTGACGATCGAACGATTCTGGTGTTGAACAGCGGTTCGTCGTCGCTGAAGTTCGGGCTGTTCAAGCACGCGGGCGATGACGAATCCCTGTTGCTGGAAGGCAGTGCGGAAGGCATCGGGCGTGACGACGGCAGTTTGCGGATCAAGGCGCCCGACGGCCGGGTGCTGGTGCAGCAGGAGCGCGTACTCGAATCGCAGATCGATGCGTTGCAAAAGCTCGCCCATGTGCTCACGGAGCAGCACCATGCGCGGCCTTCGGCAGTGGGGCATCGGGTGGTGCATGGCGGACCCCATCTGCGCGCGCATCAGCGCATTACCGCCGACGTGCGCCGTCAATTGCATGATGCCGTGCACTTCGCGCCGCTGCATATTCCGCCTGCGCTTGCGTTGATCGACGAGGCCGAGAAGATTTTCGACGACGCGCCGCATTTCGCCTGTTTCGACACGGCGTTTCACGCGACACTGCCGCCGCGCGCGGCACACCTTGCGTTGCCGCGCCGCTATGCGGAAGCCGGTGTGATGCGCTATGGCTTTCACGGTCTCTCGTACGAATCGCTGGTGACGCGGCTCGGCGCCGACTTGCCGGCGCGCGCCGTGTTCGCGCATCTCGGCAACGGTTCGAGCGTGTGCGCGTTGCGCGACGGCCAATCGATCGATACGTCGATGGGTTTGACGCCGACCGGCGGCGTGCCGATGGGCACACGCAGCGGCGATCTCGACCCAGGCGTGCTGCTGTATCTGATGCGCGTGGAGAAGCTCGACGCCGGCGCATTGGAGACGCTGCTGAATCGCCAGAGCGGCCTCGCCGGTTACGCGGATGGCGAAAGCGATATGCAAGCTCTGGAAAAACGCGCAGCAGCGGGCGATGCCAATGCGTCACTCGCGCTCGATGCGTTCGCGACCGCCGTGCGCAAGACGATCGGCGGCTATGCGGCGTTGCTGGGCGGAATCGATTTGCTGGTGTTTACCGGCGGCATCGGCGAGCACAGCGGAGAGATTCGCAGGCGCGTGTGCGACGGGCTGGCTTTCATGGGGCTAACGGAAAGCGATCCGGCGGGCAAGGTGAGGGCGATTCACACCGAAGAGGAAAAGCAGATCGCGCGGCATTGCCGCATGCTGCTGCGGCAAACGCAGACCGGCTGACCTTCACCTTGCCTTGACGACGGTGTGATCCGACACGCCCGTTACGCCGAACAGGCGTGTCACGTCTTCGAGCGCCGCGGTGCGTTGCTGATCGCGTTGCAGTTCGCCGCGCAGCGTAATGCGGCCGCGCGAGACGTGGACTTTCACGGCGTGTTCGGGGACCGCGGCGTCCCAGGCGAGACGCCGGGTCGCCTCCGCGGCGATCTGCGCGTCGCTCAGGCGTGCGCTGTCTGCCTTGTGGTTCGCTGCACGGGTGTAGGGCATGGAGTTCTCCGCGGCACTGATGCGTATGGGGAGAACACTAGCAGAAGTGGCGAATTTTGCATTCGGCGGCGGCAGTGGTGACATCGCGCTACCGCCGCCTGCAAAACCCTGTCAGCAAGCGCTACTGAATCGCGCCCGCCAACACCTGCGCCGTCGCGGCCGACAACGTCCAGCCCAGATGTCCATGCCCGGTGTTGTAGAACACGCCGCGCCGTTTGCCGCGGCCCACCTTGGGCAACATGCTCGGCAGCACCGGCCGCAAGCCCGCCCACGGAATCACACGCGAGGTCGACACCTCGGGGAAATAACGCCGCGTCCAGTCCACCAGCGGCGCGATCCGGTCCGAACGGATATCGCGGTTGAAGCCGTTGATCTCCGCCGTGCCGGCCACGCGAAAACGATCCACGCCGAGCCGGCTCGTGACGATCTTCGCGCTGTCGTCGAGCAGGCTCACCCACGGCGCGCGCTGCTGGCCGAGTTCGTCTTCGAGACAGACGGTGATCGAATAGCCTTTGACAGGGTAGATGTTCACGTGATCGCCCAGCATCGACGCGAAATCGCGGCTCTTCACGCCCGCGCACACGACGATCCGCTCGAACGCGAACCGCTGCGACTCGCCTTCGAGGTCGACCGTCAGCGTAAAGCGGCCCTCGGCGGGCTGCTCGATCGACGTGATCTGCGCGTCGTAATGAAACTCGACGCCGTGCCGCACACACGCCTGAGCGAGGCCGCGCGTGAACTTGTGAATATCGCCGGTCGAATCGGACGGTGTGAAAAAGCCGCCGTAAAAATCGCCGTGCAGCGTGGGCTCGATGCCATGCAGCTCGCTCGCCGTCACCGGATTGCGGTCGAGCCCGCCTTCGCGCAGCAGTTCGTTCACCTTGCTCGCGGCGTCGAATTCCTTGCGGGTCTTGTAGATGTGCAGAATGCCGCGCCGCTCCAGATCGAAGTCGATGCCTTCGGTCTCGGCGATCGAAAACAGATGTTCGCGCGCGGCAATCGCGAGCCGCACGGTTTCAACCGTGTTCGTCCGGTAGTGTGGAATCTCGCGCAGGAATTCGCCCATCCACGAGTACTTGTGCCAGGTGGGCGTGGGGTTGAGCAGCAAGGGGGCGTCGCGCGTGAGCATCCAGCGCAGGCCTTTCATGACGGTGGCCGCGCTGTTCCAGACTTCGGCATTGCTGGCGGACAACTGGCCGCCGTTGGCGAACGAAGTCTCCATCGCCGCATAGCGATGGCGCTCGAAGACGGTAACGTGGTGGCCGCGCTGAGCGAGGGCGTGAGCGGTCGTGACGCCGGTAATGCCGGCGCCGATAATGGCGATTCGTGACATGACATGGTCCAGAGTAGTTGAGCATCACCGGTGTCGATTTCGTGTCGAAACCGGCGTCGATGCCCCATCTGTCCATGTACCTGAGAGTTTCTTCCCCGCGGCAGCCGGGCCCGATGCGAGCCGTGTGCGGGGAATCCCCTTCGGTGGGCGCACAGGGTAGTCCAGTGCGCCGCTCTCCAGATGTTCCTGCTGCGCGGTCCTTTTGCCTGAGAGTTTCCGGGGCGGTTGCTCCGTCGGCGTCGTCACGAACGTCTGACGATCTCTCCCGCGCTGCATTGCAGAACGGCTCGACAATACCGTTCAAAAAATTTCACCGCAAGTCTTTCCTGCGATGCACTGCGCAAGCGGCGGTCTGAAACTGCTTGAGTGGAGATGAAGGCGGGGCATGCGTCGCTACGAATTTTCGGGCCCGTATATCGCGCCGGAATGGCCGGCATCGGCTATATTTGGCGGCACCGCCCAACCTTCATTTGCAGAGGAGAATGACGTGCCCGCTTTCCCAACGCTGCTCGCCTTCGGTCTGGTCTCGCTCGGCATGGTGCTCACGCCGGGGCCGAACATGATCTATCTGATCTCGCGATCGCTCTGCCAGGGGCGGCGCGCAGGCCTCGTTTCGCTCGGTGGTGTCGCGCTCGGCTACGTGTTCTACATGTTCTGCGCCGCGTTCGGCATCACGGCGCTGCTGTTGACGGTGCCGTACGCGTACGACGCGTTGCGCTTCGGCGGCGCGCTCTATCTGCTGTATCTGGCGTGGCAGGCGGTCAAGCCGGGCGGCCGTTCGCCGTTCCAGGTCCGCGATCTGCCGCACGACAGCCGCCGCAAGCTGTTCACAATGGGCCTCGTCACCAACCTCGCGAATCCGAAGATCGCGGTGATGTATCTGTCGCTGCTGCCGCAATTCATTTCGCCGGGGCACGGCAGCGTGCTTGCGCAGTCCATTGCGCTTGGCTGCGTGCAGATCGTCATCAGCGTGACGGTCAATGCGCTGATCGCGAGCATGGCGGGTTCGATCGCCGTGTTTCTCGCCGGCCGTCCGATGTGGCTGCTGATGCAGCGCTGGCTGATGGGCACCGTGCTCGCCGGACTCGCGGTACGCATCGCGTTCGATTCGCGTCGTTGATTCGCTTGAGACGCGCTATCCGTTGCCGGATCAGCCAGACCCGGCACCCGAGCCTCTGAACACCCAGCCGTTGAACAGCGCCCCGCAGAGCATCAACGCGCTGGTGATGAGGAACACCGCCTGCATGCCGAAATGCGCGCCGGCAAAGCCGCCCGCGAGCGGCCCCGCCACCTGGCCCGCGTAATTCGCCGAAGTCGCATAACCGAGAATGTAGCCGGCCGAGCGGTCGGGCACGTTGTGGCGGATCACGCTCGTGATCGACGGCAGCAGGCCGGCCAGCGCCAAGCCCATCAGAAAGCGCAGCGCCACCAGTTGCCAGCCGCTCGTGACGAACGCCTGCGGCACCAGCAAGGCCGCGCACACGGCGAGACACACCACGATCACCCTGGGCGCGCCGATGCGGTCGGCCAGACGCCCCACACGCGAAGCCGCCAGCACGCTGCCCAACGCCGACGCCGACATCACGAAGCCGGACACCAGCGTGACGTGCCTTGCGTCGTGCACCAGTTGGGCGACGTACACGGTGATGATCGGCTCGATCGACATGTTGGCGAACATCAGCAAGCCGGAGGTGAACAGCATTGCCAGCACCGGCCGCAGGTCGGGCACGCTGGCCCAGCCGGTCGCCGCGTCCGCTGCGTGCGCCTTGCCGCCCTTGCGCTCGACCGGTTGCTCCTTGACGAGCAGCGTGGTCGCGATGAACGCGCAGAAGATCATCGCGCCGGCAATGAAAAACGTGTTGCGGATACCGATCAGCGGCGGCAGCGCGCCGCCCACCAGCGGGCCGACGAGACTGCCCGCCATCACGCCCGAAGCCAGCGTGCCGAGCGCCCATCCGGTGCGTGAGCGCGGCGTCTGCGTGGCGATCATCACGGTCGCACCCGATGCATAGCCGCCGACGAGACCCGCCAGAAACCGCAGCCCCACCAGTTGCCAGACATTTTGCGCGAGCCCGAGCAAGGACATCACGATGGCCATGCCGAGGCTCGCGCGAATCAGGATCAGCTTGCGTCCGTAGCGGTCGGCCATGCGTCCCCACAGCGGCGACACCAGCGCGGCGGCGAGGAACGTCGCACCGAACGCGACGCCGGACCACTGCACGGCGGCCGCGGCCGAATGGACGCCGAGCTGTTGCACATAGAGCGGCAGGAAGGGCAGCAGCAACGTCATCGCGACGATGGTCGTGAACGAGCCGAACAGGCAGACATAGAGATTGCGCTGCCAGTGCGGCGCGCCGTCGGTGGAAGTGGCTGAACTCATCGAGGCAGGATGGGAGGCGGGCGAATGACGTCGGGCCGCGGGCGCGGCGAAAAACCGATTGTGCCTGAGAGCGGGCAATCGGGCCGGTGAAGCGGGCAGGGGCGCGGCCGATCAATGGGTCATCGAGCGATGCAGCGAGCGCAAGCCGAAAACAGTTAGCCGGCGCAGTCTGGTGCCGTCTCGGACAATTGCCGGTCGTGAATCCTGGTATGCTGACTGTTCATCATTGGCCGCGCACCACGCGCGCCCCCGCATTTCTTATCTCGAACACAAAGGTACGCCCATGTCCGACTTTCCCATCGACAATCCGTTTCTCGAATCGCTCGGCGTTCGTCTCACGCAATGGCGCGATGGCTACGCCGAACTGCTGATGCCGATCGATGCGAGCAAGCTCAATCGGCAGGGCGTGCTGCAAGGCGGCGCGATCGCGACGCTGCTCGATGCGGCGGCGGGCTACGCCGGACTCTTTGCGGCAAGCGGCGAGCCGGCACGGCATGCTTTCACGCTGTCGCTGACCACCAATTACCTCGACAAGGGACTCGGCGAATCGGTCACCGCGAAGGGTTTTCTGGAGCGCGCGGGCCGTTCGATTTTCTTCTCGCGCGGCGAGGCCTGGGTGGACGGCAAGCTGCTGATTGCCAGCGCGCAGGGCACGTTCAAGTATTCACGGACGACTTGAGCCGTAGCGACCAGTCTGCACGCTCGTCATAGCGCCTTGTACATGATGGTGGTCGCATCGTACTCGTGGCTATGCGTGCCGCGCGCATAGCCCGGGATCACGCCGGCCGTCCGATAACCCAGGCCGGTATAAAGCGGCTCGGCGTGGTCGCCGGTGCGGGTGTCGAGCGTGAGCAGGCTGCGCTGCAACCCATGCGCATGGCGTTCGAGTTCGGTCATCAGCGCCCTCGCGATGCCCTGACGGCGGAACGCGGGATGGACCAGCAGCTTGCGCACCTCGGCGCGATGCCGCTGATTCGGCATCGTGTCGTAGTCGAGTTGCACGGTGCCCGCGATCGTCTCCCCTTGACGCGCGACCAACAGCACCAGCCCGCCGGCACGCAGCGAAGACAGCACTTTGCCGTTCCAGAACGCTTCACTCTCGTCGACGGCACACGGCATGACGAAGCCGACGCTGGCGCCGTCATGCACACAGGCGCGCAGCAGTGCGCCGAGTTCGGGAAGATGGCGCACGAGGTCGTCGGCGGTGAATTGGGTGATGGTGGTCTTGCTCATGCTCTGGCTCACACGATGAAGAGAATGTAGCGGGCCGCGCTATGCGCGGGCGTCACGAAAGCGCTGGGCCCGAACAGTTGATAGCGCAGGCAGTCGCCCGGTTGCAGATCGTGGCTCTGGCCGTCGACGGTGATCTGCAACTGCCCTTCGAGCAGGATCAGATGATGTTCGAGACCGGGCCGCGGCGACGCGTCGTAGGTGATGCGCACGCCCGCGTCGAGTTCGCATTCCAGCGCTTCGCCGCTCAGCGCCTGCGCGGGCGGCGACACGGAGCGCCGCCGGAAGCCGATGCTGGCGTCGGTCCAGAGCGGCTGGGCGTCGCGCGGCACGAGCGGCGCAAAGTCTTCTTCGACCATATGCATGAGGCGCGACATCGGCAGGCCGTACGCGACGCAGAGCTTGCCGAGCACGCTCGCCGTCGGGCTCACGGCGGCGTTTTCGAGGCGTGACAGCGTCGCGCGGCTGACGCCGCTGAGTTTGGCGAGCTCGTCGAGCGACCAGTTGCGTTCGGCGCGCAGCGCACGTAGCCGCTGCGCGATGCGGCGGTCGATGGCGTTGTCGTCGGAGAGTGTGTTTTCCATATTAGGGAAATTATCTCTAATATGGAAAATCGTCAACAACGAAAAAATGCACGGGCCCGGCGGCTCCGCTTACGCGTGCCGGTTCATGCGCAGCGCCGACGTGTCGTAAAGGGACGAGCGAACGCGCTCGATCAACGCGCCTTTCACGCTTGCAGCGGGTGTGGCGACACGCTCGAGAGCATCCACAGATAACGCCCGCTCGACTCATGCCACCGGAGCTTCACGCGCGCCTTTCCGTAGCGGAGATTCATACACCTGCGCGGCCTGGGCCGTTTATCATAGTGCCCACAAACCAGAAAGCGCCGCCCGGCTGTGCAGCGGTAAAGCACATCATTTACGAGACCCGGCGGCTCATGCCGCGACATCATCTATGAACTCCACTCCCGACGCTTTTTCCCGTCCTTCGATCCGCGCGTTGACCTTGCTTGAAGGACGCGTGCTCGGCGTGCTCGTCGAAAAGCAGCACACGGTGCCGGACAGCTATCCGCTCTCGCTCAACGCGCTGACTTTAGGCTGCAACCAGAAAACCGGCCGCACGCCGGTGATGAACGCCACGGAAGCCGAGGTGCTGACCGCCGTCGACGGATTGAAACGGCTCAGCCTCGTGATGGAAGGCAGCAGCAGCCGCGTGCCGCGTTTCGAACACAACATGAATCGCGTGTTGGGGCTGCCGAGCCAGTCGGCGGCGTTGCTCACCACCTTGCTGCTGCGCGGTCCGCAAACCGCGGCCGAATTGCGCCTGAACAGCGCGCGTCTGCATGGCTTCGCGGATATCTCGTCGGTCGAGGCATTTCTCGACGAACTCGCGGCCAACGACCCGCCACGCGTCGTGAAACTTGCCCGCGTGCCGGGCGAGCGCGAAAACCGCTGGACGCATCTGCTGTGCGGTGAAGTGAGCGCAAGCGAGTTGGCGCAGCCGGGTGAGGAAGACGATTCGGTGCCGCTGTCCGCATTCGAAGCGGTCAAGGCCGAACAGAAGCGTCTCGCGGATGAAGTCAGCCGGCTGCAGGCCGTAGTCCGCCGCATGGCAGCGGAGTTGGGGATCGACGCCAGCGACCTCACCGCAGGCGAATAAAGCCGTCAACCATGACGCAAAACATTTACGACGATCCGGCCTTTTTCGAGAACTACAGCCAATTGGGCCGCTCGCAACAGGGGCTCGCCGGCGCGCCCGAATGGCCGGCTTTGCGCGCGCTGCTGCCGCCCATGCACGGCTTGCGGGTGGTCGATCTCGGCTGCGGCTATGGCTGGTTCTGCCGCTGGGCGCGTGAGGCGGGCGCAGTCTCGGTGCTCGGCGTCGACGTATCGGAGAAGATGCTCGAACGCGCCCGCGCGGGTTCGAGCGATGCGGCTCTCACGTATGCGCGCGCCGATCTCGAACAGCTCGACTTGTCGCCGGCAGCCTTCGATCTCGCGTATAGCTCGCTCGCGTTTCACTACATCGAAAATCTGCGCGGCTTGCTCGACCACGTGCATCGCGCGCTGGTGCCGGGCGGGCGGCTGGTGTTCTCGATTGAGCATCCGATCTTCATGGCGCCACAGCAGCCCGGCTGGTCAATCGACGCGAATGGCCGCAAACAGTGGCCGATCGACAGTTATCAACTGGAAGGCCCGCGCGTCAGCAACTGGCTGGCCGAGGGCGTCGTCAAGCAGCACCGCACCATCGGCACGCTGCTCAATCATCTGATCGGCGCGGGCTTCACGATTGCCCATGTCGACGAGTGGGGACCAACGGAGGCGGACCTCGCCGCGCGCCCCGAACTCGCGGAAGAACGCGAACGCCCGATGATAATGCTGGTGTCCGCCACGCGTTGAATTCACGCATTAGTTGTCGCGGTTGCGCTGCCGATCCGCGGACAGCGTCCGCTGCGTGCGATAGAAAACGCGCGGCGGCACGTTAGGCGAATCTTCGGCGAGCCGGTCGAGCTCGTCGCGGATCGCGGTGAGGTAGTGGCCGTCACGCGCATCGGCATCGCCCGCGAAAATCGCTTCGAGCCTGCGGCGCACCGCGCCATAGCGCGCGCCGGCCGCACGATGCTTTTCGGCGCGCTCCGCGTAGCGCAGGAACGTTTGCAGCGCGGCCGAGACCGCGGCCGTCACGCTCACGAAGCCGATGAAAATCCTGAGTCCCGGCGAAACCGCGGACAAATTCAGCGATGCGAACACCGCCGTGCCGACGAAAGCGGTGAGGGCGGTCACCAGCCAGCCGACCTGGCGGTCGCGCGCCGACAGCAGGTCGGCCATGTCGTAATGGCTCATCTGGGATTCGCGCGCGCGCCGGATCCATTTCAGCAGAAGCTGGTTCTCGTCGACCGGCGGCTCGTAGGCAGGCAGATTCTTCATGTTGCTCGTCAGGGCTGTTCGGTTGCGCAAGCTTAGCGCATGCATCTGACGATACTGTGCCACATGAAGCCGGCGACCCGCGTTCCGGTCGCGCGATGATGGTCTTTATGCCGGTGCCGCGGCCAGTTCCGTCGCCGATGCCGCTTGCCGCGCCACACCGAAGCGCTCGCTATGCGCCTTGCCGTTCAGGTAAAAATCACCGATCGCGGCCTCGCGAATGATCACGGGATTGTGCGACGCCAGCACGCGAGCATTGCGCCAGTAGCGATCGAAGCGACGCGCCTCGCTGGTCGCTGACGCCCCGCCCACTTCGAACAGTAGCGTTGCGGCTTGGAGCGTCTGCTCGATGGCGATCTGTTGCGCCTGGAAGGTCTGGATGTCCAGGTTGATGTATGTCTGTTCGCTGGTGCGGCCTTCCTGTCGCGCGACCGAGACATCGTCGATGGCGCGCGCGAGCGACGCGCTGATGCTCTGCGTCGAGTAAGCCAGGCTCGCGAGACGGCCGACCACGCGATGCACGAGCGGATTGTCACGCGGACTCGATTCGCCCGGAACACCGAACGTGCGGGTCTTGGCTTGCGTGAACGCGACCGCATCGCGCAACGCCGCGCGGCTGATCCCCGCGAGATTCGCGACATGCAGCGCCTGGTAGTAAGCCGTGAGCAGGCTGTTGCGACGCGGCTCGGAGGCGTTATAGCGACGGTAGAGGTTGTCGTGCGAAACCGGCACATGCGTGAAGCGCGCCGTGCCGCTACCCGTAAGCCGTTGCCCGAAACCATCCCAATCGTCGATGCGTTCGAGGCCCGGCGTGTCGGCTTTGACGAGCACACGCACGTCGCTCTGGCCGTCGTGCGCGGTGACATCCACCCAGTCCGCGTAGAGCGTGCCTGTGGTGTAGTACTTCTCGCCGTCCAGATGCCATGCGCTGTTGGTTTGCGTGAGACGCACGCTGTTGTTGGTGACGCTGGTGCGCTCGGACACCGCGCCACCGACGATCTGACCTTGCGCAATCCGCGTGAGCCAGCGGTCGCGCAGCGATTCGTCGTCTTGTTCCAGCAGCGACTCGATAAAGCCACCATGCACGCGCAGGATTTGCGGCAGATTCGAATCCGCCTCGCCCAGGCGCGTCACCAGCGCGAAGAACTGCGCGAGCGAGATGCCTTCACCGCCGTATTGCCTCGGCACGCGCAGTTTGGTGTAGCCCGCTTCGCGCAGCCACTCGACGGGCGCATAAGCGAGTTCGCGATGCTGCTCGCGTTCGACTGCGCCCTCGGCGATACGCGCGAAAACCGGCGCGAAGCGACGGGTCAGCGGGTCGTCGCCGAAAAGTTGCGCGGCGTCGGCGATGCTGTGATCGGGATTCGTTGATTGAACTGGGGACATGGGTTCTCCGAAACGGGGTGCGCGTGAGGCGCAATCAGAGAACGGTAAGGGACGCGGCAGGGTGCTAGCAACCAAGTATTTGGCCGATTCTTAGCAGCAGGAGTGAAATGGTCCAGGCGCTTGCCACGGCAAGGCGCGCGGCTTATTTCAATCCTGCCACTGCGCGCCTGCGCGCCAGCAATCGCACGGCAAGCAGACACACGCCCATCACGGTCAACGACAACACCGTCGTCATGGTGCCCAGCGCGTAGATCACCGGCGTGGTCACCGACGTGGTGAGGCCCTGCAACTCCAGCGGCAAAGTGTTCTGATCGCCGATCGCCTGGGAAGTGCGGGCAATCTCGTCCCATGAGAGCGTGAAGCCGAACATGGCGACGCCCACTACCGACGGACCGATGATAGGCAGCACCACGTGCCGGAAACTCTGCCACGGCGTTGCGCCCAGATCGCGCGATGCTTCTTCGTAAGCCGGATTGAAGCGGTTGAACACCGCGAACATGACCAGCAAACCGAACGGCAGCGTCCATGTCAGATGTGCGCCGAGTGCGGACGTGAAGAGGCCCATCGAAGTGGTGTAACTGTCAGCGAAAGACTGATAACCCCACGCGGAGGCGAAGTACTTCACGCCGTTATCCAGCAGACGGAACGTCAGGCCGATGCCGAGCGAAACGATAATGGACGGCATGATCAGACTGGCCACGGAGACATACAACACCGCTGTATCGCCGCGAAATTTTCGGCGAAACGCGAGGCCCGCCGCGACGGAAAACAGCACCGTCAGCACCGTGACGGTCAACGCGAGCCGCACGGAACGCCCGAACGCGCCCCAGATGTCGACATCGCCCACACCGTCGCGCAGCATCGCGAACCAGTGCAGCGACACACCTCGCATCGGAAACGTGAGGCCGCCCTCGGGGCCCTGAAACGACAGAATGAAAATGGTGATCACCGGTCCGTACAGAAACAGCACGAACAGGCCGAACAGCAGCGCGAGCCAGTAGAAACTCGCCGGACGGCGCTCCCGATGTTTGACGCGAATGGCCTGCATCTTCATAGCTCCTTGCGAATGTCGACGACCCGCGTCAAACCCCACACGATCATCAGCACCACGGCGAGCAGCATGATCGCGTTGGCGGCTGCTGCGGGAAATTGCAGGTAGCCGGTTTGCACCTGAATGATCTTGCCCACCGACGCGATCTGCTGGCCGCCCATCACGCCGACGGTCAGGAAATCGCCCATCACGATTGTGATGACGAAGATCGAACCGATCACGATGCCGGTTTTCGACAGCGGCAGGACCACATCGCGCACCACTTGCCAGCCGCTCGCACCGGCATCGCGCGCGGCTTCGAGGAGCGAGCGGTCGATACGCATCATCGCGTTGAAGATCGGCACGATCATGAAGAACGTGTAGAGGTGAACGAAAGCGAGCACCACCGAAAAGTTCGAATACAGCAGCCATTCCAGCGGCTGATCGATCATGTGCGCGCCGAGCAGGGCCTGATTCACGAGACCGTTGCGCCCGAGCAGCGGCATCCACGAAATCATGCGGATCACGTTCGAAGTCCAGAACGGAATCGTGCAGACGAGGAACAGCACGGTCTGCATGCTCGTGGTGCGCACATGGAACGCGAGGAAGTAGGCGATCGAAAACCCCAGCAGCAAGGTCACCGCCCACACGATCGCGCAGAACTTGAGCGTCGACCAGTACGTCTTGAAGGTGACACAGACATCCGTCAGCGACGAACAGCCGTTGAAGATCGCCGCGTAGTTCTTCAACGTAAATGCAGGAATGATCTGGTATTCGTTGAAGTCCCAGAAACTGACGATCAGCGTGATGACCAGCGGCACGATGAAAAACAGCAGGAAGGTCAGCGAGAGCGGCGTCGCCTGTAACCACGCCGGCGCTCGGCGGTGTTTGACGGGCTCGTCCTGCGCGTGGGAGGGAAGGTCGATCGTTGCCATGGGCATGTTTCTAAGGAATGACTATGCGTTAATTCGGACAGGTGGTGACAGCCGGCGTGTCGCGTGCCGGCTGTCATATCGAACCACGGCGCCGATCAAGCCGCGATGAACTCGTTCCACTTCTGGACCATGTAGATGTTCTCGTCCATCACCGCGTTCCAGCAGGCAATCGCGCCCATGCGCTGGTTGTACGAACCGCCGTCACGCACGGTGCCGGTCTTTTCGAGCAACTGGCCGTCCGGCGCCTTGATGTCCTGCGCGGCCGGTTTGCCCTCGATCCAGTAGTCCCACTCGTAGGGCTGCATGTGCGTCTTCGCGGTCTCCAGCACGCCCGAGTAGTAGCCCTGACGCATCAGGTACGCACCCGCCCAGCCGTCCTGGAACCAGTTGACGAACTCGTAGGCGGCGTCGAGCTTCTTGCCTTGCAACGAGCGCGGGAAACCGAAGCCCGACGCCCACGAGCGATAACCTTCCTTGAGCGGCTGGAATTTACAGGCGACACCCATGGTGCGGACTTTCGTCACGGCAGGCGACCACATCGACTGGATCACCACTTCGCCCGAGGCCATCAGGTTCACGCTCTCGTTGAAGTCCTTCCAGAATGCGCGGAACTGGCCGGCGCGCTTTGCTTCGATCAGGATCTTGATGGTCTGGTCGATCTCGGCCTTGGTCATGTTGCCTTTGTCGCCGTATTTCATGTGACCCATCGCCTCGATCGCCATGGCCGAGTCCATGATGCCGATCGCGGGGATGTTCAACAGTGCGGCCTTGCCCTTGAACTGCGGATTGAGCAGCTCCGCCCAACTGTCGACGGGCCGCTTGATCAGGTCGGGCCGAATGCCGAGCGTGTCCGCGTTGTATGTCGTGGGAATCAGCGTCATCCATTCCGTGGGCGTGGCGGAGAATTCCGTGGAACGCGGGCCGGTGAGAAACATGACCTTCTTCGGCGCGGTGCCTTGATCGCCGATCTTCTTGCCGTTGACTTCGCCGCGCGTGAGCACCGGCGTGATCTTGTCGGCGAGCTTGATTCGCTTTGCGTCCATGCCGGCCAGCGTGCCCGCCGGAATCAGCTTCTTGAGCGCGAAGTATTCGGTGTCGACGATGTCGAACGAGTTCGGCTGGGTGATGATGCGTTTGGCGACGTCGTCGGTGGTTACCGGCACGTATTGAATCTCGATGCCGGTGTCTTCCTTGAATTTCTTCGCGATGTCGGCGCTCTGGTTGACCGCCGTGCCGAGGTAGCGCAACGTGATTTTCTCCTGCGCGTGCACGTACGGAAAACCGGCAATGCCGGCCGCCGCCACCGCGCCCTTGATGAACGTGCGGCGCGACAGGCCTTTTTCCTTCCCATCCGTTGCGGCCGCTGCCGGGCTTTCGTTCGCTTCACTCATTGCTTTCTCCTCAGTTGACGTTCGTTTGACGTTCGTTGATGTCGCTTATCGCCTGGCTGATGCGCGAAATTCAATACTCAGGCTGCGAGCGGATGCGCGTCCCGCTCCTCCCACCAGACCACCACGCGCGCGTCGGGACCGAGCCGCGCCGGGTCGTAATCGCCGTCGCTCACGAGCGAGACCAGTTCGGGCGAGCCGTCGAGCGGATCGAGCGTCACGCGTAGATGCGTGCCCTGATACTCGGCTTCACGCACTGTGCAAGGCACGCCGCCGATGCGCGTCAAGCCGTTGTCGCCGCTCGCGGTCTGCACCGGCGTAATGCCATGCGGCACGACGCGCAGATGATCGGCGCGCACGGTAAAAGACCGGCCATTGGTATTGAAGACGTTGTGGCCGCCGAGAAAGCGCGCGACGAATTCGGTACGCGGACGATTGAACACTTCGTGCGGTGTGCCGCTCTGCTCGATACGGCCATGGCTCATCACCACGACGAGATCGGCCAGCGCCATCGCTTCTTCCTGCGAATGCGTAACGTGCACGAAGGTAATGCCGAGTTCCTTCTGCCAGCGCTTGAGTTCGGCGCGCATTTGCACGCGCAGGAACGGGTCGAGCGCGGAGAGCGGTTCGTCGAGCAACAGGCAGCCCGGCTGATTCAGCAGTGCGCGGGCGAGCGCGACACGTTGCTGCTGGCCGCCGGATAGCTGCGCCGGTTTGCGTTCGCCATACGCCGACATGGCGACCAGTTCGAGCAACTCAGCGGCGCGCTTGCGCCGTACGTCTTTGGCGATGCCGCGCATCTTCAGGCTGAACGCGACGTTGTCGAGCGCGCTCAGATGCGGAAACAGCGCGTAGTTCTGGAACACCATGGCCGTGCCGCGAGCAGCGGGCTCGGCGCGCGTGACGTTGCGGCCGGCAATCAGAATGTCACCTTCGGTGACCGATTCATGCCCGGCGATCATGCGCAAGGTCGAGGTCTTGCCGCATCCCGACGGCCCGAGCAGGCAGCAGTACTGGCCGCCGGCGATGCGCAGATCGATCGCGTCGACGGCGAGCGAGTCGCCATATTGCTTCGACACGTGCACCAGTTCGATGTCGGCGGCTTTGGTTTCGAGCACCGTTGAAGCAGGCTGAATCATGAAGAGGTGTCCTCGTGAACGACGAAAAAGCGGCGAAGAAGCGGCGAAGAAGCGACGCAGAGCAAGGCGCACGAAAACCAATGCCGCGCCTGATCGACGCCAAGCAAATGCAAGACATGTGCCATCGTTCGCATCGCGAGGTTGACGAATTGCCGACGCGCCGGTGTGCTTAACGTCTACGAGTTGGCTCACATATTGCAAACGATCCGCAGCGTCGATCGTTAGCGATTTCAACGATTCTTTTTGCGCGATCACGGTGCGTGCCGCGTCCGTCGCGGGGCATGAACTGGCCATTCCGGTTCATGCGCTGCCGCGGCCCGGCGCTTTTCCTCACCCACTGCTTCTTCAAATGAACGACACACGGAACATGCCCGCTGCAGAGAACCGCGCGCGTCAATTGCTCGCCACGCATGGCCGCTTCGCGTACCGCCCGATCACCGACAGCGACGCGTACCGCTGGCCTGGCGGCAGCGGCCTCGCGGTTTACCTGGGCTTCAACATCGAGCACTTTGCCTTTGGGGAAGGGCTCGGCGCCGCGCTCGGTCCGGTCTCGCCGCAGCCGGATGTGCTGAACCATAGCTGGCGGGAGTACGGCAATCGCGTCGGTGCGTGGCGCTGCATCGAACTGTTCGATCAACTTGAGTTGCCCGCGGGCACGCTCATCAACACCGCGCTCTACGATCATTGCCCGGAGTTGATCGCGGCCTGCGCGGCGCGCGGCGACGAACTGATCGGCCACGGCCACACGAACGCGCATCGCCAGAGCGATCTCGACGAAACCAGCGAGCGTGAGCTGCTTCTGCATTGCCGCGAACGGATCGCGGAAGTGTCCGGCACAGCGCCGCACGGCTGGCTTTCGCCGTGGATTTCGGAGTCGCACTTGACGCCTGATCTGCTCGCCGAGACCGGCTATCGCTATACGCTGAACTGGTGTCACGACGATCGTCCCGTGCGAATGGCCACGCGCGGTGCACCGCTGTGGTCGATCCCATATCCGCAGGAACTCAATGATCTGCCGATGATGGTGGGCCGCCATATGGATGGCCGTGCCTTCGCCGATATGATCATCGACCAGTTCGACGAGATGCTCGAACAGGCCAATCGCGGCGCGCAGCCGCAGGCACTCGTGATGGGCATCGCACTGCACCCGTATCTGGTCGGGCAGCCGTATCGCTTGCGGCATCTGCGCCGCGCGCTCGAACATATCGCCGCGGCACGCGCCCGAGGCGACGCGTGGATCACCACGCCGGGCGCGATTGCGAATTATATGGACGTGCTGGAGCGGGACGGTATCGTGCGCCCGGCCATTGCGTGAGCCCGAAAGCCGGCGTGGCCACCGCAAAGAAAGTCGTGAAAGACGACGCGGATCAAGACGCACGCATCTACCAGTCGATTTTCGACGGCGTGCTGAATCATCGTCTGACGCCGGGCACGAAGCTGCCAGAGCCCGAGTTGTGCCAGTTGTTCGGCGTGGGCCGCGCGGTGGTGCGACGCGTGTTGGAAAAGCTCGCGTATGACGGCATCGTCGTGTTGCGGCCGAACAAGGGCGCAGTGATCGCCGAACCCACGCCCGAGGAAACGCGCGAGATCTTCGAAGCAAGGCGCTCCGTCGAACGGATGCTGGTCGAGCTGGCCGTGCAGCGCGCGAACGCCCAAGACATCAAGACATTGCGTCAACAGCTCGCGAGCGAACATGAAGCGATGCATCGCTTCGACCAGCCTTCGTGGGCGACGCTCGCCAGCGGTTTTCATATGCGCATCGCCGCGCTGGCGCGCAACTCGATTCTGCAAAACTATCTGAAGGAACTGGTCTCGCGCTGCTCGCTGATCGTCGGCGTGTATGAACCGCCGGGGCATGCGCCGTGCGAACACGCGGAGCATGCGGCAATCGTCGATTGCATCGAGGCGCGCGATGCAGCGGGCGCGATCGCGCATATGGAGGCGCATCTGCGCGACCTCGAAGAACGCATCGAAACCTCGCGGATGCGCGGCGAAAAAAGCCTCGGCCAGTTGCTCGGCATCACCGCATCAGCGACTCCCAACTAGGCGGCGGACATGGAAATCGACTTCGAAGCGATCACCGAATACCAACGTTACAAGTTGATGGCGAGCCTGATCGTGCCGCGTCCGATCGCACTCGTCACCACGCTCGGCGCGGACGGCACGATCAACGCCGCGCCGTTCTCGATGTTCAATATGCTCGGCGAGGAGCCGCCGATCGTAATGATCAGCGTCAACCGCGTGGCCGACGGCACGCTGAAGGACACGGCGGTAAATATCGTGCGCACCGGCGAGTTCGTGGTGCATCTCGCGGACGAAGCCATTGCCGGGAAAATGCACCGCTGCGGAGAACGGTTACCGCCGAATGTGAGCGAGCTTGCCGAGGTCGGCTTGACACCGGTGCCGAGCTCGCATGTCAAGCCGCCGCGCATCGCCGAAGCGCCGGTCGCGTTCGAGTGCACGACATGGGAGACGCTGGAGACGACGAGCCGGCAGATTTTCATTGGACGCGTGCACCGGCTGCACGCGCGGGACGAGTTGATCGACACGCAAACGTGGCGCGTGCGCTTGCAACACTATTTCCCGGTGGGCCGTTTCGGCGCGAGCGACTATGTGACGACGCGGGATCGCTTCACGTTAGAGTGACGCGTTGCCGCCCATCGCATCAAACAGCGAGCGCCCGGCCATCGCTGCGAGGATCGTGCGCGCCCGTCGCCGACCCGTCCGCCTCGATGCGAATCACGCCGGGATGCCCCGCCAACGGACTTTGCGCATCGATCGCGCTCACTTCATGTCCGCGTGCGGCGAGCGCAGCGAAGACGTCAGCGCCGGCGTCCGCTTCGAGTTTCAATGCATCGCGCGTGTCGGAGAAGGTCTTGCCGAGCAGAAAACGCGGGCGCGCGAGGGCGCTCAGCGGGTCCATGCCGTAGTCGATCAGCCGCGTGAGAATCGCGGCCAGCGTTTGCGGCTGACCGTCCGCGCCTTGCGTGCCGAACAGCAGTTGCGGACGGCCGTCCTTCACATACATGCCGGGGTTGAGCGTATGGAACGGCCGCTTGCCCGGCTGCACGGCGTTGTGATGCGCGGGATTCGTGTTGAACGACGCTCCGCGGTTGTGCCACAGAATACCGGTGTCGCCCGCCACCACGCCGCTGCCCCAGTCGAAGTAAACCGTTTGCAGCACGCTCACGCTGCGGCCTTCGCGATCCGTCGCGCCGATGAATACCGTGTCTCCCGGACGGAACACATGCGGCCATGCGCGTGCTTTGCGTTGATGAATCGAGCGGGCATGGGCGTCGAGCGTGGCGGGCGAGAGCATCTCTTCGACCGGCACGATGTTGAACTCGGGATCGCAGACGAAGCGGTCACGATCCACGAACGCGCATTTAACGGCTTCCACCAGCAGGTGATAGTAATCGGCGCTGCCTTCCGGAATCGATCCAAGATCGAAGCGCTGCAGCGTGCCCATGATCTGCAAGGTCGTCACGCCTTGCGTGGGCGGCTGCAGGCTCACCAGTTCGCCGCCGCGATAAGCGACACGCAGCGGCGCTTCGTTGCGCGCATGCGTGCGGGCGAGGTCGCTGGCAGTGAGTGGCGAACCGGCTTGCCGGAGACCATCGGCAATTCGCTCAGCGAGGTCGCCTTCATAGAATTCGCGCGCGCCGAAACGCGCAATGCGCTCGATGCTTTTCGCCAGCGCCGGTTGCACGAAGCGCTCGTCGATCGCGGGAATAGGGCCATGCGGCGCGAAAGTTGCCGCGAAACCGGGCAACGCCTGCAATTCGTCGGCGCGCATGGTTTGCCAGAAATGCTGTGACGGCGTGACGGGGAAGCCGTCAGCGGCAAGCTCGTGCGCTCGGTCGAACAGCGACGACCACGACTGCATGCCGCCCCAAACGCTTTGGCTGATTTCGTAAGCCTGATTCCATGTATCGACGGTCGCGGCGGTGGTGATCGCGGACGCGGGACCGCGCAACGGGATCGCGCCGTTGAACGCCGGCAGTTGCGCCGCGGCCTGGCCGATGCCCGATAACGTGCGCAACGTGCCTTGCCGGTCGCCGATCACCCAGAAGGCGTCGCCGCCAAGGCCCGTGAAGTGCGGGTACGTCACGCACAGCGCCGCGCCGATCGCGATGGCGGCTTCGATGGCATTGCCGCCCGCGCGCAAGACATCGCGGCCGGCCTCGCTGGCTAACGCATGAGGACTGGTGACCATGCCGCCGTGGGTGCCGGCGGGATTTGGATTGTGCATCGAAGCTCCGCTACTGAAGGTTCGCCGGAAGGTGCCGCGAGTATAGACCGCCAATTGTTAGATGATGTGAGCCGCGAATCGCACGTGGGCCAGCGCGCTTTGCAAACGCTAAACACATTGCGCGATGTCTGCGCGCCTGGCGATTCGGCCCGCGCGGCGAACCGCGTTGATTCGTCGGATTCGTTGCGCTCGCGTGCCGCGAATGCTTCGGTCATACGCGTAAGCGGCAAGATCACGAAACGAGGCGCGCGAAAAGGTGCGTGCGTTCATCATGGCCGTCGCGTCGCAGCCGGCGTTCCCGATGCGCGCGTCGGCGCGAATCCAGGGCGCGTGAGCCCCGAGTTGGTGAGCGCTGCACCATCGGCAGCGCGGCGCGGCGTCGTTTCAAGCGCGGCACGGCCACTGTGACTGAAGCAGTGAAGCGCCGTCCGGCTCGGCTTTGAACCGATTTTCCGCGATCAAATAAGCAACTGGCATAGCTCCTGCTAATTTGAGTCCAAACTTGTATTCAAGATTGAACTCAAGGAAAAACAGGTGCCCATTTCCTCACCCATGACGGTCAAAGGTCTACTCGCGGCATACGCCGCGGGCAGCCTCACGCCGACCGAAGCCGTGACCTCGGCGCTAGCGCAGATCGATGCCATCGACCGGCCGGAAGTCTGGATTCTGCGCGTGCCGACAGCCGACGTGCAGGCCCGCGCGAAAGCGCTCGAAGCGTTATACGAAGCGCAGGGCAGCGCCGTGTTCGAACAGATGCCGCTGTTCGGCGTGCCGTTCGCGGTCAAGGACAACATCGACGTAACCGGCCTGCCGACCACGGCCGCTTGCGACTCCTTCGGCTATACGCCGGACACATCGGCCTTCGCCGTGCAGCGGCTCATCGACGCCGGCGCCATCCTGATCGGCAAGACCAATCTCGATCAGTTCGCCACCGGCCTGGTCGGCACGCGTTCGCCGTATGGCGCCGTGCGGCACACTGAGTCGCCCCTGCGCGTGTCGGGTGGTTCGAGTGCGGGCTCCGCGGTCGCGGTAGCGGCGGGTTGCGTAGCGTTTTCGCTCGGCACCGACACCGCGGGTTCGGGTCGTGTGCCGGCGGGATTCAACGGTCTGGTCGGTCTGAAACCTTCGCTGGGACTGGTCAGCAAACGCGGCGTGGTGCCTGCGTGTCGAAGCCTCGACACGATCTCCGTGTTCGCCCACGACGTCGACGATGCCTGGCGCGTGCTCCGCGAAATCGCCTGCTTCGATGCGCTCGACGGCTACTCGCGCAAGGTGCCGAGCCTTGGCCTGCTGCGTTCGGCGCCGCGCATCGGCGTGCCGGAACGATTGGAGTTTTACGGCGACGCCATAGCGAGCCGGGCGTTTTCAACCGCACTCGACACGCTCACGACACATCTCCATCTGCCGACGCAAGCGATCGACTTCGAACCGCTCAAGGCCGTTTCCGCCTTGCTCTACGACGGCCCGTGGGTCGCGGAACGGCGCGCGGCGCTCGGCACATTCTTTGAAACCCATCACGAAGCAATCGACCCGGTCGTGGCCAAAGTGATCGGCAAGGCTGAGCAGTTCAGCGCCGCCGATGCCTTCAATGGCCAGTACGCGCTGGCCGATCTCAAGCGGCACGCCGAAGCGCTCTTCGACACGATCGATATCCTGATCGTGCCCACTACACCGACGCATCCGCTGATCGCCGACGTGCAGGCCAATCCCGTCGAACTGAACAGCCAGCTCGGCTACTACACCAACTTCGTCAACCTGCTCGATCTGTGCGCGCTGGCCGTGCCGTGCCAGCGGCGCAGCGACGGTTTGCCGGCCGGCGTCACGCTGATCGCACCGAGTGGCGCGGACCGCCGTCTCGCCGAACTCGGCGCGCGGATTCAGGCTTTGTTCGCGAATGCCGCCGAGGCGTTAGCAGCAACGCCCACGCTCATCCAGCCGTTGCCGTTCCAGGAGCCCACCATCACCCTCGCGGTGGTCGGCGCGCATCTGCGCGGCCAGCCGTTGAACTGGCAGCTCCAGGAAGCCGGCGCGCGTTTCGTGAAAGCGACGCATACCGCGCCCGGCTACAAGCTCTACGCGCTCGCCAACACGCAGCCGCCGAAACCCGGTCTCGTGCGCGCGACGCAGCAGCAAGGCCAGCCGATCGCCATCGAACTATGGGAAGTGCCGCTGCGCACCTTCGGCCAATTCGTCGCCGACGTGCCCGCGCCGCTCGGCATCGGCACGTTGCAACTCGCCGACGGCCACAGCGTGAAGGGTTTCATCTGCGAGCCGTCGGCCGTGGATGACGACAGCGGCGCGCTCGACATCACGCCGTTCGGCGGCTGGCTCGCGTATCTCGCCAGCCTGAAGTGAAACACGTCAACCGATCCCCGGACCCGCGCTCTTTAACCTTCGATCGGGAATTGGACACCATGACCAGCCGCCGCCATTTCATCAAGAACGCCAGCCTGTCGACGCTCGGCAATATTCTGCCCATCCAGTCGGTGTTCGCCGCGCCGAAGACCACCGTCGGCGAGATCTACGTCGGCGCGCGTGGCGACTACGGCTACAACCAGGCACAGGCGCAAGCCGCCGCGGTGATCAAGAAGATGCCGGACGTGAAGGTGGTGGAAGAAGAGAACGTGCCCGAGACCATCGCCGTGCAGAAGACGATGGAAGCGATGATCGAACAGGACGGCGCCACGCTGATCTTCGCGACCTCGTTCGGCTACTTAGACCCGCACGTGCTGAAGATGACCGCGAAGTATCCGAAGGTGCGATTCGCTCATTGCGGCGGTTTGTGGAAGCAGGGCAACCCGCGCACGTGAGCCTTATCGTCAAGTCATGAAACGCTGATAATAAGAAAAAAGGGACCTTGGCATCATGAACGACGACCCGACCAATCTGCTGGAGACGCCCGCCGCGCCGGCCGCGGCCAACCCGCTCGCCGAGCAGGTTTATCAGCAGCTCAAAAACGATATCTTCAGCTTTCGCCTGTTTCCCGGCGACCGTTTTTCGGAGAACGGCATTGCGCAACACTACGGCGTATCACGCACGCCGATGCGCGACGGTCTGTTCCGTCTGCAACGCGAAGGCTATCTGGAAGTGGGTTTCCGGCGCGGCTGGAAAGTGTCGCCGATCAATTTCGATCAGCTCGATCAGCTCTACGATCTGCGCATCGTGCTGGAAGTCGCGGCGGTGGAGCGGGTCGGCGCGGGCGGCGATATCGCGCATGCGGCCGTCGAGGAATTGAAAGCGATCTGGTGCGTCGCGCCGGAATTGCGTGAGAGCGATCCGGTGAAAATGTTCGGCATTGACGAAAACTTTCACCGTCAACTGGTCGCCGCCACCGGCAATGCGGAAATGCTGCGCGTGCATAACGAAGTGACCGAGCGCATCCGCATCGTGCGGCGGCTCGATTTTCTGAAGCCGCACCGCACCAGCGCCACTTACGACGAGCATGCCACCATGCTCAACCTGATCGAACGCAACCGCCTGACCGAAGCCATCATTCTGCTGCGCGCGCATATCACGCAGAGCAAGCTGGAAGTGCGCAAGATCACACTGTCGATGCTCGCCGCGGCGCGCGATAGCAAGCTGCCCTTCGTGTCGTGAGCGGCTTGAATCTCCTGATGCGAGCCAGGCTCACTCGTAAGAGAACGCCCCGCCGAACTTGTCGATCCGTTCGAGCGCCATACCCGAGCCGCGCACCACGCAGGTCAGCGGCGCTTCGGCGACGAACACCGGCAAGCCGGTTTCCTCGGCGAGCAACCGGTCGAGATCGCGCAGCAGCGCACCGCCACCCGCCAGCATGATGCCGCGCTCGGCGATGTCCGCGCCGAGTTCCGGCGGCGTCTGTTCCAGCGCGATCTTCACGGCCGAGACGATCTGGTTGAGCGGATCGGTCAGCGCTTCGAGAATCTCGTTGCTGGACACCGTGAAGCTGCGCGGAATCCCTTCGGACATATTGCGGCCCTTGACTTCCATTTCCTTGACCTCGGAGCCCGGAAACGCGGAGCCGATTTCCTTCTTGATCGCTTCGGCCGTTTGCTCGCCGATCAGCATGCCGTAGTTGCGGCGAATGTAGTTGACGATCGCGTCGTCGAACTTGTCGCCGCCAACGCGCACCGAGCCTTTATAGACGATGCCGCCGAGCGAGATCACGCCCACTTCCGTCGTGCCGCCGCCGATATCGACCACCATCGAGCCGGTCGCTTCCGACACCGGCAAGCCCGCGCCGGTGGCCGCGGCCATCGGCTCCTCGATCAGATAGACCTGCGAGGCGCCCGCGCTATGCGCCGCCTCCTTGATCGCGCGCCGCTCCACCTGAGTGGACCCGCACGGCACGCAGATGATGATGCGCGGCGACGGCGCGAACATACGCGACTCGTGCGCCATCTGGATGAAGCGCTTGATCATCTGCTGGGTGATGTTGAAGTCGGCGATCACGCCGTCCTTCATCGGGCGGATCGCCTCGATATTGCCCGGCACCTTGCCGAGCATCTGTTTTGCTTCCTTGCCGACGGCCAGAATGATCTTCTTGCCGTTCGGACCGCCTTCCTGACGAATCGAGACCACCGAGGGTTCATCGAGAACGATGCCCTTGCCGCGCATGTAAATCAGGGTGTTCGACGTGCCGAGGTCGATTGCCAGGTCGTTGGAAAAATAGCCGCGCAGAAAACCGAACATGCAAATTCCTGTCTCTCGGAAGTCGGGCGCAAAAGCGCCGCTTGGAGTGCCGCCCGAAGGCGGCAGGCGACCAGTTGACGGTCGGGAGAGACGCAAGAATAACAGTTTCGGATCTGCGGGCTATTTCAGCGGTTATGGATGCCGTGCCTGGCGGGTCGCTTACTGCGCGTTGGCGAGTGCCGGATCGATATAGGCGCTCACATTCTGCGACTGTTTGTACACGGCGTTGCGCACGTTGAACTTGTCGGCGTTCACGCTCGAACCGTACACGGAGTCGAGCCCGTCGCCCTTGGTGAAGGCTTTCCTGGCCGCGGCGGAGTCAAGCAGATGCGTGCCTTTCAGCAAGGGCAGATACTGCGCCGGCGTGAGACCGACCCGCGCGGACATGATCTTGACCGCGTCCGGCTGTGTCTTCGGATCGTTGATATAGGCCACGCAGCGGTACCAGACCTTGATCACCTTGGCCCAGTCCGCCTTGCGCGATTGCAGGCTGACGGGATTGACGGTGATCGCGTCGTAGATCAGGCCGGGGGCGTCGGCGGAGGTGAAGATCGGCCGCGAGCCCGGCACGCGTTTGAGCGCTTCGCCCGCGTTCGGCTGCCAGGCGCCGACCGCGGCGACGTCGCCGGACGAGGCGAGCACCTGCGGCAATTCGTTGGTCTTTGCATTGACGAGCGTCAGGTCCGATTCCTTCAGCGCGTGTTTTTCGAGCGCCGTGTCGAGCAGCAGGTGATCGACGAGGCCCATTTCGACGCCGACCTTCTTGCCCTTCAATCCTTCCACTGTGCGCACCGGCGGCTTGGCGACGATCATGTCGTTGCCGCTCGAATAGTCGGTCAGCAGGATCATCACGTTCTTCGCGCCGCTTGCACCGGTTACGAGCGCGTCGCCGTTGGTCGCGCCGACCGCGTCGAGCTTGCCGGCGGAGAACGCATCGAGCGACGCCGAGTAATCGAACCACTGGAAATTGACGTCCACGCCGGCTTCCTTGAACCAGCCTTTTTCGATGGCGACCTGGAAGGCGACGAAGCCGGGCCAGTCGCTATAGCCGATGGCGAGCGGCGCGGCCGCTTGCGCCGGCGTTGCGGCAAGACCCGCAGTAAGACCGAGAGCGAGTGCGGCGGCGGCCGTGGCGAGGGCGCCACGCACGCGAAGGGCCGAGGCGAAGCGGGCAGGCAAGGCGAGTGAAGCACGGGAAGTGCGGACGGATTCGAAGCGTTTCATCGTTTTCTCCAGGAGACCGGTCAATTGCGATTGTTGAGTTGGACCGCGCGGCGACTGCGCGATGAAACAACATGACCGGTTCCCGCGAGCAAGCTACGATCAAGCGCGGAAACTGCGGGAGACACACACCGGCCACGGAGAGGCACGATAGACATTGCTATCGCCAATCTCCCGGGCTTTTGTCCCGCCGTGTAGTGCGGCCGTCGGTTCGTGCTTGCAATGAAGCCTGCATCGAACCAGTCGGCGCACCGGGCTGCTCTCGGACCAGACATTCTCGCGAACCGGAACCCTAGCATCCCTAAGATGCGACGCTGCCGCACCTCTCGGTCAAACATCTAGCGAGAAATATGCCAGCGGGATTTGCGACGGAGGGTATGCGGACGCTTCACCCCCACGTCCCGCGTAGGCACTGTCAATCCAGCGCCGCAAACCGTTGATGCACATAGGCAAGAAACTGCTCCAGACGTTCCTCGATCGAGGCCGCGAGGCTCACCTGCTTGATGCGGCGATCCGCGGCGGAACTCGTCTCCAGCAGCCAGCCGCTGTCGATCAACTCCTGCACGTAGCGCACGGCGGTGCGGCGGCTCACGCCCGGCATGAATTCGTAGAGCGCGGTCTTGGCGAAGTAGTCGTCCTGATCCACCCACATGCGGCAGAACAGATCGCTGTAGTTCAGGTCGTTCAGGCCAAGATCGCCGAAATGCGCCGACCACTGCCAGTCCATGTCGAGAATGGCGCGCGCGACGGCTTGCCCCTTGGTACGCGCAATTTTCTTCTTCATCGATTCACCACGAGGAGGAGGGCTGCACAGTTTAAGTGCTAATTGAGCCGGAAATCGGGCGCGCGGAAATAATGTGCGGCCACGCTCCGATAGTTTATTGATTCGTGCTTTTCATGTGTACTATTGCATGCAATTTTGCATGCAAATGGAGAGGCGATGAAATTCGAATTGTTCAAAACGTTCTGGGGATTCGACGGCGGTCCTCGCGATGCCGCTCCGCTCGTGCGGGCAGCCGGCTTCGACGGCATCGAAGCGCCGGTGCCGGCCGGCGGAGCGGCACGAGATGCGTTTGCGCAGGCCATCGCGGACGAAGATTTTAGTTTCATCGCGGAGATTACGACGGCCGGCAGCTATGTGCCGGAGCGTTCGGCGACGCCGGCCGATCATCTGCGCGACTTCGAGGAGAAGATCGTCTGGGGCAAGCCACTCGAACCGCGCTTCTTCAACGTGATGGCCGGTTGTGACGCGTGGCCGGCGGCGGTACAGGTGGACTTTTTCTCGCGCGCCGTGGAGATCGCCGCGCAGCACGACGTGATCTGCAGCTTCGAAACGCATCGCGGGCGCTCGTTCTACAACCCGTGGATCACTCGCGACGTCGCGCGCGCCGTGCCCGCGCTCAAGCTGACCTGCGACTTCAGTCATTGGGTGTCGGTGTGCGAGCGGCTGCTCGACAGCGAGTGGGACACGATCCTCGAACTGGCGCCGCATGCGCATCATCTGCATGGGCGTGTCGGTTATCCGCAAGGTCCGCAGGTGCCGCACCCGGCGGCGCCCGAGTACGCGGACTGCCTCGCCTCGCATCAGCGCATATGGGAAGCGCTGTGGACCGCGCAGATCGAGCAGGGCTACACCGTCACGACGATGACGCCGGAGTTCGGCCCCGACGGCTATCTGCACACGCTGCCGTTTACGAACGCGCCGGTGGCCGATCTGTGGGAGATCAACACATGGATGGGCCGCGAGGAACGGCGCCATCTGGCTGCATTTCTCGCCGCCCGTGAGGTTCGCGGCGGACGGCAAACGCACACTAACCCGCAGCTTGCGTAGGCGCCTCTCATGAGCCAAACCCACACCCGTTTTCAGCAGTTACCCATCGTCGACGTCAGCGGCCTTTTCAGCGACGACAAGAACCAGCGCCTCGCGACCGCGCGCGAACTCGATCGCGCGGCACGCGAGGCCGGCTTCTTCTATGTCACCGGCCACCAGGTATCACGCGAACAGCAGCGCGCGCTGATCGAGCAGGCCAAGCGCTTCTTCGCCGCCGAACATGACTGGAAGATGCGCTACTACATCGGCAAGTCGGCCGCGCATCGCGGCTACGTGCCCGAAGGCGAGGAAGTTTTCGCGGCCGGCAAGCGCGACAGGAAGGAAGCCTTCGACACCGGCCGCGAACTGCCCGCCGACGACCCCGACGTACGCGCCGGCACGCCGATGCTCGGCCCGAATAGCTGGCCCGAACAAGCGGGTTTTCGCGAGGCGGTGGGCGGCTATTACGAAGCGGCATTCGAACTCGGCCGCGCCCTGTTTCGCGGCTTCTCGCTTGCGCTCGGCTTGCCCGAACAGCACTTCGACCAGTATCTGCGCAAGCCGCCGAGCCAGTTACGCCTGATCCACTATCCGCTCGATCCATCCGCGGAAGACCGCCCCGGCATCGGCGCGCATACCGACTACGAATGCTTCACGATCCTGTTGCCGACCGCGCCCGGACTTGAAGTGATGAACGGCGAGGGCGAGTGGATCGATGCGCCGCCGGTCGAGAACGCGTTCGTCGTGAACATCGGCGACATGCTGGAAGTGTGGACAGGCGGGACCTATGTCGCGACGTCGCATCGCGTGCGCAAAGTGAGGGAGGAGCGCTACTCGTTCCCGCTCTTTTTTGCCTGCGACTATCACACGATCGTCGCACCGCTGCAGCAGTTCGCGACGCCCGAAGCGGTGGCGAAATATCCGCCCGTGTCGGCCGGCGACCATCTGTTCGCGCAGACGGCGCAGAGCTTTACCTATCTGAAGGAACGTCTCGAACGAGGGGAGTTGGTGTTGCCCGACGGTTCGAAGGCCTTGGCGAGCTTCGGCCAGCAGGCGCGCTATGCGAGCACGGAACTGGATGCCCAAGGTTGAGTGTCACGACAACAGCGCCGCTCTGACTACGAGCGGCGCTGCTGCTTTTGCAGTTCGATGAAACGTGCCGACATCAGGGTGTACAGCGCGCGTCGAATAGCGGCAAGCGTCGGCATGGTCGAGTGATGAAGGTGGTGGACGTGGTGCATCGATACGCACACACCATGCCATCGGCTAGAGCCATCGCCAGTGTCGCGCGCGCTCATATCGAGCCCAATCGTGGTGCCCGGCGCATTCAACTGGTGCGGATTCACAAACGACGCTGGTGCGCGTGCCGCCGACCCTCACCTAGCAAACTGAATCGCTCATCACATCCAATCCCTTGCCACGCCGCGCTTGCCGCATGCTCGACATGAGCCTGGCACACAACTCGCTTAGCTACGCAGCGAGAGGTGCGAAGTAATTTGCATCATCTTCAGGATCGCTAGGGTTCCGGTCGAGTGCTTCATGCGCACGATGCCTGGTCCGAGAGCAATCCGGTCTTGCCGTTCACCTTCTTTCAAGGCGCCGGCGAGGCTCCACGGAGGGATAAAAGCCCGGGAGGTCGCGATGTCGGTCAATCGCCCTCTCACGCTTATTCCCAACCGATACCCTGGAGCCTCCATGTCGACGCAATCCCCTGTCGAACTCGCACCGATCCCGCATGTGGCGTGGGAAACGGTGATTCCCGCCGGCACGCACTGGTCCGGCGTGCTGCGCCGTGGCATGGCGTTGCGCGTGGTCGATACCGAAGGCGGCGCGAACCTGGCCGCCGTGCTCTACCGGCACGACGAACCGCTCGAACGCTACAACATGGCCGATACGCTGAAGGCGCAGCACACCGCGCATCTGACGCGCGGCCACGTGCTCTATTCGGACATGGGCCGCGTGCTGGCCTCGATTACCGCCGACACGCTCGGCTGGCACGATCCGCTCGGCGGCGTCGGCGACGCGGAACTGTTCGCCGCTAAATACGGCGTCGCCCGCTATCAGCAGCATCGCAATGCGATGATCCGCAACGGCCGCGACAGCCTGTTGCTCGAACTGGCGAAGCATGGGCTCGGCACACGCGACCTCGTCGCCAACATCAACTTCTTCAGCAAACTCGCGATCGGCGAGGACGGCGCGCTCGACTTCGTGGTGGGCCATTCGCCGGCCGGCGCCGCGTTCGATCTGCGCTTCGAAATGGATACGCTCGCGGTGTTTTCGAGCGCGCCGCATCCGCTCGACCCTTCATCCGAATACGAACCGAGGCCCGTCAAGCTGATCGCGTACCGCGCGTATGCGGCCGACGCCTGCGTACCGGCCGACGACCCCTGCCGCTCGGCGTGCCCCGAGAACGGGCGCGGCTTTGTCAACACCGACCGTCTGTTCGTTTAAGGAGACCCGCGATGCCTATCATCGAAAGCAAGCTCGAACTCCGTCATGCGGTCTACGACCTCACGCTGCCTTCCGGCGAACCGTGGCTGCACGAAGTCAAGCGCGGACAGGTGTTCCGCATTCTCGACCTGGAAGGCAATCAGGCGGTCGACACGCTGTTCTATAACAGCGCCGATCCGCTCGAACGCTATAGCGCGCAGGACACGATTCGCGCGCAACGCAATCTTTATCTGTCCGCCGGCAGCGTACTGATGTCGAACCTCGGCAAGCCGATGCTGAGCATCGTGGCCGACACGTGCGGCCGCCACGACACGCTCGGCGGCGCTTGCGCGGCCGAAAGCAACACGGTGCGCTACACGCTAGACAAGCGCTACATGCATAGCTGCCGCGACAGCTTCCTGCATGCGATCACGCATTGCACATGCGGCGTGGGGACGCGGCTCAACAAGCGCGACATCGTCAGCAACATCAACTTCTTCATGAACGTGCCGGTGACGCTGCTCGGCAAACTGACTTTCGAGGACGGCATTTCCGCGCCGGGCAAATACGTCGAGATGCGCGCCGAGATGGATGTCACGGTGCTGATTTCGAACTGCCCGCAGTTGAACAATCCGTGCAACGGCTATAACCCGACGCCCGTGCGACTGACGATATGGGACGCCCAATGAGCTTCCGCAAAGTCCTGATCGCCAATCGCGGCGAGATTGCCTGTCGAGTGATACGCACGCTCAAGCGGCTTGGCATCGCGTCGGTCGCGGTGTATTCCGAAGCCGATCGCCACGCCATGCATGTGATGCTCGCCGACGAAGCCGTGTGCATCGGCCCGGCACTCGCGGCACAGAGCTATCTGAACAGCGCGGCGATTCTCGAAGCGGCGCGCGCGTGCGGCGCCGACGCCGTGCATCCCGGCTACGGTTTTCTGTCCGAGAATGCGGCCTTCGCGCAAGCGTGCGACGACGTCGGGATTCGCTTCATCGGCCCAACGCCCGCGCAGATGCGCGAATTCGGCCTGAAGCACACGGCGCGCGAACTTGCGCAAGCCAACGACGTCGCCTTGCTGCCCGGCACCGCGCTCCTGCCTGACGTGGGCACGGCGTTGCGCGAGGCGGAGTCGATCGGCTATCCGGTGATGCTGAAAAGCACCGCGGGCGGCGGCGGAATCGGCATGTCGCTGTGCCGCGACGCAGTGCAACTGGAGAGCGTGTTTGCGTCGGTCGCGCGGCTCGGCGAGGCGAACTTTGCCAACGCGGGCGTGTACCTCGAAAAGTTCGTGGAAAACGCGCGCCACGTCGAAGTGCAGATTTTCGGCGATGGCCGTGGCGGCGTGATATCGCTCGGCGAACGCGATTGCTCGGTACAGAGGCGCAACCAGAAGGTGATCGAGGAGACCCCCGCGCCTGGACTCACACACGCGGAACGAGGCGCGCTGCATGCGAGCGCCGTGCGGCTCGCCCAGGCGGTGAAGTACAAATCCGCGGGCACCGTGGAGTTCGTCTTCGATGCCGACACGCGCCGTTTCTATTTCCTCGAAGTGAACACGCGATTGCAGGTGGAGCACTGCGTTACGGAGGAAGTCACGGGTATCGATCTGGTCGAGTGGATGATTCGCGAGGCCGCGGGTGAACTCGCGCCGCTCGACACGCTGGCGCCGGCGCCGCAGGGCGCGAGCATCCAGGTGCGCCTGTATGCGGAAGACCCGCACAAGCAGTTTCAACCGAGTGCGGGCGTGCTGACGCATGTCGCGTTCGCCGCCGACGCGCGGGTCGACACCTGGGTCGATTCCGGCACGGAAATCAGCGCGTTCTACGATCCGTTGCTCGCGAAGCTGATCGTCAAAGGCGAGACGCGCGAGGCCGCGCTTGCCGCGTTGCGTGCCGCGCTCGAACAAACGCAGCTCTACGGTATCGAGACGAATCTCGACTATCTGCGCGCCATAGCCGGCTCGGCGACGTTTGCGCGTGGTGAGCAGACCACCGCGTTCCTGTCGCGCTTCATGTTCGCGCCGCATACGATCGACGTGCTCGACGGCGGCGTGCAGACCACGGTGCAGCAGACGCCGGGGCGCACCGGCTACTGGGACATCGGCGTGCCGCCGTCGGGTCCGATGGACGATCTGTCGTTCCGCCTCGCCAACGAACTGCTCGGCAATCCCGCCGACGCCGCGGGGCTCGAATGCGCGATGGTCGGCGCCACGCTGCGCTTTAACACCGCGACGCTCTTCGTGCTGGGTGGCGCGCCGCTTGCCGCCACGCTCGACGGCGAAGCGGTCGTACTCTGGCAGGTCACACGCGCGCCGGCGGGTTCGGTGCTCAAGCTCGGCGGCGTGACGGGCGCGGGCATGCGCGCGTGTCTCGCGCTCAAGGGCGGTCTGCAAGTGCCGGACTATCTGGGCAGCAAGGCGACCTTCACGCTCGGCCAGTTCGGCGGCCACGCGGGGCGCGCGCTGCGCAAGGGCGACGTGCTGCATCTCGCCGACGGCGCGGGCCGCGGCGAAGCGGGCGCGCAACTGGATCCGGCGCGGGTGCCGGTGCTGACGCACGACTGGACGCTCGGCGTGCTCGACGGCCCGCACGGCGCGCCCGATTTCTTCACGCCCGACGACATCGCGATGCTCTACGGCACGCGCTGGACAGTGCACTACAACTCCAGCCGCACAGGTGTGCGCCTGATCGGCCCGAAGCCGCAATGGGCGCGCACGGACGGCGGCGAGGCGGGGCTGCATCCGTCGAATATTCACGACAACGCGTATGCGGTCGGCGCGGTGGATTTCACCGGCGACATGCCCGTGATTCTCGGCCCTGACGGTCCGAGCCTGGGCGGCTTTGTCTGTCCGGTCACCGTGGTGGGTGAGGAGTTGTGGAAGCTCGGTCAACTGCGCCCCGGCGATACGGTGCGCTTCGAACGGGTGCCGGTCCTGGCGGCGGAACGCGCGACGCAGGCGAGCGAGCCGGCCCACGATTGCATCCTCTATCGCGATCCCGGCGCAGGCGAGGGCACGGGCGTGGTCTATCGCCGCTCCGGCGATCAGAACGTGTTGATCGAATACGGTCCGCTCGTGCTCGACCTGAACCTGCGCTTTCGCGTGCATGCGTTGATGAACTGGCTCGACGCGCACCGCTTGCCGGGCATCGTCGATCTGACGCCGGGCATCCGTTCGCTGCAGGTGCATTTCGACCCGCGCGCGGTATCGCACGACGCGTTGCTCGCGCATCTGCAGCAAGCCGAGCGCGAGCTGCCCGCGGTGGACGCGATGCGCGTGCCCAACCGCATCGTGCATCTGCCGCTCTCCTGGGACGACCCGTCGACGCGGATCGCGATCGAACGCTACATGCAATCGGTGCGTCCCGACGCGCCGTGGTGCCCGAGCAATATCGAGTTCATCCGCCGCATCAACGGGCTGAATAGTATCGACGACGTGAAGCGCATCGTGTTCGACGCGCGCTACCTGG
Organism: Paraburkholderia sp. RL18-101-BIB-B; assembly: GCF_046026985.1. Taxonomy (NCBI): domain Bacteria; kingdom Pseudomonadati; phylum Pseudomonadota; class Betaproteobacteria; order Burkholderiales; family Burkholderiaceae; genus Paraburkholderia; species Paraburkholderia sp. RL18-101-BIB-B. The sequence continues at coordinate 185,588 of NZ_JARESV010000015.1, forward strand.
TCATGGGTCTGGGCGACGTGTATCTCGGCGCGCCGGTCGCCACGCCGCTCGATCCGCGCCACCGGCTCGTCACCACCAAATACAACCCGGCGCGCACCTGGACGCCGGAGAACGCGGTGGGCATCGGCGGTGCGTATCTGTGCGTGTACGGCATGGAAGGGCCGGGCGGCTATCAGTTCGTCGGCCGCACCGTGCAGATGTGGAACCGCTATCGCACGACGCGCGAATTCGAGGCGGGCAAGCCCTGGCTGCTGCGCTTCTTCGATGAGATCCGTTTCTACGAAGTCAGCGAGGCCGAACTGGCCGAGCTGCGCACGGATTTCATCGCGGGCCGCGCGAGTCTGAAGATCGAGGAGTCCATGTTCGATCTCGGCGCGTACAACCGCTTCCTGAAGGCCGAAGCCGAGTCGATCGCCACCTTCAAAGGCGCGCAGCAAGCCGCCTTCGACGCGGAACGCGAGCGCTGGAACGCGGCCGGACATGCCGAGTACGTCGGCGAAACGGATGGCGATGCAGCCGCCGGCAACCCTGCGAACGACGCGCTTGCGGCCGGCCAGCAAGGCATCGTCGCCGACGTGTCGGGCAGCGTCTGGAAGCTGCTGGTCGGCAAAGGCGAACGGGTGAGCGACGGGCAAGTGGTGGCGATCGTCGAGTCGATGAAGATGGAAATCTCCGTCACCGCGATCGGCGACGGCGTGATCGAAACGATCGACTGCGCGGAGGGCGCGGCGGTCGTCGCGGGTCAACGTTTGATGGTGATGCGCGCCGGCATTGCAGCGGACGCCGCCGAGGAGGCTACGTGCAAATGAAATCACCCGACGATCTGTTCCCGTCCATGTCGATCGCCGCGCTGCGGGCGCGCTACCGCGCCGGCAGTCTCACGCCCGCGCAACTGGTGGACGCGATTGCCGCCCGCACCTCGGGCGACGACCCGCATCACGCGTGGATCCGCCCGTTGAGCCGCGCTGAGATGATGCGTTACGCCGATGCGCTCGAAGGCCGTGACATGGACACGCTGCCGCTCTACGGCGTGCCGTTCGCCATCAAGGACAACATCGATCTGGCGGGGATTCCGACGACCGCCGCGTGTCCCGCCTATGCGTACACGCCCACGGCCAGCGCTGCGGTGGTCGCGCGCCTGATCGCCGCCGGCGCGATTCCGATCGGCAAGACCAATCTCGACCAGTTCGCCACCGGCTTGTCCGGCCAGCGCTCGCCGCACGGCGCGTGCCGCAACGCGCTCGATCGGCGTTACGCGTCGGGCGGTTCGAGTTCCGGCTCGGCGGTATCGGTCGCGCTGGGGCTGGCGGCGTTTTCGCTGGGCACCGACACGGCCGGATCGGGACGCGTGCCCGCCGCATTTCACGGCCTGATCGGGCTGAAGCCGACCAAGGGCGTGTTGAGCACGCTCGGCGTGGTGCCGGCGTGCAAATCGCTCGACTGCGTGTCGATCTTCGCGCGCTCGGCGAGCGACGCGCAGTGCGTGTTCGACGCCGCGCGCGGCGTGACGGCGGAGGACCCCTATGCGCGCGAATTCCAGCCGCCGCAGACATCCGCACCGCTTGCCACGCAAGCGTCGCTGCGCGGTGTGCGCTTCGGCGTGCCGCGCGCGAGCCAGCTCGAATTTTTCGGCGACGCCTCGTACGCGCACGCTTTCGACGCCGCGCTGACGTGCTTGCGTGCGGCCGGCGCCGAACTGATCGAAATCGACTTCGAGCCGTTCCTCGCCACCGCGCGGCTGCTCTACGAAGGGCCGTGGGTGGCGGAGCGGCTCGCGGCGATCCGCGAGTTCGTCGACACGCAGCCCGACGCGCTGCATCCGGTGATCCGCGAGATTATCGGCGGCGCGGCGCGCTGGAGCGCGGCCGATGCGTTCGCCGCCTTCGACCGCCTCGCGTTCCTGCGCATGCAGGCCGCCGACGTCTGGCAGCGGATCGACGCCATCGTCACGCCGACCTCGGCGACGACCGCCACCGTCGACGAACTGGAAGCGGACCCGATCCGCGTGAATTCGCGCTTCGGCTACTACACGAACTTCGTCAACCTGCTCGACCTGTCCGCGCTGGCGGTGCCGGCCGGCGTCTGCACGGTCGGCAAACACGCGGGGCTGCCGTTCGGTGTGACCTTCGTCGCGCGCGCACACGAGGACGCCATGCTGCTCGATCTGGCGCGTGCGTGGCTCGACGAAAGCAACGAAATCGACAAAATCGACGAAAGGGCCGCGGTCCCGACGTTCGCCCACGACGCAACCGCAGTCCGCCCCGGAGAATCACATGGCCGTCATTGACAGAACCGAATGGTTCGCGGTGCGCCGCGAACTCTCCGCGCGCGGCAAATGGCTGCTGGGGGCGGGCTCGTTCCTGCTGCCGCTTCTCGTCTGGTGTCTGGTCAGCTACGTGCCGATCATCTGGCATCCGCAGGTGCTGATCGACAGCCCGGGCAGCGTCGACTATTTCCAGCCGGGCATGCGCGTCGACAAGGAGGTGTTCGCCGACGAACTCGCCCACGCGCGCGAGGCCCATACGGCCTTGCCGGCAGGCGAGCCGGTCAACCCGGTGTATCTGCCCGCGCCGCATGAAGTGCTGCGCGCGTTCTACACCGCGTTTACCACGCCGCCCGCATCGCGCGACGGCGTGTGGCTGCATCAGAGCCTGTGGCACAGCATTCAGGTGATTTTCTGGGGCTTCGTGCTGTCGTCGGTGATCGGCGTGCCGATCGGCATCGTGTGCGGCACGTACAGCGCGATCGCCCGCCTGCAGGAGCCGTTCTTCGAGTTCTTCCGCTACTTGCCGGCGCCCGCGTTCGGCGCCTTGATGGTGGCGATCCTCGGCATTTACGACGGCCCGAAGATCGCGATCATCGTGATCGGCACGTTGTTCCAGCAGGTGCTGATCGTGGCCAACACCACCCGCAAGCTCGAGTACGGCCTGTTCGAAGCCGCCATGACGCTCGGCACGAAGAAGCTCAAGCTGCTCACCCATGTGGTGATTCCCGGCATCCTGCCCGACCTGTACCGCGACCAGCGCATTCTGCTCGGCTGGGCGTGGACCTACCTGATCGTGGCGGAACTGGTCGGCACCAGTTCCGGCATCACCTGGTACATCACGCAGCAGGCGCGCTACGAGCACTTCGACAACGTCTACGCGGCGATCATGATGATCGGCATCATCGGGCTCGGCACCGATCTCGTGCTGGCCTTGCTCGGCCGCAAGCTGTTCCCGTGGGACCGCACGCTCAAGGCGTAGTGGACGGCTTCGTGACACGGCCTATCGCAAGCACAGCACCGCACCGCACCGCACCGCATTCAAAGGATTCCATCATGTTAAATCCGCAACCGATTCCGTCGTACCTGATCCAGTCCGAAGCGGTACGCGAGCGTTTCGACCGCCTGAAATCGCGCGAGGTGATTCTGGAGGTGCGCGATCTCGGCAAGCGCTTCGAGACGCCGCAAGGCGAGTGCACGGCGCTCGACGGCATCAGCTTCAAGACGCACCGGCGCGAGTTCGTCTGCGTGATCGGACCGTCGGGCTGCGGCAAGTCCACGCTGATCCGCATTCTCGCCGGGCTGGAGCGGCAGACGAGCGGCAGCGTGCTGCTCGACGACAAGCCCGTGCAGGGGCCGGGTGCCGACCGCGGCATGGTGTTTCAGGGCTACACGCTGTTTCCGTGGCTGACGGTCAAGAAGAACGTCATGTTCGGTCTGAAGATGAACGGCCACAGCACCCTGCATGCGGAACGCGAGGCGCTGCAATGGCTCGATCTGGTCGGCCTGACGAAATTCGCCAATGCCTATCCGCATCAGTTGTCGGGCGGCATGAAGCAGCGCGTGGCGATTGCCCGCGCGCTCGCCAACCGGCCGCGCATTCTGCTGATGGACGAACCCTTCGGCGCGCTCGACGCGCAAACGCGCGCGAAGATGCAGACGCACCTGCTCGATATCTGGCGCAACATCGACGTGACCGTGCTGTTCATTACGCACGATCTGGACGAGGCGATTTTTCTCGCCGACCGTATCCTGGTCCTGAAGGCGAATCCCGGCGAGGTGCAGGAGCTGATCGAAGTGCCGGTGTCGCGGCCACGCGATTATTCGCAGGTCACGTCGCCCGAGTTTCTGGCGACCAAGGCGCGGCTCGAGGCCTTGATCCACCCGCCCACGGACACCCATGACGACGAGGACGACGTCGTCAAACCGCACATGATCCGTATGACCGATGTCGCGGACAACGTCGAATAGGTCGCAACCCTCGCGGCGGCGGCACGAGCGCATACCGACGCTTCGACACCAACACCGTCGTTACGCCGCGTTGCAGCGGGCGGCGCGCGGCCTGTTCGGCCGGGTGAAGAAACTACGGTATGCCGGTGCTGCGGCGCCGCATGCGGGGGGAAACAGGCTGGGCTCTGGCGCCGACCATGCAGGGTTCGTCGCAAACGGCCGGCGCGAATCCGGGGTGAGCGCGTGAACATTACCGGATCGTAATCACCCGCCGGAGAGCTTGACGGTATGATTTCACCGTCAACGCCCACGCGGAGCAACCGATGCGAATCCTGGTGATCGAGGACGAGCTGAAAACAGCGGCCTACCTCAAGAAAGGCCTGGAAGAATCCGGCT